>NZ_JBFAML010000033.1:0-64708 GCF_040660295.1 Micromonospora sp. NPDC049891
GGTTCTTCGCGGCCCGGCCCTGTCGCGCGACCAGTTCCAGGTCGGCGCGCAGCTCTTCGGAGACCGGGGTGCAGGTGCTGAGCTTCTCCTCGGCGAACAGGCCGGCCTCGATCCGCTTCGCCAGGTCCACCTCCTGTACCGCGGTGAGCAGCTTCGTCCGACCGATTCCGTTGAGGTATGCCCGGACCAGGTCGGTGGAGACGCCGCGCTCGTCGGTGGCGTCCAGGTCGGTCAGGGTGTCGACGCCGTGCTCCGCCTCGGTGCCGGCGTGCGTCCGGTGCTCCGTCATCTGCTGGGCCATCTCAGTCTCTCCCCGTGTCCACGTCCGTGCCGTGTCCGCCGGCCAGTTCCGCCGGTGACAAACAGCTTGGCGGTCGGGGCGTAAAACGGGAGTGAGGCGATCGGGGAACCGACAGTCTCTGCGTGACCGACCGTCGCTGAGTCGCCGGTCGGTCACGCAGCGGTCCGGCGGTTCGGCCGTCCCGGCTTGGCGGCGCCGGTTACCGTGCCAGCGGTCGGCCGTCGGGCCGGCGTACCCGCCCGGATGCGGGCGATCGAACGACGGAGGCAATTGTGGTCTTCAAACGGCTCATGCAGGCGATGGGAGTCGGTGGCCCGTCGGTGGAGACGGTGCTGTCGAACTCGAACTGCCGGCCGGGCGGCCACCTGGAGGGAAGCATCGCGGTCACCGGCGGCGACCACGTGGTCGACGTGTCCTACGTGGCCCTGGGGCTGCTCACCCGGGTGGAGGTGGAGAGCGGCGACAACGAGTACGCCACCAACCAGGAGTTCCAGCGCCAGCAGGTCACCGGCCCGTTCCGGCTGGAGGCGGGGCAGCGCTACGACGTCCCGTTCCGGTTCGAGGTGCCGTGGGAGACCCCGCTCACCGTGCTGTACGGGCAGCACCTGCACGGGATGACCATGGGTCTGCGTACCGAGCTGGAGGTGGCCCGCGCCGTCGACAAGGGTGACCTGGACGCGGTGGCGGTGCACCCGTTGCCGGCCCAGGAGCGCCTGCTGGAGGCGCTGCTGCGGCTCGGTTTCCGATTCGCCCGGGCCGACGTGGAGCGTGGGCACATCTACGGCGTCCACCAGACGCTGCCGTTCTACCAGGAGATCGAGTTCTACCCGCCGCCGCAGTACGCCGGCGCGATGAAGCAGCTGGAGGTCACCTTCGTCACCGATCCCCGGCAGGTGCAGGTGGTGCTGGAGTTGGACAAGCGGGGCGGGCTGTTCACCGAGGGCCGCGACGTCTTCGGCCGGTTCGCCGTCGAGCACGCCTCGGCGGCCAACACGGACTGGGCGGCCCAGCTCGACGGCTGGTTGCGTCAGTCGCTGCAACGCCGCGGCCTCTTCGGCTGAACTCCGCGGACCCGCGCCGTACGTCAGTGCCAGTTGCTGATCTGCACGTCGTGCGGCGCGGGCTCACCCTTACCGGTCTCGACAAGCCTCTTGAGGCTCATCAGGTAGATCGCCCACTTGGTGCTGCAGTGATACATGAACTCCACCGGCTCCCGCCAACCTTCGTGGCGGAACAGCACGATCGTGAAGTCGTCCTCGCGCTTCAGCTCGAACCGGACCCGGGTGCCGATCCACTCCTCGGGACCGTCGACGACCTCCCAGAGCACCAGTTCGGCCGGCCGGCTTTCCAGGACCTTCATGTCGAAGCCGCCGGGTATGAACCGGAACCGGAGCACTCCGCCGACGTCTCCGTCGCCGTCCGTCTGCTCCGTCCACCAGTTCGCCAGCCCGTCGACAGTGGTCAGGGCCGCGTAGACCTCCTCGGGAGCCGACGTGACGCCGACCCGGTGCAGGATGTCCAGCATCGTGATACCTCGTCTCTGTTGAAGATGCCCGAATGCGGGCAGGATGGATCACGCCGCCACGGACATGGCGACGCAGGTTCGGGTGGGTTCAGCTCTGCTGGCCGCGCTGGATCGCCTCGGCGATCCGCTTGATCCGACGCAACCGGGCGTCCCAGGTGGCGCCGACCGACGACAGTTGCGCGACGGCACGGGCGAGTTGCGCCTCGTCGACCTCGTAGCGCCGTTCCCGGCCGGACGGCGTGCCGTAGACCAGTCCGACCCGGCCGAGCACGCCCAGGTGTTTGGCGACCGCCTGCCGGGTGACCGGTAGTTGCTCGCTCAGCGTGGTCGCCGTGCCGCCGCCCTCACTCAACAGCAGGTCGAGCATCCGCCGCCGGGTCGGGTCCCCGACGGCGGACCAGAGATCGTCGTCGACGGTGACGCTCATCGGGTCGACACCAACCGCTCGACGTATCCGACGAGACGGGGCAGGAAGAAGTCCCAGCCGCTGACGTGGTCGCGGTAGTGCTCTTCGAGCACGGCCGCTTCCCAGCCCCGCTCCCGGAACCCCGTCTCGGTGAGCCGCAGCAGCGTCCCCGCGCCGGACGGGACCAGTTCGAAGGTGACCAGGAGCGAGTTGGTCGGCGTCGGGGCGGCGAGGTCGTCGTACACCCACCGGAACGAGAAGCGCCGGGGCGGGTCGGCCTCCACCACGGTGAGCGGCACGACCTGCACGTTCGGCGTGGAGTTGTCGCCGAAGGAGACCGTCCCGGTGGCGCCGGGGACCGGCTCGAGATCCGCGTCGTCCGGCCACCACTGCCGCAGATGTTCGGGCGCCGTGACGACCTCGTAGACCACTTCGGGTGTGGCGTCGACGTGGATCTCCCGCTCGATGCTGCCGTACTCCATGCGCTTCTCCAGACATGCAACCTGTGGTTGCGTCTGACTCTATGGGGCGACCCGCAGATGTGCAACCACTGGTTGCATTAAAGGTCGAGGAGGATGGTGCGGGGGCCGACGTTGACGCTCTCCACAAGCATGTGCGCGCGGAACCGGCCGGTCGCGACGGTCGCGCCGCGCTGGCGCAGTGCCCGGATCGTCTCCTCGACAAGCGGCTCCGCCACCTCGGCCGGGGCGGCCGCGGTCCAGCTCGGCCGGCGGCCCTTGCGGGCGTCGCCGTAGAGGGTGAACTGGCTGACCACGAGGACCGGCGCGCCGATCTCCGCCGCCGACCGCTCGTCGTCCAGGATGCGCAGCTCGTGCACCTTGCGGGCCATCGTCCGGGCGGTCTCCGGGGTGTCGGTGTGGGTCACCCCGAGCAGCACCAGCAACCCGTCGTCGACCGCGCCGACCACCTCACCGTCGACGGTCACGGTGGCCCGGCCGACGGTCTGCACCACCGCCCGCATCAGGCGACCACCGGCGTGTGGACGCTTGCCGACGGTGCCGGCATCGGGCGCCTCACGGCTGCACCGGCGCGATGAAGCCCCGCTCCACCAGGTGCGCCACGATCGGCCCGGCCGCCTCGGCCAGCTCCTCGGCGGCCACGTCGTGGGCGACGGCGAGCAGCGCCAACTGGTCCCGCAGCGGCAACCGCCCGTCGGCCCCGCCGACCAGAGCCAGCACCAGTGGGTCGATCTCCTCGGTCCAGCGCAGCCCGTCGGGCATGGCGAGGACCTGCCGGTCCACCGCCCAACCGTCGGAGCCCATCGTCGCCTCCTGGCGCAGTTGGAGGCCGTCGGCGGCGCGGTACCGCGCGGCGAGCAGACCGTCGGTGTCGCGTCCGCGCAGCCAGTCCTGCCTGTCGAACCAGTCCGCGATCCGATCGCCCATCGGTGGCTGCACCCGCTGGCGCAGGTCCTCCACCCGCAGCACCGGGTCGTCGTGCCCGCTCCGCCGCAGCGAGACGACGCCGAAACCGATCGCCTCCACCTTGTGCGCGTCGAACCAGTCGAGCCAGTCGGCCATCCGCTGCGGGTCGGCGGCCTCCCCGACATCGGTCAGCCACAGGTTGACGTACGCCATCGGGTCGGCGATCTCGCGCTGGATGACCCAGGCGTCCAGGCCGGTGCCGGCGAACCAGCCGGCCACCCGCTCGCCCCAGTCCTCACCGGTCACGTGCACCCAGTTGGCGAGGTACTGCATGGTGCCGCCCTCGGTGAGCAGTCCCGGGGCGGCGGCGGCCAGCTCGGCGCCGATCGCGTCGCCGACCCGACCGGAGTCGCGGTAGACGTGGGTGGTGGTGCCCGGCCCGACCACGAAGGGCGGGTTGCTCACCACGAGATCGAACCGTCGGCCGGCGACCGGGGCCACCATGTCGCCACGCAGCAGTTCCCAGTCCTGGCCGTTGAGGGCGGCGGTGGTGGCGGCGAAGCGCAGCGCTCGCCGGGACACGTCGGTGGCGGTCACCCGCCGGGCGTGGGTGCCCAGGTGCAGGGCCTGCACGCCCGAACCGGTGCCCAGGTCCAGTGCGCTGTCCACCGGCCGCCGGACGGCGGCGCCGATCATCGTCTGCGTCGCCCCGCCGATGCCGAGCACGTGCTCGGCGTGCAGCGGATGGCCGGGGCGGGCACTGGCCGGCACGTCCGCGAGGACCCACCAGTCGTCGCCGTACGGCTCCAGGTCCAGGCCCATCCGCAGTCCGTCGTCGTGCCGTTCGACGAGTCCCGCGGCGAGCGCGTCGCTGAGCGGCAGCGGGGCCAGCGCGGCGGCGACCGCGGCTTCCGGCTCGGTCTGCTCGCAGATGAACACCCGGATCAGGGTGGCGAGTGGGTCCCGGTCGGCGGTGGCCCGCAGCGCGGCCCGGAAGTCGTTGCGGGCCACCCCGCCGGTGGCCTGCGGGCCGAGCCGGGCGGCGATGCCGTTCGCGGTGAAGGCGGCCCGGGTCAGCGCGGTCCGCAGCGCTTCGACGCCGGCGGGGGAGAGCAGCATGTCGTGTCCGTCCACACCGTCATCCTGCCTGGTGAGGTCGGGTCGGGAGAGCACCGCCCGTGACATTGGAAATCAATCGATGGACATCCCTGTCATATTCATCGATCTGACGCTAGCATCTCTCCAACTCAGTCCAGGGTGCGGACCGCCCGGCCAGAAGCCCGGTCGGCCGCCCAGGTAAGGGAGGCACCATGTCCTCAGGGTCCACCGCGCGACGGCAGCTCATCCGGGCGCTCGCCGTCGTCGCCACCGCGGCGGCCGTCTCGGCGGCCGGCACCACCGCGGCGGTCGCCGCACCGACCGGCGAGATCCGTGGCGCCGGCGCGTCGAACGCGGTAAGCGGCAGCTACCTGGTCGTGCTGCGCACCGACGCCGTCGGTGCCGCCGGTTCGTCGACGGCTCGTGCCGCCGTTCCGGACCGGGCCAGCGCCCTGGTCAAGCGGTACGGGGGCAAGGTCTCCGACACCTACAGCGCCGCGCTCACCGGCTTCGCGGCCAAGATGAGCGCCACTCAGGCGGCCCGGCTCGCGGCCAACCCGGCGGTGGCCTACGTGGAGCAGGACCAGGTGGTCACGCTCCAGGCGACCCAGACCAACGCGACCTGGGGCCTGGACCGCATCGACCAGCGGAACCGGCCGCTGAGCACCACCTACACCTACCCGAACACGGCCTCGAACGTGCGGGCGTACATCATCGACACCGGCATCCGGACCAGCCACAACCAGTTCGGCGGCCGGGCCACCTGGGGCACCAACACGGTGGACAGCAACAACACCGACTGCAACGGCCACGGCACCCACGTCGCCGGCACCGTCGGTGGTTCGACCCACGGTGTGGCCAAGGGCGTCCGCCTGGTCGCGGTGAAGGTGCTCAACTGCTCCGGCGGCGGCACCACCACCAGTGTGGTCAACGGCGTGAACTGGGTTACCGCCAACGCGGTGAAGCCGGCCGTGGCGAACATGAGCCTCGGCGGCGGAGCCAGCAGCTCGATCGACAACGCGGTCGCCAACTCGATCGCCTCCGGTGTCAGCTACGCGGTCGCGGCGGGCAACTCCAACGCCAACGCCTGCAACTACTCGCCGGCCCGCACCTCGACCGCGATCACCGTCGGCTCGACCACCAACACCGACGCCCGTTCGTCCTTCTCCAACTACGGTTCCTGCGTGCACATCTTCGCGCCGGGTTCGAGCATCACGTCGACCTGGCACACCAGCAACACCGCGACCAACACGATCAGCGGCACCTCGATGGCCTCGCCGCACGTGGCCGGCGCCGCCGCTCTCGTGCTCGGTGCCAACCCGTCCTACTCCCCGGCCCAGGTCAAGAGCTACCTGATCAACAACGCCACCACCGGCGTGGTGACCAGCCCGGGCAGCGGCTCCCCGAACCGCCTCCTGTTCGTGGTCAACTGACCCTGACGCGAGCCGGCTTCAATTGGCCCTGACGTGAACCGGCCCGGCGGACCGACATCGATCCGCCGGGCCGCTTCGCGTCGTCGTGGTGTGCGGTGGCCTCAGCCGGCCAGCCGCACCGGGGTGGGCACCGGCCGGCCGACCGACGGATCGGCCGGGAAGGCCCGGGCCGCGCCGTCCACGCGTACCGTCACCTCGCCACCCAGGGCCACGGTGGCGTCGCCGTCGAGGACCCGGGCGGTGATCCGGGTACCGTCGGTCAGCCCGAGACCGACAAGTGCGTCGTGGCCGTGGAAGTCGTGTCGCAGGACGGTCGCGGTGACCCCGCCCGGACCGGCCGTGAGGCGGACCTGCTCGGGGCGTACCAGCACGGTGACCGGACCGTCGGGCACGGCGCCGGTGACCGGCACCAGGCCAAGCGCGGTCCGCGCGACACCCTGCTCGACGTCTGCCGGCAGCAGCACCGCGTCGCCGACGAATTCGGCCACCCAGGGGTTGGCCGGCTCGCGGTACACCGTGGCCGGTGCGGCGGCCTGTATCACCCGCCCGTCGCGGAGCACCACCACCTGGTCGGCCACCGACAGTGCCTCGCCCTGGTCGTGGGTGACCAGTACGCCTGTCGCGCCATCGGCCCGCAGCGCGTCGCGGACGTCATGGCGCAGCCCGGCGCGCAGGCCCGCGTCGAGGGCGCTGAACGGCTCGTCCAGCAGCACCACCGACGGCCTGGGTGCCAGGGCGCGGGCGACCGCCACCCGCTGTTGCTGCCCGCCGGAGAGCTGATGCGGCATGCGGGTGCCGAGCCCGGCCAGCCCGACCAGTGCCAGCACCTCCGCGATCCGATCGGAACGCCGAGTCGCCCGGTCAAGGCCGTAGCCGACGTTGTCCGCCACGCTCAGGTGCGGGAAGAGGGCACCCTCCTGGGGCACCACCGCGATGTTGCGCCGGTGCGTCGGTAGGTGTCGCCCGCCGCCCGCCACCAGGGCGCCGTCGATGCGGATTTCCCCGGCGTCCAGCCGCTCGAAACCGGCCAGGCAGCGCAGCAGGGTGGTCTTGCCGCAGCCGGACGGCCCGAGCACAGCGGTCAACCGGCCCGACGGTACGCGGAGGTCCACCCCGGCGAGGGCGGTCACCCGGCCGTACCGCTTGATCACACCACTGACCACGACCTCGCTCATGCCGACTCTCCGCTCCGCCTCGCGCCGGCCTGAGGCACCAGCGCGCCGTGTCGATGACTCGTTCGCCGACGTTCACTCATGCGCGCTTCTCCTTGTCGAGCAGCCCGCTGCGGGCGACCAGCAGCCAGGTGGGCAGGGCCGAGATCACCACCAGCAACACGGCATAGGGTGCCGCTGCGGCGTACGCACCGACGGCCGTGCTGGTCCACAACTCGGTCGCCAGGGTGTCCGTCCCGGTGGGACGCAGCAGCAGGGTGGCCGGAAGCTCCTTCATACCGGTGAGAAACACAAGCGCCGCACCTGCACCGATGCCCGGCAGGATCAGCGGCAGGGTCACCGTCCGCAGCACCGTCCAGGGCCCGCGACCGAGGGAGCGTGCCACCTCCTCCAGCCGGGCGGGGGACTGGGCGGCGGCGCTGGCCACCGCTCCGACCGCAAGTGGCAGGAACAGCGTGGCGTACGCCAGGGCCAGCAACCACCGCGTCTGATAGAGCGGGTACGCCACGTTGATGCCGAAGAAGATCAGAGAGAGCCCGATGACCACACCGGGCAGCGCGTGACCGAGGTACGCCAACCGGTCCAGTGCGGTCGTCAGTGGGCCCGGCGCACGGGCCGCGAGCAGGCCGAGGGGCAGTGCCAGCAGCATGGTCAACGCAGCACCGGCCAGCGACACGGTCAGGGAGTTCCCGGCGGCGGTGAGCACCTCGGGCAACGCCCCCGGACGGGACGTGCCGGCGGCGAGTCGCCGCCCCAGGCTGGCCGCCGGCACACCGAGCGCCAGTACGGCGACAACTACCAGGGCTGCCATGGCCGGCCAGCGGGCCGGACCGAGCGACAGCCGGGACGCTGGACGGCGCGCGCCGGAAAGCCGCGCGTACCGGGCACCGCGACGGCGGGTGGTGGTCTCGCCGCCCAGCAGCAGCACGGTCAGCGCGACAAGCACGCTGGAGAGTACGAGCGCTCCGGTGCGATCGAAGCCCAGGTCGAAGGAGACGAAGATGGCCCGGGTGAAGGTCTCCGCACGCAGGATCGAGACCGCGCCGAAGTCGGAGAGCACGTAGAGCGCGACAAGCAACGCCCCGGCGGCGGTGGCCGGCCGGACCTGCCGCAACGTGACGGCGGTGAAGGTACGCCAGCCGCTGCGCCCCAGCGACCGGGAGACCTCCTCCTGGGCCGGGTCCGCACCGCGCAGCGCGGCTGCCACCGGCAGCAGCACGTACGGGTAGGAGCAGAGCGTGAGCACCAGGGCCGCCGGCCAGAAGCCCTCCAGACGGGGCGCTGTCGAGACCCAGGCGAAGGCGGCGATGTAGGTGGGGACCGCCAGCGGCAGCGCCGCCAGCACGGCGAAGAGTCGCCGCGCGGGAAGATCGGTGCGAGTGACCAGGAAGGCGGTGCCGACACCGAGCAGGACGCAGGCGACGGTGACCACACTGGCCAGGCCCAGGCTGCGCAGGGCGAGCAGACCGACCCGTTCGGTCCAGAGTTCAGCGGCGATCCGGTCCGCACCGGCCTCCGCGGTGCGTACCGCGAGATAGACAAGCGGGATCAGGGCGACGGCCACCGCAGCGGTGGAGGCGGCCAGCAGCGCCGGGCGGGGGGCCAGTTTCCGCAGCCGGCCGGAGACGACCGACAGGGCCGTCCCGGTGGCGGGCGGCCCTGCGGTGGTCGGCGGAGCGGTCAGGGGACCAGCCCCGAATTCTTGATCATGGTGACGGTGGCGTCCAGCGTGTCCAGGTCGTTCAGGTCGACCTCGGGCACCGACAGGTCGGCCAGCGGCGGCACGTACGCCGGTCCCGGCACGCCGCCGATGACCGGGTACTCGAACGTCTGCTCGGCGAAGTAGGCCTGCGACTCCTGACCGAGCAGGAAGTCCACGAACCGCTGCACGTCCGGGTCGTTGGCGGCACGGTTGAGCACGCCCACGCCGGCCACGTTCACCAGGGCGCCGGTGTCACCGCCGGGGAAGAAGTGCAGCTTGGCCTTGAGCGCTTCCGGGGTGGTGCCCTGTTCCTTGGCGATTTCCCCGAGGTAGTAGTGGTTGACCAGGCCGACCGCGACGGTGCCGCTGTTCACGTCTTCGACGATCTTGCCGTTGCCGTCGCGGATCTGCGGGTCGTTGGCCTGGAGCCCGGCCAGGAACTCCTCGGCCCGGGCGTCACCGTGCTGCACCCGGATCGCGGTGACGAACGCCTGGAACGAGGCGTTCGTCGGAGCCAGGGCGACCTTCCCCTTCCAGGCCGGATCGGCCAGGTCGAATACGGACTTCGGCAACTGGTCGGCCGCGACCAGGTCCGGGTTGTAGATCAGGACCCGCGCCCGCGCGCTCACGCCGACCCATTGGCCGGTGCCGGCCCGGTAGTTCTGCGGCACCTGTGACGTGGTCGCCTCGGGCAGCGTGCTGAACATGCCGCGCTTGGCGACGGTGCCGAGGGCACCGGCGTCCTGAGCGAAGAACACGTCGGCCGGGGACTTGTCGCCCTCCTCGACCAACTGGGCGGCGAGCTGCGCGGTGCTGGCGTACCGGGGCTGTACGGAGATGCCGGTCTGCGCGGTGAACTTCTCCAGCAACGGCTTGACCAACTGCTCACTGCGCCCGCTGTAGACGGTGATCTGCTTGTCGCCCTGATCGCCGGAACCGGCTTCGTCCTCTCCGCCGGATCCACAGGCGGCCAGGCCGAGGACGAGCAGGCTGGCGGTGAGTAGCGCGCTGGTGGCGCGGCGGGTGCTTGGCACGGTGAACCCCTCTTCCGGTCTGGACGACCGGAGGGAAGTTAGCACAGCCTAACCTCACTTGTGCATCGGGTGGGTGGCGGATCACTGTCAACCCCCGACGGACAGGCAGGATGAGGGCATGACGCTCGCACTGCCTATTGACCCGGAGGCGAACCGCCTGCTGGCCCGCGATCCGTTGGCCTTGCTGATCGGCATGGTGCTCGACCAGCAGGTCTCGATGGAGAAGGCGTTCTCCTCGCCGTATGTGCTGGCCCAGCGGCTCGGACACGACCTGGACGCCCGGGAACTGGCCGGGTTCGATCCGGAGGCGCTGGTGGCGATCTTCGCCCGGCCGCCCGCGTTGCACCGGTTTCCCAAGGCGATGGCGGCCCGGGTGCAGGAGGTTTGCCGGGTGCTTGTCGAGCGCTACGACGGCGATGCCGCCCGGCTCTGGGCGGACCCGGCCGACGGCCGCGAACTGCTCGGGCGGATCACCGCCCTGCCCGGCTTCGGCCGGCAGAAGGCCCAGATCTTCCTCGCGCTGCTCGGCAAGCGGTTCGCGGTGCGGCCGCCGGGTTGGCGGGAGGCGGCCGGTGACTACGGCGATCCGGATGCCCACCGGTCCGTCGCCGATGTCACCGATGGCGAGTCACTGCGCCTGGTTCGGGAGTACAAACAGCAGATGAAGGCGGCGGCGAAGGCGAGCGCGCGCGGCGACTGACCGGGCCGCCTCCGACGATGGCAGGGGGCGGCGATGGCGCAGCGGGGCGGCGCGCTGCTGCGTGGGATCACCGGATCGTCCCGGGCCACCTTCCTGGAGCTCTTCTTCGATCTGGCCTTCGTCTTCGCGTTGACCCGGGTGTCGGTGCGCTTGATCGACGAGATCGAGCACGGGCTGACCGTGATGGGCTTCCTGGAGGCCCTGATCCTGTTCCTCGCCCTGTGGCACGTCTGGACGTTGATGACCTGGGTCACCAGCAGGTACGAGCCGGACGCCTTGACGATCCAGTTCGTCGTGGTCGGGACGATGTTCGGCAGCCTGGTGATGGCCGTCACCCTGCCCCGGGCGTTCGAGGAGCGCGCGCTGCCGTTCGTCGTGGCCTACCTGGCGTCGGTGATCGGCCGCCCGCTGCTGATCGCCGCAGTGCTGGGGCGACATCCGCGTCGTACCGTGCCCTGGCGGCTGGCCGCCTGGGCGGCGCTGGCGGGGGTGTTCTGGCTGGCCGGTGCGCTCGGGCCGGATGAACTGCGGTTCGGGCTGTGGGCGCTGGCCATCACCATCGACATGGCCGGTTACCTGCTGGGTTGGCCGGTACCCGGTCTGGGGCGGGCACCGGTCTCGGCCTGGCTGATCACCGGCGAGCACATGGCGGAGCGCTACCAGCAGATATTTCTCATCGCGCTCGGCGAGACGATCCTGGTGATCGGGATCACCTACAGCGGCGAGGGGTTCGGACGGCTGGCCGCGGCGGCCTTCACCGTTTCCGTCTTCACCACCGCACTGCTCTGGCGGATCTACTTCTACCGGGCCGGGCACCTGCTCGTCGAGGCGCTGCGGATGGCTCGGTCGCCGGGTCGACTCGGCGTGTCCACCTCCACCACGCACCTGGTCATGGTGCTCGGCGTACTGCTCACCGGAGTGGGTTACGAGTTGGTCATCGTTAAGCCGTTCGACCGGGTCGAGCCGGCATGGCTGTTCTTCGTTGTCGGCGGCCCGGCCCTGTTCCTGCTGGGGCGGGCCCGTTTCGAGTACGAGATCTTCGCCCGGATCGCCCACCGCCGGCTGCTGATGATGCTGGCGTTGGCCGGGTCCGCGCCGCTGCTCCTGCTCGGTACGCCGATGCTGGCGCTGTCCGTGGTCGCCGGCGGGTTGACGGTGGTGGCCGTCGTGGACGGGTTGCGTGCCCGGCACCAGCCCATGGAGCCGTCGGCGTCTCCGTTGGGCCGGGTGGACCCCCGTCGCGGCGACTTCCCGACCTGACCCGCGTGCTCCGCGCCCGCCCGGGGATTCAGTTGCGGGTGCGCCGGACCGCGTTCACCACCTGCGGGGTTGCCGGTCCACGCTGGTGGCGCGCGGGGTCGGTGGCCCGCTCAGGCAGCGTGCGGGGTCGGTGGCCCGCTCAGGCGGCGTGCGGATGGGCGAGGGAGGCGATGGCCCGCCGGACGTCGGCCAGCGAGACGGTCGCGGAGTCGTCCAGGTCGGCCAGGCCCGCCTCGATCCACTGCCGCATCAGGGTCGTCACGCCGATGCCCCGGGCGTCGGCGGCGGCCCGGACCCGTTCGTACGTCTCCAGGGGCAGCCGGACCGACCGGCTGACCATCGGTGTCTCGGTGTCGGGGGCGGGCAGCTCCACCGCCTGGCTCTCGTCGATCAGATCGGCGATCCGGTCGCCGCCGCCGTGGAACTGCTTGGTCGCGTCGTGACGGTTCATCGTCACCGCCTCCTCGTCTCCGGAGATCTCCGCACGGCCTCGTCGTAGCGTTTGGTCTCGACGTCGCTCAGCTCGCGGGCGGAGAGGACGTCCCAGTCGTTGTCGGCGCCGTCGGCCTCGGCCAGCAGCACGGCCACCCGGCGTCCGTGGGTCGTGGTGGCGTAGACCACCATCACGTCGTCGCCGAGGTGGCGGATCACCCGCCGGCCGCTGTGCAGCGCCTCCCAGACTTCCCTCGGCGTGACGTCGTAGACCCGCAGATTGGCCAGCGCCTCGTCGGTGAAGCTGAACCTGCTGCCCACACGGGTGAGCGTACCACGGGCGTAACACGAATATCGGCGGTCACGATCCTCGTCGCTCGCCCGGTCAGGGTGACAGGATGGAGTGCGACCCCTCCGGAGGAGGTACCACGGTGAAGCGTCAGGCGTACCAGCCGATCCTCATCACCGACGCCTCACGCAGCCAGGATGATCAACTGACCAGCCGGCAGCGGCGTTACGTCGTGATGATGGGCATCCGCGTCGCCTGCGTGATCGTCGGCGCGGTCCTGGTCGGCGTGCGGGCACCCCTGCTCTGGCTCTGGCTGCCCCTGGTCGCGCTGGGCATGGTGCTGATCCCGTGGCTCGCGGTGCTGCTGGCCAACGACCGGCCGCCCAAGGAGCGCCACCGCCTCGCCAACCGCTTCTCTTCGCGTTCGGCCACCGAGGCGGCACCGCCCCCGATGAGCCTCGCCGCCGAGGAGCGGCCGCACAAGATCATCGACGCCGAGCCCTGATCCGCCCCGGCGCGGCTCAACCGGCCGGTCGGGCACCGACCTGCGCCACCGCCGCGGCACCGAGATCGGACGCCCGGGCCAGGGCGGCGTCGGGCTTCGCACCGGCCAGCCAGGCGGCCAGCAGACCCGCCGCGAAGGCGTCACCCGCCCCGGTCACGTCCCGCACCGTCACCCGATGCGCCGGTGAGGTGACGATGGTGGCGTCCCGGTCGACCCAGACCGCGCCGGCACCGCCGCGCTTGACCACCACGCGGCGAGCGGCGGCGACAAGCGCCCTGCCCTGCGCCGCCGGTTCGAGCCCGCCGGCCAGCACCGTGGCCTCGTCGACGTTTACCAGCAGCAGGTCGACCTCACGTACCCAGTCCAGGAAGGCCGCCGTACCGGCCGCCCGCAGCGGTGCCGCCGAGGCCGCGTCGACGCTTGTGGTGAGACCGCGCTCGCGCGCGCCGGCCAGGGCCCGCAGACCGGCCGGTCGGGAGTCCGCGTCCAGCAGGGTGTACCCGGACAGGTGCAGGTGTGTCGCGTCCGGCGTACCGGCCAGCGCCGCGTCCACGTGCCCGGGACGCAGCCGTACGTTCGCTCCGCGTTCGGTGACCATCGTGCGCTCGTCACCGGCCGTCAGCACGATCACCGTGCCGGTGGCGGACCCGGCGATCCGTTCCACCGCGCAGTCGACCCGGGCAGCCGTCAGCTCCGCCACCCGGTCACGCCCGGCGCCATCGTCACCGACCGCCCCCACCAGGGTCACCGGTACGCCCTGAGCGGCCAGCCAGGAAGCGGTGTTGGCCGCCTGCCCACCCCCGGTGGACCTGATGGTCGCCGGGGTGTCGGAGCCGGGCGCCAACGGGCCGGAGAGCACCGCCACCACGTCCGTGACCACGTCACCGACGACCAGGACCCGGCCGGTGTGGCCCCGCCCCGGCCCGACCGGCCCGCCGCCGTTCCCGGTCACCCCGGTCACGCCGACGCGTCGGCCCGGCGCTGGGCGGCCGCGACCGCGATCCGGGCGGCCAGCTCGGCGTTGCGCAGGATGATCCGGACGTTGACCGCCAGGCTGGCACCCTCCGTCGCGGAGTGGAAATGGGCCAGCAGGTACGGCGTGACGGCCTTGCCGGTCACCCCGTCGCGTTCCAACCGGGCAAGACCCTCGGTGAGCGTACGGTCGTGCAGGCCCGGGTCGAGCTGCTCGTCGGTGGGTAGCGGGTTGGCGACGATCAGCCCGCCATGGTGTGCGCGGTGCTGCTCGCGGGCGGCCAGCACGTCGGCCACCAGCTCCGGGGAGTCGACCGACCAGTCCAGGTCGAAACCGCCGTCGGTGATGAAGAAACCCGGGAACCGGCGGGTCCGGTAGCCGACCACGGCCACCCCGAGGGTCTCCAGTCGCTCCAGGGTGGCGCCCACGTCGAGGATCGACTTCACCCCGGCACAGACCACAGCGATAGGCGTACGGGCCAGGGTGACCAGGTCCGCCGACTCGTCGAAGGTCTGCGCCGCCTCACGGTGCACCCCGCCCAGCCCACCGGTGGCGAACACGGCGATGCCCGCCGCGGCCGCCACGGCACTCGTCGCGGCCACGGTGGTCGCACCGTCCGCGCCGGTCGCGGCGGCCACCGCGAGATCGCGTACGGAGAGTTTGGTCACGCCGTCGGCGGTGGCCAGCCGGGTCAGCTCGGCGTCGTCGAGCCCCACCACGAGTTCGCCGCCGACCATGCCGATGGTGGCCGGCACCGCGCCGGCGTCCCGGACGGCCTGTTCGATCTCCCGGGCCACCCGGAGATTGTCCGGCCGGGGCAGGCCGTGCGAGACGATTGTGCTCTCCAGAGCGACCACGGGACCCTGCTCGCGCAGTGCCCGGGCCACCTCGGTGCCGTAGCGAAGGTGAAAGTCGGTCACAATCGCTCACCGTACGCCCGCCACCCGGGCCACCTCAGGTGGACCGGGTGAGGGTGACCTGCCAGACTTGTCGGTTGGAGGTGCAGACGTGAATACACAGGTCCTCGAACGTCCCGAGCTCAAGGACGCCGACACCGGTCCGGAGATGTTCCATTACGTCCGGAAGGAAAAGATCGCCGAAAGTGCCGTCATGGGCACCTTCGTCGTGGCGCTGTGCGGGGAAAAGTTTCCGGTGACGAAGACGCCCAAACCGGGTTCGCCGGTCTGCCCGAAGTGCAAGGAGATCTACGACTCGTACCGCGAGTGAAGCCTCCGGCCCACGCGGCGGGCCGCGTAACCTGCGGCGGTGACCACCTCCACCGCCCTGCTCCTGGCTGACCTGGCCGGAGTCGCGGTCTTCGCCGCCTCGGGTGCCTCCGCGGCGGTGGCCAAACGGCTCGACCTCTTCGGCGTGGTCTTCGTCGGCTTCGTCGCCGCCCTCGGCGGCGGAATCGTCCGGGACCTGGTCATCGACGAGGTCCCACCGCTTGCCTTCGCCGACTGGCGCTACGCGGGCACCGCAGCCGTGACCGCCGCGGCGATCTTCTGGCTGCATCCGCAGTTCGCCCGGCTGCGTACCACCGTCCTGGTGCTGGATGCGGCCGGGCTCGGCCTGTTCACCGTCGCCGGCACCCTCAAGGCTCTCGACGCCCAGGTCCCGGCGGTCGGCGCCTGCCTGATCGGCATGATCACCGCGATCGGTGGTGGACTCGTCCGCGACCTGCTCACCGGTGAGATCCCGGTGGTACTGCGGCGGGAGATATACGCCGTCGCGTCGCTCGTCGGTTCGGTGGTGGTGGTGCTGCTGAACAGCCTCGGCCACACCGGGCCGATCCCGCTCACCGCCGCCGTCGTGCTGGTCTTCGGCGTACGCCTGGTGGCCCTGCGACGGCGCTGGTCGGCGCCGGTGGCGACGCTGCGGCCGCCGCGCACCGGCCTGTCGGGACCGCCGCCGGAGTGAGCCGCCAGTGGCGAACGGCACCACTGTGACAGGTGTGGCGTCGCGTGGGCACCACAGCGGGGCCTGGTTATGCTGAGTCGGCCTTCGCGGCTCGGCTGCGCGGAGGCATTTTCGTGGGGTTACCGCCGTGCCCCTCGGCCCGGGTCCGCCGGCCTGCGGCCGGGACATCCCCGTGCGGCCGGAGAGGAGCGAACGCGTGGCAGTCCGGACGCCGGCGCTCGAGACGTTTCCGCCCCTGCGTGCCTGGCAGCGCAAGGCTCTGGTGGAGTACCTGCGCCGTCGCGGCGAGGACTTCACGGCGGTCGCCACACCGGGGGCCGGCAAGACCACATTCGCCCTGCGGATCGCCGCCGAGCTGCTCGCCGACGGCAGCGTCGAGGCGGTCACCGTGGTCGCGCCGACCGAGCACCTGAAGACGCAGTGGGCGGATGCCGCGGCCCGGGTGGGCATCCAGCTCGACGCCGCGTTCCGCAACGCCGACCTGCACTCCTCGGCGGACTTCCACGGTGCCGTGGTGACCTACGCGCAGGTCGGAATGGCGCCACAGGTGCACCGGCGGCGAACCATGACCCGACGGACCCTGGTCATCCTCGACGAGATCCACCACGCCGGTGACTCGCGTACCTGGGGTGACGGGGTGAAGGCGGCCTTCGAGCCCGCCGTCCGCCGGCTGATGCTGACCGGTACGCCGTTCCGGTCCGACGACAACCCCATCCCGTTCGTCAGCTACGAGCGGGGCGGCGACGGCCTGCTGCGCTCCCGGGCCGACTCGGTGTACGGCTACAGCGACGCGCTGCGCGACGGCGTGGTGCGCCCGGTGCTGTTCCTGGCGTACTCGGGGGAGACCCGGTGGCGGACAAACGCCGGGGAGGAACTGGCGGCCCGACTGGGTGAGCCGATGACCCAGGATCTCGTCGCCCAGGCCTGGCGTACCGCCCTGGACCCGGCTGGCGACTGGATGCCCCAGGTGCTGCGGGCGGCCGACGCCCGGCTGACCGTGTTGCGGGAGGCCGGCATGCCGGACGCGGGCGGCCTGGTCATCGCCAGCGACCAGCAGGCGGCCCGCTCGTACGCCAAACTCATCGAGCAGGTGACGGGGGAGAGGGCGGCTGTCGTGCTCTCCGACGACGTGGGCGCCTCGGCCCGGATCGCGACGTTCGCGGCGTCTGAGCAACGCTGGCTGGTCGCGGTGCGGATGGTGTCCGAAGGCGTGGACATCCCCCGGCTGGCCGTCGGTGTGTACGCGACAAGTGCCAGCACCCCGCTGTATTTCGCGCAGGCGATCGGGCGCTTCGTCCGGGCCCGACGCCCGGGGGAGACCGCGTCGGTCTTCCTGCCCAGCGTGCCGCACCTGCTCGGGCTGGCCAGCGAGATGGAGGCCGAGCGGGACCACGTGCTCGGTAAGCCCAAGGACCGCGAGGGCTTCGACGACGACCTGCTCGACCGGGCTCAACGCGATGAGCAGGCCAGCGGCGAACTGGAGAAGCGCTTCGCCGCGCTGTCCGCCACCGCCGAACTGGATCAGGTGATATTCGACGGCGCCTCGTTCGGTACGGCGGCCCAGGCCGGCACCCCCGAGGAGGAGGAGTACCTGGGCCTGCCCGGGCTGCTCACCTCGGAACAGGTGGCGTCGCTGCTCGCCAAGCGGCAGGCCGATCAGCTCGCCGCCCAGCGGCGTCGGGCGACCGAGCGGCGGACGGAATCCGCAGCGCCCGAGTCCGCTCCGGCGGCACCGATGAGCGCCGCCCAGCGCCGGGTGGCACTGCGTCGTCAGCTCAACGCCCTGGTCGCCGCCCAGCACCATCGCACCGGCCAGCCCCACGGCAAGATCCACGCCGAGTTGCGCCGCCTCTGCGGTGGTCCCCCCAGCGCCCAGGCCACCATCGAGCAACTCGAAGAACGCATAGCCACCGTCCAAACCCTCTGACCCACCCCGGCCTCCCCACCCATCCCACCCACCTCACCGGCGCCTTGATCAAGAAGTTTGCGTCACGACACGGCGTCGACGGTGACGCAAACTTCTTGATCAACGCGGGTGGGCGATGCGCGGGTGGGTGGGATGCGAAAAGCCGGCCGGAGACATCCTTGGGATGTCTCCGGCCGGCTTATGTCGGGTTTGCTGAGCCCTCAGTTGGCCATCAGGTCAGCGCCGCGCCAGGTGAACTCCGGGTCCGTCGCGTACCGCACCGTGATCTTGACGAGATCCTCGGCGTACTTGTTGGCGTGGTGCCCACAGAACACCAGCTCACTGCCACCCGACAGGGTGATCCGGAGCTTGCCGGCGGCATTGCAGCGGTCGCACCGTTCATCGGCGGCCGGGGGGCTCACCGTCTCGGGCGGCGGCGTGAGGGTCGGGGTCATCGCCTTCCTCCTCTGGTCGTCACCGATGAACACTCTCTTCGGTCTTGGTCACCTATCGTGCAACACCCTTGCCGGGCCTCGCCTTCCCTGTGTGCCCGCGGGGGACCGAGGTCACACATGGCACGGACAGTGTGCCGTGCACCAAGGGTGCCACGTCAACGATCACAATCGTGCAACCACCTGATCACCATCCGACGTTGTACGCCAGGTGGTCAAACGGGCACGATCAGTTGACGGATCCTGATCAGTCGAGGTAGTCGCGGAGCACCTGGGAACGGGAAGGATGCCGGAGCTTGGACATCGTCTTGGACTCGATCTGCCGGATCCGCTCGCGGGTCACGCCGTAGACCTGACCGATCTCGTCCAGGGTACGCGGCTGGCCGTCGGTCAGCCCGAACCGCAGACGTACCACACCCGCCTCACGCTCGGACAACGTCTGCAGCACCTGCTGGAGCTGGTCCTGGAGCAGGGAGAAGGAGACCGCGTCGACGGCGACCACCGCCTCCGAGTCCTCGATGAAGTCACCGAGCTGGCTGTCGCCCTCGTCACCGATGGTCTGGTCGAGCGAGATGGGCTCCCGGGCGTACTGCTGGATCTCCAGCACCTTCTCCGGTGTGATGTCCATCTCCTTGGCGAGTTCCTCAGGCGTGGGCTCACGGCCCAGATCCTGGAGCAGCTCGCGCTGAATCCGGCCCAGCTTGTTGATCACTTCGACCATGTGGACCGGGATGCGGATGGTGCGGGCCTGGTCGGCCATGGCGCGGGTGATGGCCTGGCGGATCCACCAGGTGGCGTAGGTGGAGAACTTGTAGCCCTTGGTGTAGTCGAACTTCTCGACGGCGCGGATGAGGCCGAGGTTGCCTTCCTGGATGAGGTCGAGGAAGGCCATGCCACGGCCGGTGTACCGCTTGGCCAACGACACGACCAGGCGGAGGTTCGCCTCCAGCAGGTGGTTCTTGGCCCGCTCGCCGTCCCGGGAGATCCACAGCAGGTCTCGCTGCATGTCCCGGGCGAGCTTCTCCTCGCCCTCGTCGGCGGCCCGCAGCCGCTCGGCGGCGTAGAGCCCGGCCTCGATCCGCTTGGCCAGCTCCACCTCCTGCTCGGCGTTGAGCAGCGGGACCTTGCCGATCTGCTTGAGATACGCCCGGACCGAGTCCGCCGAGGCGGTCAGCTCGGCGTCCCGGCGCGCCTGCTTGAGCGCCTCGGACTCCTCGTCGTCCCACTCGAAGTCGTTGTCGGTGGCGGAGTTCGCCGCGTCGGTCGCGGCGGCCCGGGCCAGCTCCGCCGGCTCCTCGACCACCACGTCCTCGATCTCGGCGGCCAGCTCCTCGGGGTTGACCTCACCCTCGGCGGCCTCGCCCTCGCCCACCTTGCCCGGTTTCGCGCCTGCGGCAGCGGCCACGGTGGCCTTGGTGGCCCGGGTGGACTTCTTGGCCGGGGCGGCGGCCTTGGCGGCCACCTCCGCAGTGGTGCCGGCCGCCTTGCGCGAGGTCGCCTTCCGCGGCGCCGGTGCCGGTGCCTCCTCGGCCGCAGGCGCCTGCTTCGGGGCGGGCGCGGCCGCCTTCTTGGTGGTCTTGGCGGTGGTGGCCCGGGACGCCGGGGTGGCGGACCGGGCGGCGGCGACCCGTCGGCGGGTGCTGGCCGAGCCGTCGACCACGACGGTCACCCCGGCCTCGGAGAGCGCCCGTAGGATCTTCTTGGCCTGGGCCGGAGTCACCTCGGCGGACTCGACGGTGCGCGCGAGCTGGGCCGACGTGAGCTGGCCGCCGGCGCTCTGCGCGTGGGCGATCAGGGTGTCGGTGAGCGAGCGAACGTCGGCGCCGGTCTGGCGGGGTTCTGTCACGAATGACCTTCCGGAGGCGAAGAGCGAGCACGGCCGGGTTCGTCCGACGCAGCGTGGGGCACCGCGGCGGGCGATGTGGTTGAGGAACCCCCGTGTCCCGGGCCGGCCGGGTGTCGGGCGGTCCGTGGCGCGTGGGCAGGGGTGAATTGTAACGCCGTCTGCGGCGATCATCCTGCGCCGCACGGCTGATCGGCGGTCGGGACCGCCGATTCGGTGCGCTTTTGGACTTTGTAAGGATGATACCCGTGCGGAAGCCGGATACCTGGCCGTGCGGGAAGGGGACGGATGATGGAGCGCTCGGCGCCATCGCCACCGCAACTGCTGGAGATCGCGATCGAGGTGGCCCGGGGTGCGGCGGCCACCGCGTACCGGATGCGCACCGAGGGCGTCTCGGTCGCGGCGACCAAGAGCACCGTCACTGACGTGGTGACCGCGGCCGACCGGGAGGTGGAGCGCCAGATCACCGCCGAACTGCGCCGGCTGCGGCCGGAGGACGCCGTGCTGGGCGAGGAGTACGGCGCCGCGGCGAACGGCGGCGGCCCCCGGCCCCGGGTGCGGTGGATCGTCGACCCGATCGACGGCACCGTCAACTACCTGTACGGCCTGACGCACTGCGCCGTGTCGATCGCCGCGGAGGTGGACGGCGAGGTGGTGGCGGGTGTGGTGCGCAACATCCACACCGGCGAGGAGTGGACCGCGACGCTCGGCGGTGGTGCCTGGCGCGAGGGCCGGCGGCTGAGCTGCTCCGTTGAGACCGATCTAGGTCAGGCGCTGGTGGTCACCGGCTTCGGCTACGACTCCGCGCGCCGGGTCCATCAGGCCCGGGTGCTCACCGAACTGATCTCACACGTCCGCGACATCCGCCGCCTCGGCGCCGCCGCCGTCGATCTCTGCATGGTCGCCGAGGGGCGGGCCGACGCCTACTACGAGAAGGGCCTGGCCGCCTGGGACCAGGCCGCCGGAGCTCTGGTGGCCACCGAGGCCGGCCTGCGGGTCGGTGGGCTCAAGGGGTTGGACCCGGGGCCGGAGATGGTCGTCGCCGCCCCACCGGCCCTGTTCGACGCGCTGCACGACCGCCTGGCCGCGTTGGACGCCTCCGGCGGCCCCTGACGGTGCCCGGGCGTGCCCGGCCAGGCCGGTGCGGGACCGTGCGGCGATCCGGCGGTCAGCCGGCGGACCGGAATCCGCTCGGCGTCAGCCGTCGACAGTCACCGGGCAGGAGCCCGGCGGGGCGACCGGGGCGCCGAGGTCGCCGAGTGACTGGTTGACCTCGGTGGTGGTGGCCAACTGCTGGAAGCTGCTGCCCAGCACCACGTCG
This sequence comes from Micromonospora sp. NPDC049891, assembly GCF_040660295.1. Classification (NCBI taxonomy): domain Bacteria; kingdom Bacillati; phylum Actinomycetota; class Actinomycetes; order Micromonosporales; family Micromonosporaceae; genus Micromonospora; species Micromonospora sp. NPDC049891. The sequence continues at coordinate 21,658 of NZ_JBFAML010000033.1, forward strand.
ACGATGTCGTCCTCGCGCTTGGGGTTGTACTCCAGTTCGGCGTCGCCGAGGAAGTACGCTCGCAGCAGGTGCGCCGAGCCGACCCCCTTCGGGCCGTAGCGCAGGACCGCCACGTCGTCGATCTTCTTCTTCTGGGTGGTTTCCTTCTGCACCTGGAAATCGCGGTTGCGGAAGGAGTTCCCGACATCGGCGGCCAGACCGGGGCGTTCCGTGCCGTTCACCACGTTGACCTTGACATCCTTGCGGTCGCGCAGGGTGACGTCGGCGCGCGGCCAGTCGTCGGGACAACCCTCGCCGACACCGGCGTTACCCTGGGTGTCCTTGACCAGGGCCATGACCACGAAGACCAGGGCGACCACCGCCAGCAGGCCGACGACAACGAGTGCTCGCACTCGCGCAAAGCTCATCAGGGCACTCCCGGGCAATGGTGGGTGGCAGCGGCCGGCGATCGGGCCGTCCCGTCGGCCGTCGGGTACGCCGCTGAGGTTAACGGGTGTCCGACCGTCGCGTGGAAACAGTCCGACATGCCGGCGCGCCACCGGAGAACGGGGTAGTACTACCCCTATCTTCGTGTCGCCTGAGTCACATTGGGAACAACTTCCCGTGCAGGGGCGTACATCTCAGCCACGAGGGCGGTATACATGCCTCGCCCAAAGGGGGGGTAGGGTTCCGCGCTCGCCGGGGAGATCCTCTGGCGGTCTGGTCCGAGCGGTCGTCGGGTCAGGTGGCCGACACTAGCGGTGGCCGGCCAGCGGAACCGAAACAGCGTCGTCCGGCGTTACAACCGGAAGCGACAACATCGAAATGGGAGAGTGAAACCGATGGCCACCGACTACGACGCCCCGCGCCGCGACGAGGTCGACCTCGGCGAGGACAGCCTGGAAGAGCTCAAGGCCCGGCGTGTCGACTCGCAGTCGGGCGCCGTGGACGTCGACGAGGCCGAAGTGGCTGAGAGCTTCGAGTTGCCCGGCGCCGACCTTGCCGACGAGGAACTGACGGTCAAGGTGCTACCGATGCAGCAGGACGAGTTCCGCTGTGCCCGTTGCTTCCTGGTGCACCACCGCAGCCAGCTGGCGGTGGAGCGGAACGGCGAGCTGATCTGCCGAGAGTGCGTCTGACCGCAGGGCGATGTCCACGACCATGGCGGCGACTCCCGTGTGGAGTCGCCGCCGCCCGGCTCGGCGAGCGCCACGCCGCCCGACCTGGTTGACTCGTTAGCCATGAGCGAGCGAATCGGCGGGCTCGGCGCCGTGGTGCGGTCATGAGCGAGCACAGCGAGGGTGCCGACGATGGCACCGACGAGCTGGGGAAGACTGTCGCGGCACTGACCGCCGACGAGATCGAGCCGGCGAAACGGCGTCAGCTGCTCGCCCGGCTGGTCGGGCAGGCCCGGGCCCGGGGGATCGGCGACCTGTTCAAGCCGAGGGCCGCGGTGCGCTGGATGGTGGACACGGTCGCGGAGATCGCTCCCCACGTACCGGTGCGGGACCTGGCCACCCTGCGTCGGCATTTTCCCGGGCTGTCGGACGAGGAACTGGCCGACCGGCTGGTCCGCAACGCGTCCCGGGCGACGGCCGGGGTCGGCGCTGCCGGCGGTGGCGCCTCGGCGGTGCAGTGGACGGTCACCCCGAGCCTGCTGTCCGCTCCGGTACTGCTCGCCGCCGAGACGGTGGCGGTGGTGGCGGTGGAGTTGAAGCTGACAGGTGAACTGCACGAGGTCTACGGCGTACCGCTGCCGGCCGGTGGCACCGAGCGGACGATCGCGTTGGTGCAGGCCTGGGCCAGCCAGCGCGGGGTCAATCCGATGATGCCCGGCGTCGGCGTGGGTGCCGTGCTGGGCACGGCCGCCCGGAACGAGCTGCGGGACACCCTGCTCAAGCGTTTCGGCCGTAACCTCACCACGTTGGGCCCCTTCCTGACCGGAGCCGCGGTGGCGAGCTACCTGAACCGGCGGGCCACCCGCACGTTGGCCGACCAGCTCCGCGCCGACCTGCGCCGACAGCGGCGCGGCCTGCCCGGCGTGCCACCCGCTCCACCCGCCCTGCCCGGCTCCTCCTGAACCCGACGGGTGGCGGGTCGGATCAGCGCGCCGAGTCCCGCGCCGCCAGCAGGGCTTCGGCCAGCTCGACCGGATGCCGGGAGCTGACCACCCAGAACGGCGTGGGGTCGGCCGGATCGTTCAGGACCACCTGGACGGCACCGGGGATCCACGGCCGCTGGACGACGAACGCCAGCGGATCGGCACCGACACCGAGCACCTCACGCCGACCGTCGGCGTCCAGCGCGACGGCGTCGGCGACGAACCGGACGGGCAGCCGGGCGTCATCGACCCGCAGTTCGCCATCGCGCACCGCGACCCGGATCCGGCTCAGCCACGCCAGCCCGGCGACGGCGGCCGGCAGCAGCACCGCGAACGGCAGCCAGGCGCGCGCACCGGGCGCGCCCATCCACACCTCCACCGCGAGTCCGGCGGCGGCCGCGAGCCCGGCCAGCCACAACCACCAGGGCAGACGCAGACGCTCGGCGTACGCCGGAGGCGCCGAGACGGACGAAGGTGACGGTGACTGGCTCACTCGTGCCAGGGTACGGCGCGGCGAGCCCCGGGTACCGGGCAGGATGACAGGGTCACCCCCAGCGGAACGGACGAAAGAGGGACATCGTGACCGACGTGGTGCCCGTGCCGGTCCGGCGGCTCGATCCCGAGCTGCCGGTGCCGGCGTACGCCCATCCCGGTGACGCCGGTGCCGACCTGGTGGCGGCCGCCGACGTGGAGCTGCCACCCGGTGGTCGCGCGCTGGTGCCGACCGGCGTGGCGATCGCGCTGCCCGAGGGGTACGTGGGCCTGGTCCATCCCCGATCGGGGCTCGCCGCCAGACTCGGCGTGACGGTGCTCAACGCGCCCGGTACGGTCGACGCCGGCTACCGGGGTGAGATCCTGGTCAACCTGATCAACCATGATCGGGCCGCGTCGGTGAAGATCTCCCGGGGCGACCGGATCGCGCAGCTGGTTGTGCAGCGGGTGGAACGGGCGATCTTCCAGCCGGTGGCCGAGCTGCCCGCGTCCGGACGCGGGACCGGTGGGCACGGCTCCACCGGCGGTCACGCCGGGCTGGTACCGCCGCCGGCCATGGACGGCGCGAACGGAAAAGACGGCACCGTGAGTGCGAACAGCGGAGGTTGGACGCAGTGATCTTCTCCCGAAAGCGGGCCGCGGGACGGCACGCCCTTGACGAGCGGGCCACGAACCTGCCCGACACCGCCGAGGGTGCCCCAGCGGCCCCGGTGGAGCCGGCGCGTGGACCGTACGACGTCACCGAGGCGCCGGACGGGGTGCAGCGGCTCGACCTGGGCAGCCTGCAGATCCCGGCGGTGCCCGAGGTCGAGGTGCGGGTGCAGGCCGACCAGCAGGGGGTGGTCCAGCAGGTGGTGCTGGTGCACGGCCAGAGCGCCCTCCAGCTCGGTGTCTTCGCCGCGCCGCGCTCCGAGGGGATCTGGGACGAGGTGCGCGAGGAGATCCGCCAGTCGCTGTTCGCCGACGGCGCCGCCGCGCAGGAGGTCGACGGCGAGTACGGCACGGAACTGCACGCCCGGGTACGTACCGAGGACGGCCTGACCGATCTGCGGTTCGTCGGCGTCGACGGACCGCGCTGGATGGTCCGTGCGGTCTACCAGGGCGCCGCGGCCACCGACCCGGCCGCCGCCGGTCCGCTGGCCCACTGTCTGGACGGGCTGGTCGTCGACCGGGGGGTGGAGGCCAAACCGGTACGTGAGCCGCTGCCGTTGCGGTTGCCGCGCGAGGCGGGCGAGCAGGCCGCAACGGCGGACCCCGCCGCCGGGCCGGCCGACGCCGCGTCGGCGCCCGGAGGCCGCTGAGCCGTCCTCGGCGGCCCGGTGCCTCCAGGGGCCGCCCGGCCCGGCCGGACGAGCGCTTCCGGCGCGCCGGGAGCGCGCGGTGCGGCGTACGCTGACGGGTGCCCTCCCGGCTGTCGTCCGGGGGCGGTGGCTTCCGGTGCCAGCCGGCCGGCGTGGAGAGGGTGACGCGGAGCTCATGACCACCGACGAGGGTCGGGGTTCGCTGCGGCGGATGTTGCGACGGCTGACCGCGAGCGAGGCCGAGATCGAGGCCCAGCAGCTACAGCGGGAGAGTGCCCGCTGCGGCGCGGTGCCGGTGCTGCAGTGCGCGCGGGGGCAGGTGGTGTCGGTCAGTGGCCGGCTGCGTACCGTCGTCTACACCCCCCGGACGAACCTGCCGGCGTTGGAAGCGGATCTCTACGACGGCAGTGACGTCGTGACCCTGGTCTGGCTCGGGCGGCGGCACATCGTCGGCATCGAGCCCGGGCGGCACCTGACGGCCCGGGGACGGATCGCGGTGCGCGACGACCGCAAGGTCATCTACAACCCGTACTACGAGCTGGAGTCGTCAAAGTGAACCTGCGGGCGTTGCGGATGGACAGCGGACGATGACGACCGGACAACACCCGGCGACCCAGCCGGAGACCGGGCCGGCGGACGAGGAGCGGCTGCCCACCGTCGCCGAGCAGATGGCCGACCAGCTCGGCGGCTGGCGAGGGCTGGCCGAGTCCAGCATCCCGGTGGTGGTCTTCGTGATCGCCAACATCATCGGCGAGCTGCGGCCCGCCGTGATCGCGTCGGTGGCGGTGGCGCTGCTGATCGGCGGGCTGCGGTTGGCTCAGCGCCGGCCGGTGCGGCACGCGGTGAACGGCCTGTTCGGCATCGGGATCGGTGCCGCCATCGCCTGGCGTACCGGCGACGCGCGTGACTTCTACCTGCCGGGGATCCTCTACGGCATCGGCTACGGCCTGGCCCTGCTGCTCTCGGCGGTGATCCGGCAACCGCTCGTCGGCTGGATCTGGTCGGTGCTGGTGGCCAAGGGCAGTTCGGAGTGGCGCGACGATCCCCTGCTGGTCCGTACCTTCACCAGGCTGACCGTGCTCTGGGGTGTGGTCTGGCTGGCCAAGGTCGGCGTGCAGGCCGCCATCTACCTGGCGGCCCGCCGGTTCGACCAGCTCGGCGACGAGGCCGCGGCCGCCGACATGGAGACCGCCCTCGGGGTGGCGCGACTGGCCCTGGGCTACCCGCCGTACGTGCTGCTGTTGCTGATCACCGTCTGGACGGTGCGTCGGGTGACTCGCGAGCGCCCGACGGAGCCGCTGACGAGCTGAGCCGCCACCGGCGGTGGCCTGCCCGGCCCGCCGGAGCGGCCCGGCCTGGACGGCTCCGGTCAGTGAGCGGCTGGGACGCCCCGGTCAGCGTGATTCGCGGGTGCGTTCGACGCTGTCCGGGCCGAGCACCACCGCGCGTACCGCGTCCTCCATCTCGGCGGTGCAGACGAAGACCAGTTCGTCGCCGGCCTCGACCGGGTCGTCCGGGCTGGGCACCAGGACCCGCTTGCCGCGCAGGATCGCCACCAGCGCGGAATCCCGGGGCAGCGGCACGTCGCGCAGCGGGCGCCCGACATAGGGCGCGGTCGGCGGCAACGTGATCTCGACCAGGTTCGCCTCACCCTGCCGGAACGTCATCAGGCGGACCAGGTCACCAACTGTCACCGCCTCCTCGACCAGCGCGGCCATCACCCGTGGCTTGCTGACCGCCACGTCCACGCCCCACTGTTCGGTGAACAGCCACTCGTTCTCGGCCCGGTTGACCCGGGCGACCACCCTGGGCACCGCGAACTCGGTCTTGGCCAGCAACGAGACCACGAGGTTGACCTTGTCGTCGCCGGTGGCCGCGACCACCACGTCGCAGCCGGCCAGCTCGGCCTCCTCCAGGCTGGCCAGCTCGCAGGCGTCGGCCAGCACCCACTCCGCGTCCGGTACCCGGGCCGGCCGCAGCATCCGGGGCTGCCGCTCGATGAGCATCACCTGGTGGCCGTTCTCGATCAGCTCCTGGGCGATGGAGCGGCCCACGTTGCCGGCACCGGCGATGGCGACCCGCATGATCACTGTCCCCCTTCCGGCGTCGCCGCCACGGATGTGACCGCCGCCACCATGTCGTCGGTGACCAGCATGAAGACCTGGTCGCCCTCCTGCACCACGCTGGAGGCGGTGGGCAGCGTGCCGATCCCGAACCGGATCAGGTACGCCACCCGGGCCCCGGTCGCATCCTCCAGGGCCCGCACCGGGCGGCCGATCCAGTCCTTGTGCACCGGCACCTCGACGATCGAGACGGTGCTTGTGGGATCCCGGAAGATCTCCACGTTGCCCTCGGGCAGCAGGTGCCGCAGCATCCGGTCGGCCGTCCACCTGACGGTGGCCACGGTGGGTATGCCGAGCCGTTCGTAGACCTGTGCCCGGCGCTGGTCGTAGATGCGGGCCGCGACCCGGACCACGCCGAAGGTCTCGCGGGCCAACCTGGCCGAGATGATGTTGGAGTTGTCGCCGCTGGAGACGGCGGCGAAGGCGTCGGCCCGCTCGATGCCGGCCTGGCGCAGCACGTCGCCGTCGAAGCCGGCCCCGGTGACCGTGACACCGGCGAAGTCGGGCCGCAACCGGCGGAAGGCGTCCGCGTCCTGGTCGATGACCGCTACCGAGTGCCCCCGGGACTCCAGGTTGTGAGCCAGGGTCGAGCCGACCCGGCCACAACCCATGATCACGACATGCACGCTGCCTCCCACGGTGCGTACCGCTGCGCCTCGTCGCCTGCGAGCCTGCCACGTCGGGGCCGCGGGCGGGGACCGACGGTACTCCGGCGCCGGATACGTCCGCAGCCGGCCACCCCACGCGCCCACCGGCGGTGGTCGTACGCTTTGCCGTTGTGGCCCGATCCACCTCCCTGCTGAAGCGGCTGCTCGTCGGCCGGCCGTTCCGGTCCGACCGGCTCAAGCACACCCTCCTGCCGAAGCGCATCGCCCTGCCCGTCTTCGCCTCGGACGCGCTGTCGAGCGTGGCGTACGCGCCGGACGAGATCCTGCTGATGCTCTCCATCGCGGGCGCCTCGGCGTTCGTGTTCTCCCCGTGGGTCGCCCTCGGGGTGGTCGTGGTCATGTTGACAGTGGTGGCCAGCTACCGGCAGAACGTGCACGCCTACCCCTCGGGCGGCGGCGACTACGAGGTGGCCACGGTGAACCTCGGCCCGCGCGCCGGGGTGGGGGTGGCCAGTGCGCTGCTTGTCGACTACGTGCTCACCGTCGCCGTGTCGGTCTCCTCCGGGGTGGCCAACCTCGGCTCGGTGATTCCCTTCGTGGCGACCCACAAGGTGCTCATCGCGGTCTCCGCAGTGGTGCTGCTGACCGCGGTGAACCTACGCGGGATCAAGGAGGCGGGCAGCGCGTTCGCCATTCCGACGTACGGCTTCATGATCGTCATCATCGGGATGATCGTCACCGGGCTGGTCCGGATCGTCGTGCTCGGTGAGGACCTGCGTGCCCCCAGCGCCGACCTGGTCATCGCCGCCGAGTGGCACGACACCACCGGCTGGGCGATGGCGTTCCTGCTGTTGCGCAGCTTCTCCTCCGGCTGTGCCGCGCTGACCGGCGTGGAAGCGATCTCCAACGGGGTGCCGGCGTTCAAGGCACCGAAGAGCCGCAACGCCGCCACCACGCTGCTGATGCTCGGCCTGGTCGCGGTGACCATGCTTGTCGGCATCGTCTGGTTGGCCCGGCTCACCGGGCTGCAGTTCGTCGAGGACCCCGCCCTGCAGATCGTCGGCGGCCCCGAGGGGTACGTGCAGAAGACGGTCACCGCCCAGCTCGGTGAGACGATCTTCGGGTCCGGCTCGGTGCTGCTGTTCCTGGTCGTCGGGGTGACCGCCACGATCCTGTTCGTGGCCGCCAACACGGCCTTCAGCGGCTTCCCGGTGCTCGGATCGATCCTCGCCCAGGACCGCTATCTGCCCCGGCAACTGCACACCCGGGGCGACCGGCTCGCCTTCTCCAACGGGATTCTCTTCCTGGCCGGGTTCGCGATCCTGCTGATCGTCGGCTTCCAGGCTGAGGTGACAAAGCTCATCCAGCTCTACATCGTGGGCGTCTTCGTCTCGTTCACCCTCTCCCAGGCCGGGATGATCCGGCACTGGAACCGGCTGCTGCGCAACGAGCGGGACCCGCAGGCGCGCCGCCGGATGGTCCGGTCCCGGGCGATCAACACCTTCGGCATGGCGATGACCGCCGCGGTGCTGGTGATCGTGCTGATCACCAAGTTCCTGCTCGGCGCCTGGATCGCCATCGTCGCGATGGGTGTGATCTACGTGCTGATGCTGGCCATCCGGCGGCACTACGACCGGGTGGCCGTCGAGCTGGCCCCGGACGACGGGCGGCCGGTGCTGCCGGCCCGCAACCACGCCATCGTGCTGGTCAGCAAGCTGCACCAGCCCACGTTGCGGGCGGTGGCGTACGCCCAGGCCACCCGGCCGGACACCCTCACCGCGGTGACCGTGAACGTGGACGACCACGACACCCGGCAGTTGCAGGTCGACTGGGAACGGCGGGACGTGCCGATCCCGCTCACCGTGATCGACTCGCCGTACCGGGAGATCACCCGCCCGATCCTGAACTACGTGGCCGGGGTCCGCCGGGAGTCGCCGCGCGACGTGGTCACCGTCTTCATCCCCGAGTACGTCGTGGGACGCTGGTGGGAGAACCTGCTGCACAACCAGAGCGCGCTGCGACTCAAGGGTCGGCTGCTGTTCGAGCCGGGGGTGATGGTGACGAGCGTGCCGTGGCAGCTCGCCTCGACGGCCGGCAAGGATCTGGACCGGATGGACGCCACGCTCGGCCGTGGGCCGGTCCGTGGCCCCCGGGTGGCCCCGCGTGGCACCCTGCCACCGCCGGCTGCGGAGTTCGAACCGACGGACGGGGAACCACGATGAGCGAGCGTGGCGCGCGGGTCATCGGCCTCGGCGCGGTGCTGCCTCGTCCCGACGCCGAGCGTGGCGAGGTGGCGCGATGAGCGGGCTGGAGGAGGCCGAGCGGGTCGAGCTGACCGTGGCGGCGGTCGCCCCCGGCGGGCACTGCGTGGCCCGGGTGGACGGCCAGGTGGTCTTCGTCCGGCACGCGCTGCCGGGTGAGCGGGTACTTGCCGAGGTGACCGAGGTGCACCGGAGCTTCGTCCGGGCCGACGCGGTCACCGTGCTGGAGGCGGCCCCGGACCGGGTCACCCCACCCTGCCCGTACGCCCGGCCGGGGCGCTGTGGCGGCTGCGACCTGCAACACGTCGCCCCGGACGCCCAGCTGCGCTGGAAGGAGGCGGTGGTCCGCGAGCAGCTCATCCGCCTCGGCGGGCTGGACGAGGCCGGCTGTGACGCGCTGGGCCTGCGGGTGACGGCGCTGCCGGGTGGTTCGCTGGGCTGGCGTTCCCGGGTCCGCTACGCGGTCGACGCGGCGGGTCGCGCCGGGCTGCTCAAGCACCGCTCGCACGAGGTGGTGCCGGTCGACCGCTGCCTGATCGCCCATCCGGCCATCCAGGAGCTGCCGGTGCTCACCGCCGCCGGGGCGAGTTGGCCGGATGCCGAGGCGGTGGAGACCGTCGCCTCCACCGGCGGGGACGTGGCGGTGACCGCCGTCGCGGCCGGGTCCAGCCGCCGGGTCAGTGGCCCGGAACGGGTCCGGGAGCGGGCCGCCGGCCGGGAGTGGGTGCTGCCCACCTCGTCGTTCTGGCAGGTGCATCCCGCCGCCGCCGACACCCTTGTCGACGCGGTGCTGGAGCTGACCGGTCCCCGGCCGGGGGAGCGGGCCTGGGATCTCTACGGTGGCGCCGGCCTGTTCGCGGCCGCGCTTGCCGACCGGGTCGGCGAGACCGGGCGGGTCACCCTGGTCGAGGCGGCCGGTGACGGGGTCACGGCGGCCCGGGAGAACCTGCGCGATTTGCCCGCCGTCGAGGTGGTGGCGGCCCGGGTGGAGACCGCCCTGGCCCGTCGCCGGGTCACCGGCCCGGTCGACGTGGTGGTGCTCGACCCGCCCCGGACGGGGGCCGGGACGCGGGTGGTACGCGACGTGGTCGCCGCTGGTCCGCGCGCGGTGGCGTACGTGGCCTGTGATCCCGCCGCGTTCGCCCGGGACCTGCGGGGCTTCACCGAGCTGGGTTGGCGGTTGGCGGCGTTGCGTGGGTACGACCTGTTTCCGATGACCCGGCACGTGGAGCTGGTCGGGCTGCTGACGCCGGCCTGATCGGCCGCCCCCGGACGGCGTCCTCGACCCGGTCCGTCCTGCGGGCGGGTCGCCACGCCGGCTACGGGTGCGGAGCTGACCAGGTGCTCAGTCCCGATGGTCGCCGCGCCCGGGCTGCGGGGTGCGCGAGGGCCGATAGACTCTGCGGTCATGAGTGTTGAAGAGGACACGGCCAACCACGGCCGGCTGCTGGCCACGGTGCACGGTCCCCAGGACGTCAAGCGGATGTCAGCCACCGAACTGGACATCCTCGCCGCCGAGATCCGTGACTTCCTGATCGCCAAGGTGTCGCGTACCGGCGGGCACATCGGGCCCAACCTGGGCGTGGTGGAACTCACCCTGGCTCTGCACCGGGTCTTCGACTCTCCCCGGGACCGGCTGCTGTTCGACACCGGCCACCAGGCGTACGTGCACAAGATCGTCACCGGCCGGCAGGGCGGTTTCGACAAGCTGCGCCAGCGTGGCGGGCTCTCCGGCTATCCCAACCAGGCCGAGAGCGAACACGACCTCATCGAGAACTCGCACGCCTCGACCGCCCTGTCGTACGCCGACGGGCTGGCCAAGGCGTACGCGCTGCGCGGCGAGTCGCGCAGCGTGGTCGCCGTGGTCGGCGACGGGGCACTGACCGGCGGCATGTGCTGGGAGGCGCTGAACAACATCGCCGCCACCGACAACCCGCTGGTCATCGTGGTCAACGACAACGGCCGCTCGTACGCGCCGACGATCGGCGGCCTCGCCCACCACCTCTCCACGCTGCGGCTCAACCCGGGCTACGAGAAGGTCCTGGACGCCGTCAAGGACGCCCTCGGCTCGACCCCGCTGGTCGGCAAGCCGATGTACGAGGTGCTGCACGCGGTCAAGAAGGGCATCAAGGACGCGGTCGCGCCGCAGGCGATGTTCGAGGACCTCGGCATCAAGTACGTCGGCCCGGTCGACGGGCACGACCTCGCCGCCGTCGAGACGGCGCTGCGGGCGGCGAAGAACTTCGGCGGCCCGGTGATCGTGCACGCGGTCACCCGCAAGGGCTACGGCTACCGCCCCGCCGAGGAGGACGAGGCGGACTGCTTCCACAGCCCCGGTGCCTTCGACATCACCGACGGCAAGGCCACCGCCGCACCGTCGGTGAAGTGGACCAACGTCTTCGCCGACGAGCTGGTCGCGATCGCGGACGAGCGGCCCGACGTGGTGGGCATCACCGCCGCGATGGCCGAGCCGACCGGCATCGCGAAGCTGGCCCGCAAGTACCCGGAGCGCACCTACGACGTCGGCATCGCCGAGCAGCACGCCGCCACCTCGGCGGCCGGCCTGGCGCTCGGTGGGCTGCATCCGGTGGTGGCGGTCTACGCGACCTTCCTCAACCGGGCGTTCGACCAGGTCCTGCTGGACGTGGCGATGCACAGGCTGCCGGTCACCTTCGTACTGGACCGGGCCGGGATCACCGGCCCCGACGGGCCGAGCCACTACGGCATCTGGGACATGTCGGTCTTCGGGGTGGTGCCGGGCCTGCGGATCGCGGCACCCCGGGACGCCGCCACGCTGCGTGAGGAGCTGCGCGAGGCGGTGGCCGTCGACGACGGACCGACAGTGGTCCGCTTCCCGACCGGTGCGGTCGCCGCCGACCTGCCCGCCGTGCGACGGGTCGGTCCGGTCGACGTGCTGGCGGAGTCGGCGCGTACCGACGTGCTGCTGGTCGCGGTGGGTGCCTTCGGTCAGCTCGGCATGGAGGTCGCCGCCCGGGTCGCCGAGCAGGGATACGGGGTGACGGTGGTCGACCCGCGCTGGGTCCGTCCGGTCCCGGCCGAGCTGATCGAGCTGGCCAATGAGCACCGGCTGGTGGTCACGGTCGAGGACGGCGTCCGCTCCGGTGGGGTGGGTGACGCGCTCGCCCGGGCCATGCGGGACGCCGACGTCCGGGTGCCGCTGCGGGACCTGGGCGTACCGGCCGGCTGGTATCCGCACGGCTCGCGCAGCCAGCTCCTGACCGAGCTCGGCCTGACCGCCCAGGACGTGGCCCGCGACATCACCGGCTGGATCTCCCGCCTCGACACCGAGCCGGTCGACCCGCCCCGCCTCACCGCCAACCCCACCCCCACCCCCAACTGACCCACCCCACCCCGCCTCCGTGAGCACCGCGCGGGCGGTCGGCAGTGTTGATCATGAAGTTGTTGTCACTCCGGTCGGCGTGGCCCGACAACAACTTCATGATCAACGCTCGGCGGCGGGGGTGGGGCCCGGGGGAGGGTAGGGGAAGCAGGGTTAGCGGCGGGGGGAGCCGGCGGAGCGGTAGTGGGTCTTCTCGTCGGCGGCGAGGCTGAAGGTCTCGCGGCGCTCGGGAAGTGGGGCCACCACCAGTCCGGGACGGTCGACCAGGCGGGTCGTGTTCGGCGGCACCGACAGCGTGGTGTCCTTGGTGGCGCGCCAGCTCAACACGACAAGCGGCTGATCCGGTACCGGCAGCTCGTAGACCTGCAACGGGTTGGTCCGGTCGGCGGGGGAGAGCACCACCGGGCCGTCGTCGGCGGGCCGGTACACCACCGCGCTCATCGTGCCCTCGGCGCTCTCCCAGGTGAGCTGCTCCAACTCACCCGGCTCGCCACCGTCGAGGGTGAGTTCGCCGAGCGTACGCACCGCGAGTTTCGCCATCGGCCAGGACGCCGGCACCGACTGCGGGACGTCCCGGTCGCCGACGCGCCGGAAGATGCTGCCGAACGGGCCGTCCTCGCCGGCCAGCAGGCAGGTGTCGAGGCCGGTCAGGGCTCGTCGGCCGGAGCCGCTCTCGTCGCGAACCAGCGGGTAGCGGGGTGCGGTGGTGCCGGTGCCGAGGTCGAGCAGCCGGTCGCTGGCCCGGCCCCGGGGCAGTGACTCGGTGGAGCGCAGGGTGGCGGTGACGGTGACCGCCCGGCACCGGGGCACCTGCACCGGATCGGTCAGTCCGTCGGTGTCGGACAGGGTGCGGCCGTTCGGCCCGGCCAGCCGCCGGACCCGTTCGGACGTCAGGTAACGCCGCCCGTCGGCGGTCTGGACCGGCAACACGTCGGAGTAGACCAGGTAGCCGGGATCGGTGTACTCGGTGGCGTGACTGACCGTGTACCGCTGCTCACCGTCGCCGGTGAGCTGGAGCAGCCAGGACGCGGCCTCACCGGGTACCGACGCGGCGACCAGGGCCAGCGGCAGGCCGTCCACCTCACCGGAGAAGAGAATCCCGGACGAGGGTAGATGTACCCGGTCGTCCACGGGTGAGCGCCAGTCGCGTACCGCCGCGGTGACGGCGGCGGTCGCCGCGGTGTCCTCGGCCAGCGAGCCACGCGGCGGCCACACCGTCAACGAACCGTCCCTGCTGTCGTAGCCGACCCGCAGGTCCCGTGGCTGACGCTCGGCGACCGGCCCGCAGGCGGTGACGGCGATCAGCAGGGTGGACAGGCCGGTGGCGGTGAAGCCGCGCCAACGGGCTGAAGCCACCTGTCACGCCCCTCGATCAGATCGCGTCGTCGTGTCGGAGGGCAATAGTACGAGATGTCCCGCCGACGCTTCGGGTCGCCATACGCTGCGTCGCACGGTCACCACACCGACCACAGGGGACACCGCGTTGACTTGGGGCATTTTCCCCACTCGGGTAGACTCCGCCGACTGTGACGCCTGCTGAGACCCGCGCCGCCGCGCTGCCGAGATCCGCCGACGTCGCCGACTCTCCGTCCGAAGTCGTCACCGTGGGTGATGGGGCGAACGGCGCTGCCGGTGCGGCGCGAGCCGCCGCCGGCACGAACGCCGGAGCCACCCACGGCGGCACGTACAGCACCGGCACTCCGACGGTCTCCGAGGCACCGTCCCGACCCGACGATCATGTCCGGTCCGCGCCGGAGGCTCCCGTGCCCGGCTCCGGGACGGCCCCGGTCAGGTCCCCGGCAGTCGACGGTGCGGCCCCCGCGACGGACGCCCTCGCCCCGGCGACCGAGGCACCGACCCCCGCGACGGAAGCCTTGGCCCCCGCGACCGACGCCTTGGCCCCCGCGACCGAGACGCGGGCACCGACGACCGAGGCACCGGCCCCCGCGACCTCGACGACCGAGGCACCGACGACCGAAGTACCGGCACCTACGACCGAGGCCGGGGCGACCCGGCAACTGACCGGCACCGGCCCGGCGGACGGTACCCGGGGAGCCGACACCGGCGATGCCGCTCCGGCCCGTCGCCGCCGGTTCCGGTGGACGCCTCGCCGTCGGGATCTCGCGATCTTCGGTGGGTTCCTGCTGACCGCGCTCTGGGTGACCAGCCAGATCTGGATGGATCCGGCCGGACGGGTGGCCTCGCTCTACAGCAGTGACCCGGCCCAGGTGCAGTTCTTCCTCGCCCACTCGGTGCGGGTGGTGCTGCACGGGGAGTTCCCCTTCTTCACCGAGCAGTTCAACTACCCCGACGGCGTCAATTTGATGGCCAACACGGCCATCCTCGCCCTGGGTATCCCGATGGTGCCGGTGACCTTGCTCTTCGGGCCGGCCGTGACCTTCGTGCTGCTGGTCACGCTCGGCCTGGCCGGGACCGCCTCGGCCTGGTACTTCGTGCTGTCCCGGCACGTGGTGAACAACCGGCTCGCCGCGGTGGTGGGCGGCTGGTTCTGTGGCTTCTCACCGGCGATGCTGTCGCACGCCAGCTGGCATCCGAACATCATCAGCCAGTTCCTGCTGCCGTTCATCGTCTGGCGGGTCATGGTGATCACCCGGTCGACCCGGCCGTACCGGGACGGCGCGCTGCTGGCCCTGCTGGTCAGCGCACAGGCGTTCATCAACGAGGAGATCCTGCTCTTCACCGCGATGGGCTGCGGGATCTTCCTGATCGCGGTGGTCGTCCAGCGGCCCGGCCTCTGGTCGGCGGCCTGGCGACCGTTGGCCAAGGCGCTCGCCACCTGCACGGTGATCGCCGGCTCGCTGTTGGCGTACCCGCTGTACATCCAGTTCGCCGGCCCGATGGCGTACCACGGGCTCAGCGACGCCGTCCGCGACTACGGCAATGACATCGCCGCGTACTTCGCCCCTGGTTCGCCCACCATCGGCGGCAACCAGCGGGCCAACGTCAACCTCGCGCCGAACTACTCCGAGGAGAACGCCTTCTTCGGGTGGAGTCTGGCGCTGATCGCGGTCGGGATCGTGCTCTGGCTCCGGCGGGAGGTGCTGGTCCGGGCGCTCGCCGTGACCGCCGCCTTCTACACCATCCTCTCCCTCGGTGAGCGGATCACCTGGTGGGACCGGGAACTGATCGTCGGCCCGTGGGAATGGCTGGTCCGGCTGCCGCTGCTCGACGCGGTGGTGCCGACCCGGTTCGGCATGATCACCACCGTGGTCATCGCGGTCCTGCTAGCCCTGGCCATCGAGCGGACCAGCACGCTGTCCATGGACCGCCGCACGGTACGTACGCTCACCGCCGCCGGCCTGGTGCTCGCGCTGCTGCCGATCACCCCCATGCCGTTGCCGATGACCTCCCGCCCCCCGGTGCCGGACTTCATCACCTCCGACCGGTGGCGCGCCTACGTCGGGCCGGACCAGACCCTGGTGCCGATCCCGGTGCCGAGCATGGGCAACACCCACGGCATGCGCTGGGCCGCCTCCACGAACCTCGACTTCAAGATCCCCGGCGGTTACTTCCTCGCCCCACGCAACGGCAACACCGGTGACCCGGGCCGCTTCGGGGGGCGGCCGAGTGGTGTCGGGAAGCTGCTGGAGGAGGTCGCCACCACCGGCCGGACGCCTGAACTGAACGATCGCCAGCGCCGCCGGTCGCTTGACGAGTTGCGGCACTGGCGGGCGGCGATCCTGGTGCTGCCGGTCCGGCAGCCGCACTCCGAGCCGCTGCGGCAGACCGTCGAGCAACTGGTCGGCCCGGCCCGGCTCGAACTGGACGTCTGGGTGTGGGACGTACGGTCGCTCACCGACCCCCGGGTCTGATGTCGGCAGGCACCGTCGAGCGGGAAGTCGAGGTCCGCACCCGTCGCCGTCGGCGGCTCCGCCCGCGTACGCCTGACCTGGCGGTGGTGGCCGGCTACCTGGCGCTGGCCACCTGGTTGACCAGCCGGCAGTGGGGCCGGCCGGACCGGCTCTTCCATCAGGCCGGCGACCAGATCCTCTTCGAATGGATGCTGGCCCGGGCGGCCCGTGCCCTGGTCGCGTGGGAGAACCCGCTGTGGAGTGACGCGCTGAACGCGCCGGGCGGGGTAAACCTGATGGCCAACACCTCGGTGCTCGGCCTGGGCGTCCCGTTGGCCCCGGTCACGCTGCTGTTCGGCTCGCAGGTGGCGTTCGAGGTGGCCGTGGTCGGGTGCCTCGCCGGCACGGCCACCGCCTGGTACGTGCTGCTGCGCCGCCGCCTGGTGGAGTCCCGGCTGGCCGCCGCGGTCGGCGGGCTGGTCTGCGGTTTCGCCCCCGGCATGGTCGCCCAGGCCGGTTCGCACCTGCACATGGCCGCACAGTTCCTGGTGCCGGTGATCCTGGCGCTGGTGTTCGTGCCCGAACCGTCCGCTCCGGCAACGGCAACGGGCGCCTGGTCGCGGGTGTGGCGGCCCGGTGTGCTGCTCGGTCTGGTCGTGACGTACCAGGTCTTCCTCGGTGAGGAGGTGCTGCTCTTCGTGGCGCTCGCCGCGGGCGTCTTCGTCCTCGGCTACGCGCTGGCCGACCGGGCCACCGCGCGCCGGCTCGCCCCGGCCACGGCCGGCCGGATCGGGTTCGGTGCGGTGGTGGCGGCGGCCCTGCTGGCCTATCCGCTGTGGTTCCAGTTCTTCGGCCCCGGCCACTACCGGGGGATGCCCTTCCACGCGATCGCCTACCAGTTGGACGCCGCCTCGTTCACCGCCACCGCCCGGCAGACCGTGTTCGGTGACCATCGCCTGCCGGCCCTGCTGGCCCCCAACGCGACCGAGGAGAACTCCTTCTTCGGGCCGGGTCTGCTGGTGCTGGCCCTGGTCGTGACGGTGTGGCTGTGGCGTCGCCCGCTGGTCCGTGCGCTGGCCGCGTGTGGGGTCGTGTTCGCCCTGCTCTCGCTCGGTGCCCGGGTACGCCTCGACGGTGCGCTCACGGAGCTGCCGGGCCCGTACCGGCTGATCGCCGAGCTGCCCCTGCTCGACCACGTGGTGCCGGCCCGGTTCTCGTTGGTCTGCGTACCGGTGCTGGGCATTCTGCTCGCTCTCTCGGTGGACCGGGTACGACGGCAGCCGGCCACCGCCGGCGCACGACCGGACGGGGTACCGGTGCGGCTGCTCTGGGCCGGCGCGGTCGCCGCCGCGCTGCTGCCGCTGGTACCGACACCGATCCGCACCGTTCCGACCTGGCCGGTTCCGGCGTTCGTGGCGGACGGGACCTGGCGGGCGTACGTGCCGGCGGGCCGGACGCTGGTGCCGGTGCCGCCGGTGACGAACGCGGGCCAGAGCCCGGCGATGCTCTGGTCCGCCCGGACCGGCCTGGCCTTCACCGCCCCGGGTGGCTTCTTCATCGGCCCCCGTTCCCCGGACGACCCGGCGGCGCGCTGGGGCGCGCCGGACCGGCCCACCTCGCTGCTGTTGCGTCGGGTGGCCGACACCGGCGAGGTGCCCCCGATAAGCGAGGCCGACCGCCGGCAGGCGGTGGCTGACCTGCGGCACTGGCGGGCGGCCGTGGTGGTCCAGGGTGGACTGCATCACGGCGACCCGGTGCGTCGGACGGTCGAGGCGCTGCTCGGCCCGGCCCGGGAGGTCGATGGTGCGCTCATCTGGGACGTCCGGCACCTGGTGGGCTGACGCGCCCGGCGAGGGCTGCGGCGACAGGTGGCACACTCGTCGGGGTGAGCGACGTGGCCGCATCGCCGGCGGAGGGCGAGCTGGAGAGTGTCAGTCTGGTGGAGCTCGCCGTCTCCCGGCTGACCCGGGAGATCCTCGGCGGCCGTAGTGATCCTGGTGAACGGCTGGTGGAAGAGCAGCTGACCCGGCGGCTCGGCATCAGCCGGGCACCGCTGCGTGAGGCGCTGCGGCTGCTGGCGCAGCGAGGGCTCGTCGAGCACGTACCTCGGCGGGGGGTCCGGGTTGCCACCCTGTCGGATCGCGACGTGCGGGAGCTGTACGAGCTGCGCGACGTGCTGGAACGCTTCGCGGTGCGGTCGGCGATCCCGGTGCAGCGGGAGAGTGACCTGGTCGGGCTGCGGGCGGCCCTGGACCAGATGCGGGAGGCGACCCGGAACGGTGATCGCCTGGCCGTCGCGGAGTCGCATCGGGCTTTCCACGTCGCGCTCGTGGCGTTGGCCGGCAACCGGCAGCTTTCCACGGTGTACGACTCGATCCTGGTGAAGTTGCAGCTCTACATGGCGATCAACCTGCGCCGTGAGGCGGAGGCGGCGCAGCCGCACGACGGCGTCCACCGGCACGAGCGGCTCTTCGAGGCGGTCGCCGCCGGCGATCCGGAAATGGTCCTGGCGGTGCTGTCGGAGCACGGAGCCCGGTCGTACCTCGGGTAGCTCCACCGGCCGCCCGTCACGTCGTCGTTACGTGCCGCGCCGTTCGTCGTAACAGAACTGTCGACAATCGACTGTATGCCAGAGCGGATCGGATCGATCTCGGAGCTGCGGTCGGCGTACCGCCACGGCGGTCTGACTCCCACCGACCTGGCGGAACGCGTCCTGTCCGGGCTGTCCGGAGCGGACGGCGGGCCGGTCTGGATCAGCACCGTGCCGGCCGGCCAGCTGCTCACCCGCGCCGAGCGGCTGGCCGCCACCGCCGACCCCGCTACCCTGCCGCTGTACGGGGTCCCGTTCGCGGTCAAGGACAACATCGACGTCGCCGGCATGATCACCACCGCCGGTTGCCCCGACTTCGGGTACCCCGCCGCCGAGGACGCGCCAGTGGTGCGCCGGCTGCTCGACGCCGGTGCCCTCCTCGTCGGCAAGACCAACCTGGACCAGTTCGCCACCGGACTCACCGGGGCACGATCCCCGTACGGCAGCTGCGAGAGCGTCTTCGGCGGCGGGCTGATCTCCGGTGGCTCCAGCTCCGGTTCGGCCGTCGCGGTCGCCGCCGGCCAGGTCAGCTTCGCCCTGGGTACGGACACCGCCGGCTCCGGCCGGGTGCCGGCCGCGCTGAACGGGATCGTCGGCCTCAAGCCCACCCGGGGCCTGCTCAGCACCGCCGGTGTGGTGCCGGCCTGCCGCTCGCTCGACTGCGTCTCGGTCTTCGCCACCGACGTCGCGGACACGGTGGACGTGCTGCACGCCGCGCGCGGCGTCTCGGCGGCCGACCCGTGGGGGCGTCCGCTGCCGGCGGAGCGGGTCGTGGCCCGCATACCCGCGACGCTACGCCTCGGGGTGCCCCGCGCAGAAGACCTGGAGTTCTTCGGCGACGCGGGTCAGAGGGTCCGGTTCACGGCCGGTGTGCAGGCGCTGCGTGGTCTGGTCGGCCAGGTCGGGCCGGTGCCGCTGCGGAATTTCTTCGAGGCGGGAGAGCTGCTCTACCAGGGACCATGGGTGGCCGAGCGGCTCGCCGCGCTCGATGGTTTCCTGCGGGAGCATCCCGAGGCCGTCCTGGCCGTCACCCGGAGCGTGCTGGAGACCGGCCGACGCTACGACGCGATCGACGTCTTCCGGGGCCGACACCGGTTGCGCGAGCTGCGGGCCCGGGTCGACCAGCTGTGGTGCGAGGTCGACGTGCTGGTGGTGCCCACCGTCGGTACGACGTTCACGCTCGACGAGATCGCCGAGGACCCGATCGGCCGCAACACGATGCTCGGCCGCTACACCCAGTTCGCCAACCTGCTCGACCTGGCGGCGGTGACGGTGCCGAACGGGTTCACCGCCGCGGGCCGGCCGGCGAGCCTGACCCTGCTCGGTCCCGCGTTCAGCGACACCACCCTGGCCCGGCTCGCCGCCGCGTTCACCGCCGCGACCCGCGCCAACCCCGATGCCGTTGCCGACCCGGCCGGCACCGCCCCGGACTCACCCGCGCCGGACGCCACCGTCGGCCTCCGCCCGCCGGCCGGGCCCGCGCAGGTGCTGATCGCCGTCGTCGGCCGGCACCTGGCCGGCGAGTCCCGCAACGCGGAGCTGACCGAGCGGGGCGGCACCTTCGCCGGAGCCGCGCGCACCGCGCCACGCTACCGGCTCTACCGCCTGGAGACACCGGACGGTGACGGGCTGCCCGGCCTGGTCCGGGTCGCGCCCACGGACCCGGACGGGCATCCGATCGAGGTGGAGCTGTGGCGGCTGCCGGTGACCGCCGTCGGCGAACTGCTGGCCGGGGTACCGGCTCCGCTCTCGCTGGGCTGGGTCCGGCTGCACGACGGTCGGGACGTGCTCGGCTTCCTCTGCGAGGCGTACGCCACCGGTTCGGCCGAGGACATCAGCGCCGCCGGCGGGTGGCGGGCCTACCGCCGGGCCGCGGCGCACCGGAGTTGACAAACGGAGGAGGAGAGGATGGGCAGGATCGGGCCGGTAACGGCGAACCCCTACCCGTGGCCGTACGACGGCTCGGCCGACACCGCGCGTACCGCACTGCTCTGCATCGACTGGCAGACCGACTTCTGCGGCCCGGGCGGCTACGTCGACGCGATGGGCTACGACATCGGCCTCACCCGGGCCGGACTGCCGGCCACCGCCCGGCTGCTGGACCACGTCCGGTCGCTCGGCATGCTCGTCGTGCACACCCGGGAGGGCCACGACCCCGACCTGTCCGACCTGCCGGCGAACAAGCGCTGGCGGTCGGCGCAGATCGGCGCCGAGATCGGCGGGGCTGGCCCGTGCGGGCGGATCCTGGTCAAGGGCGAGCCCGGCTGGGAGATCGTGCCCGAGGTCGCGCCGGCACCCGGCGAGGTGATCGTCGACAAGCCCGGCAAGGGCGCCTTCTACGCCACAAATCTCGACCTGGTGCTGCGTACCCGGGGCATCACCCACCTGATCCTCACCGGCATCACCACCGACGTCTGCGTGCACACCACCATGCGCGAGGCGAACGACAGGGGCTACGAGTGCCTGATCCTCTCCGACTGCACCGGGGCCACCGACAAGGACAACCACGACGCCGCGCTGCACATGGTCACCATGCAGGGCGGCGTCTTCGGCTGCGTCGCCACCTCCGACGACGTCATCGCCGCCACGACCAGGTGAGGTGAGCCATGTTGACAGTTGCCGCAGCGCGGCCGTTCCCGTACACCTTCGACCCGGCGACCACCGCGCTGCTCGTCATCGACATGCAGCGCGACTTCCTGGAGCCCGGCGGCTTCGGCGAGAGCCTGGGCAACGACGTCGGCCAGCTGCGGCGGACCATCGCGCCGCTGACGGCGCTGCTGGCCGGTGCCCGCGCCGCCGGACTGAGCGTGGTGCACACCCGTGAGGGGCACCTGCCCGACCTCTCCGACTGCCCACCGGCCAAGCTCAACCGGGGCCTGCCGAGCAGGCGGATCGGCGACCCCGGGCCCAAGGGCCGGATCCTCGTCCGGGGCGAGTACGGCCACGACATCGTCGACGAGTTGTCGCCACTGCCCGGCGAGCCGGTCATCGACAAGCCGGGCAAGGGTGCCTTCCACGCCACCGGGCTGGACGCCCTGCTCGCCGAGCGGAAGATCCAGAGTCTCCTGGTCACCGGGGTCACCACCGAGGTGTGTGTGCACACCACGGTCCGGGAGGCAAACGACCGTGGGTACGAGTGCCTCGTGCTCGCCGACTGCGTCGGGTCCTACTTCCCGGAGTTCCACCGGGTGGGGCTCGACATGATCGCCGCCCAGGGCGGCATCTTCGGGTGGGTCGCCGACTCCACGGACGTGCTCGCCGTGCTGCCCACCACCCCTGTGTTGCAACCCTCCTCCTGACCGGGAGCAGCCATGGTCCCCACCAGACCCTCAGTCGTGTCGCTGCCGTACTGGGTGCGCGGCGACACCAACGCGTTCTTCGGTTTCGGCGTCAACGTCCTGGTAAACGTGCTCACCCTGACCGGGCTCTGTCTCTTCGTGGTGAACCTGCCCGAGCGGGAGGTGTTCGGCACGATCCTGCCGGCCCTCGGTATCGCCCTGGTCGCGGGCAACATCTACTACACCCACCTGGCCCGACGGCTGGCCCGGCGGGAGAACCGCTCCGACGTGACAGCCCTGCCGTACGGGCCGAGCGTGCCGCACATGTTCATCGTCATCTTCGTCATCATGCTGCCCATCTACCTCAGCACCGGCGACGCGGTACGCGCCTGGGAGGCGGGGCTGGCCTGGGCCTTCATCATCGGCGTGATCGTGCTGATCGGCGCGTTCGTCGGCCCGTACATCCGCCGCTACACGCCGCGCGCGGCGCTGCTCGGCACCCTCGCCGGCATCTCCATCACCTTCATCTCGATGAACCCGGCGGGCCAGATGTGGCGGCTGGCCTGGATCGCCCTGCCGGTCCTGGCCCTGCTGCTGATCGGCCTGCTGACCGACGTGAAGCTGCCGTTCAACTTCCCGATCGGGCTGGCCGCCCTGCTGCTCGGCACGGCGATCGGCTGGCTCGGCGGGGCGATGTCGGTGCCGGACGTCACCTCGGCGGCCCGGGACATCGCGTTCGCCTTCCCCACCTTCCAACTCGACCTGCTGCTGCGCGGGCTCTCCGACATGGCGCCGCTGCTGGCGACCGCGATCCCGCTGGGTGTCTACAACTTCACCGAAGCGATGACGAACGTGGAGAGCGCGGCCACCGCCGGGGACAACTACAACCTGCGCAGTGTGCTGCTCGCCGACGGGGCCGGCGCGGTCATCGGCTCCGCCCTCGGTTCGCCGTTCCCACCTGCGGTCTACGTCGGCCACCCGGGCTGGAAGGCCGCCGGTGGGCGTACCGGTTACTCGATGGCGACCGGGATCGTCATCGCGCTGCTCTGCTTCCTCGGCATGTTCTCCCTGCTCGGCGCGATCTTCCCGACCGCGGCGATCGTGCCGATCCTGCTCTACATCGGGCTGCTGATCGGTGCCCAGGCGTTCCAGGCGACACCCCGGGCGCACGCCGCGGCGGTGGTGGCGGCCCTGATACCAAACATCGCGGCGTGGGCGACCGGGCAGATGAACAACGCCCTGGCGGCGGCCGGCACCACCGCCGCCGAGGTCGGCGACGAGGCCCTGGCCGGTGCCGGGGTGGTCTACGACGGCCTGCGCATCCTCGGTGAGGGGGCCATCCTCGCCGGTCTGGTGCTGGGCGCGATCGTCGCCTTCATCATCGACAAACGCTTCGTCCAGGCGGCCGTCTTCGCCGCCTCCGGCGCGGTGCTCGCCTTCATCGGTCTGATCCACGGCGAGGAGGTCCAGTGGAACGCCAACGGCCAGGTGGCGCTCGGCTACCTCTTCGTGGCGGTGATCTGCGCGATCTTCGCGCTGGGCAAGTACCCGCCCCGGGTACCCGACCCGGAGGAAGCCGAACTGGACCGACTGCACGGTGGCAACTCCGCGACGCCCCCGGCAGCCGCCGAACCCGCCGCCCCGGCCCCGGCGGCACCCGCCGCCACCGGTGAGCCGGCCGGTGGTGAGAAGCGTGAGCCAGCGGTGAACAGCTGAGCTGACGTCGTCCGGCCGGGCGGCGGCGCGGCGCGCACCAGTCCGCCGCCGCCCGGCCGGTGCGCCACACCTGCCGTCCCACCCGTCCAGAAAGGACCCACCGCATGGAGATCGACCGGACGGACGTGGTCGCCGAGGTGACGGCGGCCTTCCTCGGCTACGAGCAGGCGCTGATGGACGGGGACGCCGAACGGATCTGCGGACACTTCTGGGACTCCGAGGCCACGGTGCGCTTCGGCCTCGCCGACCACCAGTACGGGCTCGACGAGCAGCGCAAGTGGCGGGCCGTGCAACCACCGCTGCCGCCCGGCCGCCGACTTGTCGACACGGTGGTCACCGCCTTCGGCGCGGACCTCGCGGTCGTCACCACCCGGTTCGGGTACGCCGGCGGCGCCACCACCGGCCGGCAGAGCCAGACGTGGGTACGCCTACCGGAGGGCTGGCGCATCGTCACCGCCCACGTCTCCGAACCGCTGCGTTCCGACGCCGGATGACGGTGCGTCAGACCCGGTCGCGTACGTCCCAGAGCCAGACGTCGTCGACGCGCTGCGGGTCGCCGAGCAGCGCGGTCAGCAGTTCCCGCAGCACCGGCTCGCGGGGATGCGCGCCGAGCACCACCACCGACGCCCGCCAGAAGCGCACGTCCTCCAGCGCCTGCCGACGGTTCTCGTCGGTCAGCTCGGGCAGCTCTCCGGTGTCGATGGTGCGGTAGATGAGCGTGCTGGTGGGCCGGTTCGGTGCGCCGAAGACGCCCTCGCCGTCCAGGTTGGGGCCGATGAAATAGCCGGCCGGGATCGGGAACTCGTGCCCGGTCAGCGCGCTCCACCGCAACGTGGACAGGCCGTGCACATTGCTCGGGATGGGCACCGGCACCAGCGTGCGACCGTCCGGCACGTACGGCCGCCAGGCGCCGGAGGTGATGAAGGTCGGCGGCGGGTCGACCGGCTCGGCCGGTAGCGGCGTGGGCAGCAGCGGCAGCACCGCGAGGGTGATCGCGGCGTACCCGACGATGTGCTGCCAGCGCGGGCGCCGCCGGGCGGGGGCCGCCCCCTCCGGGGCGCGGGGAGCCGGCACCGGCGGTCGGTGGCTGCCGGCCACCGCGTCCCAGGCCAGTGCCAGCAGTACGCCGAGCGCGGCGGTGGTCACCAGGGTCAGCCGGGTCGGCATCATCATCTCGACAAGCGGCAGGTCCTCCGGAATGTACGACCACGGGCCGGCGATGCCGGTCAGTTCGCCGTTGAACCGGATCTCCGGGCCGAGCGCGGCGATCGAGAAGAGCACCACCAGCACGGCCAGGATGCGGGCCACCAGCGAGCGGCGGACCAGCAGGACCAGGGCCACCACCGACAGCAGCACCAGCGGCCAGCCGAACCAGGTGTTCTGCTCGGTCATGCCGATTGTCGCCTCCACCGCCTCGTCACCGGCGATGGTGTCGCGGGGGAAGGTGACGAAGGCGGCGATGTCCTCGCCCCAACTGTGGAACACCCCGCCCTGGAGTCCCCGGTAGGACTGCGGGCCGTTGAACTGGAACCAGATCGGGTACGCGGTCAACAGCAGCGCCACCCCACCGCCGAGGCCGAGCCCGGCCGCGAACGTGCCCGCCCGCGCCCATGCCAGGCGGGGACGCATCGCCGCGTACGCGATCACGACGACCAGGCAGGCCATCGCCGTGAGCAGCAGCATCTCCTCGTTGATGAAGATCTGGTACGCCACCAGCAGCCCCAGTACCAGCCCGTTGCGCCGCCAGCGGCCCGGCTCGACCAGCCGGAACACCCGCACCACGATCAGTGGCAGCAGGAAGTTGGAGACGAAGTTGGGCTGGCCGTTGGCGTGGTGCACGATGCCGGGGGCGAAACCGAGGAACGCGCCGCCGACGAAGGCCGCCGCCCGGGAGCGCACCAGGTGCCGCGACAGCACCCAGTAGGAGGTGCCCGCGGTGGCGGCCAGCGCCCCGCCGAGATAGAGGGCGTAGACCACCTGGGGGCCGAGCAGCAGGGTGAGCGGCGCCAACGGCAGGGTCACCCCGAGCAGCGAGGTGTTGGCCATCATGTTCACCCCGTCCGGGGCGTTCTGCCGCGCGGTGAACAGGGGGTTCTCCAGGTGCTGCACTGAGTACGCACCGTGCGCGAAGAGCCACTCGAACCAGCTGTGATCGGTGGGCAGATGGGACGACACCCGGTTGTTCACGTCCGCCCAGTAGTTCAGGCAGACGATGACGCCGAGCAGCACGTAGGCTCCGATGGCCAGCGCGTCGGCGCGCGTCGGCCGCCGCCGGGGACGGGTTGTCGTTGATCGCGTCTCGACGGAATCGGAGACGGAGTTCAGCGAGGGATTCACCACCGGCACAGCCACGACGGGCCATCGTACAGGCGGAACCCCGCCCGCCCGCCGCGCGTCTGGTGTGTGTCAGGGGAGGACAAGCGTGACGTTGATCGACCTCGGTGAACTCACCGAGCTGACCGATCCGCCAGCGCCGCGCCGACGCCCCCGGCCGGCTGGCCGCCGGGTGGCGGCGGTGGTGATGGCGCTGGTAGCGCTGCTCACCCTGGCGGGTGCCACACCACCGGCCAGGCGGATCCACGCGATCGTGCCCGCCGCTCTGGGCAGCGACCTGTTCCTCACCGCGGATCAGATTTTCACCGTCGCCCCGCTGCCCGGGGTCACCGACGGCAGCCAGGAACTCCTCGCCTACCCGCGCCCCGATCGGGCCACCGTCACGCCGCAGCGACTGGTGCCGCAGTGGCGGACACCCGTGTCACCGCAGAACCGGGTCTACCGGGTGCAGCCCGTCACCGACGGCGGGATCCTGGTCGCCACGGCCCGGCCGGACACCGGCACGAGCGAGACCGCGCGACTCGACGCGCGCACCGGCCAGGAGCGCTGGCGGGTGCCCGGTGTCGCGATCATGGAGATGTCCGACCGGGCACTGCTGCGCACGTACAGCGACAGTGCGCCGAACGTCCTCCGGATGATCGACCTGGCGACCGCCCGGGAGTTGTGGTCGATGCCGTTGTCGGCGGCCAGTGTCGACCACTGGCAGCGGGACGACGGCACGCTCGACTCCATCGTCGTGGCCACGATCGACGGCGAGGTCCAGGTGGTCGACCCGCTGACCGGGACGGTACGGCACCGCCTTCCCCCGCCCGCCGACCATTCGAGCAGCTACCAGCAGGCGTGGGTGACCGGTGAGATGGTGACGGTGGTACGCAACTCCAGCACCGTCGTCGCGCTCACCATCGACGGTCTGGTCGAGCGCTGGCAGGTGACCGTGCCGACGGCTACCTACGTCACCGTCTGCGGGCCGATGCTCTGCGCGGGACTGGCCGGCGGCGGGTTGCAGGTTCTCGACCCGGCCACCGGGGCGGTGCGGTGGGGCAGCGAGGAGATCCTCGACCTCGCGCTCGTCGATGGTCGCAACGCCCTCGCGGTGGCCAGGAACACCAACGAGATCGTCACGATCGCCCTGTCCTCCGGTGCGCTGGTGGCCGAGCACGGGTCGTGGAACATGGTCGCCCGCTACGAGTACGCCCCGCAGGTGCTCGCGGTGCGTCCGGTGGCCGAGGTGGGTCTGGTGCTGGCCCGGCTCGACCCGACTGGCGCACCGGCCCGCCGGATCGATCTGCTGCCGGACGCCGGCGGTGACTGCCAGAGCCGGTACGACCTGGTCGCCTGCCGCCTGCTCGACGGTCGTTACGGCATCTGGCAACTGCCCGGCTGACCCGCTCCGGCACGGGCGGCCTGGCTCTGTCCCGGCCGGTCGGGTCCGCACCCGTCACAGGCGGCTTGGTCGGCGACGTTACTTTGTCGGTGGTCGGCGGGCGGAAAAGGGGCGGGCATGCGGGTACTGGTGGTCGAGGACGAGCGCAACCTCGCCGACGCGATAGCGCGGGGCCTGCGCAAACGCGGCATCGCTGTGGACGTCGCGTACGACGGCGACAGCGGTCACGAGATGGCTTTCGTGACCCGTTACGACGTGGTGGTGCTCGACCGTGACCTGCCCGGCATGCACGGTGACCAGATCTGCGCGGAGCTGGCCGCGTCGGGCGCACTGACCCGGGTGCTGATGTTGACCGCCAGCGGCACGGTCGCCGACCGGGTGGAGGGCTTGCAGCTCGGTGCCGACGACTACCTGCCCAAGCCGTTCGCCTTTGACGAACTGGTCGCCCGGGTGCAGGCACTGGGCCGACGGGCCACCCCGGCGGCGCCGCCGGTGCTGGAGGTCGCCGACCTGGTGGTCGACCCGGCACGCCGCACGGCCACCCGGGGCGGGGTGCCGGTGGAGCTGACGAACAAGGAGTTCGGGGTGCTCTGCGAACTGCTCAAGGCCCGGGGTGCGGTGGTCTCCAGCGAGGAACTGCTGGAACGCGTCTGGGACGCCAACACCGACCCGTTCACCACTATCGTCCGGGTCACCGTGATGACGCTGCGGCGCAAGCTCGGTGACCCACCCTTGATCGAGACGGTGGTCGGTGCCGGCTACCGGACGGCCGAGGTGGTGGCGTGAGCCGCCCGGCGAACCGGCGGCTGCCCGTCCTGCGCCGGCCCTCGCTGCGGCTACGTCCCACGCTGCGGCTGCGGCTGACCCTGCTCAACGGCGTGCTGCTGGTGGGCGCCGGTGCGATCCTGGTGCTGCTGGCCTGGCTGCTGGTGCGCGACGCGCTGCGCCCCACCGACGAGCTGCTGCCCGGCGCCACAGTGGTGCTCGCCGACGGAAGCACGCTGGACGCCGCCGCATGGCAGCAGCGGCTCGTCGACTCGGCCTCCGGGGAACTCCTGGCCAAGGGGCTGGCCGCGCTGCTGGCGATCGGCATGGTCGGCGTGGTCGGGGCGTACGCGGTCGCCGGCCGGGCGCTGCGTCCACTGCACCAGGTCACCGCGACCGCCCGCCGGCTCGGCGAGACCACGCTGGACCAGCGGATCGGCTACTCCGGGGCAGACGACGAGGTGGCTGAGTTGGCCGACACGTTCGACGCCATGCTGGACCGGATCGCCGCCGCGTTCGAGGCGCAGAAGCGGTTCGTGGCCAACGCCTCGCATGAGCTGCGTACGCCGCTGGCGGTGATGCGTACCGAGATCGACGTGACGCTCAGCGACGATGAGGCGGACACGGCCGAGTACCGCCGGATGGCGACAGTGGTCCGCGACGCCTCCGAGCGCGCAAACGGTCTGGTCGACGCGCTGCTGGTGCTGGCGCGCAGCGAGGCGCAGACCGGCCAACGGCTCGGCCGGCGCAGCGAGTTCGACCTGGCCGCCGGAACAGTCAACGCGCTCTCCGCCGTACGCCGGGAGGTGGAGCGGATCAAGCTGGCGGTCCAGACGTCCCTGGAGCCGGCGCCGGTGGTGGGCGATCCCGGGCTGCTGGACCGGCTGGCCGGCAACCTGATCGAGAACGCGGTCCGCTACAACCACCTGCACGGCCGGCTCTGGGTGCGGACCGGATCGGACGGGCAGCGGTCCTGGCTGGTGGTCGGCAACACCGGCTTCGAGGTGGACCCGGCCGACGTGCCGGGGCTGTTCGAGCCCTTCCGGCGGGGCGGCCGGGAGCGAACCGGGGCACGCGGATCGGGCCTGGGGCTGTCCATCGTGCGCGCGGTCTGCGACGCCCACTGCGGCACGGTGACCGCCATCGCGCAGCCCGGCGGCGGCCTGGAGGTGACCGTCAGCCTGCCGGCTGCGGAAGCCGCCCGGTGACACATGATCGCCTCGGGCGAGCTGCGGACGCTGCCGAGGGGCGGCCGTCAGGATGCCGCAGGACATGACGGTGGTCGGCTTCGGCAATGAGCCGCTTTCCCGGTAGGCCACCCGCAATTCGCCGGTGGATGACTCTCCGTGCTATCTACGCTGTGTGACCATATCGCCCCGGTTCGGCTATGCCACCTCGCGTGCTTTGCTCTGCTTCAACCCACGCAATGGTCGGTGAACAGCGGCGATGCGGTAGATGAGAATCGGCTATCGGCCGAGCTTGGACACCGAGCGTGACCGTTGCGTCAGTTGAAGCAGAGCAAAGGGGTGGGGCACCAGAGGACAGGACAGGTTGGATGGACACGGAAGGTGACGCCCGAGGGTCTCCTGCCCGTGGATCAAGTCCGGATGGTTGCTCCCGGGGGCGTGGCAATGCGATGATCACGACGTCAGCCCGATCAAGGAGGGGGGTGCGTCGATGTTCACCATGATGCTGTCCGCGCCCCGCCTTGCCGGCTGACCGCTCATCCTCGCGGGGCACCGGTAGTGGGATCGCTGTCCCGCCACTCAGCGGACCAGACACGCCAGTTCTGACTGCCCCGACGTCCGTGCCCGCCGGGCCGCCTCCGACCCCGCCATGCCGTGTCGTGCCTTTCGCAGGCGCGCCGGCCCTGGTGGTCTGTCGGCCGGTAGCCGACAGGGCTGCGACGCCGGTGGCGAACACCACGAGGGACGACACATGAGCGCACGGATCCACAACATCGGAATCGACTGTCACGACACGTACGCCCTGGCCGGTTTCTGGGCCCAGGTCTTCGAGTGCCCCCGCCAGCCGGACGACTTCCCGGGCGACCCGGAGGCCATGCTGCTGCCGCCGGGCGGTCCGGAGGTGCTCTTCCTGGCGGTGCCCGAGGGCAAGACGGTGAAGAACCGGCTGCACCTCGACCTGGAACCCACCGACCGGACCCGGGACGAGGAGGTCGAGCGGCTGCTCGGCATCGGGGCGCGGCACATCGCCGACCACATCGGGCCGACCGGTGCCGGTTGGGTGGTGCTCGCCGACCCGGAGGGCAACGAGTTCTGCGTACTGCGGAGCGCCGCCGAGAAGGCGGCAGCCCGGCAGGCGGCGGAGGGAACCGTGACGGACGCCTGAGCGAAACGACGCCACGACATCGGAGCGGCGGGGTGCCGCCGCTCCGATGTCTGCGTACGGTCAGCGACCGATACCGTCCAACGCGGCGACGTCCTCGGCGGGCAACGAGAGCCCTGCGCCGACGATGTTCTCCCGCAGGTGTGCCACCTTCGACGTACCGGGAATCAGCAGGATGTTCGGTGAGCGCTGCACCAGCCAGGCGAGGGCGACGGACATCGGTGTCGACCCCGCCCGGGCGGCGACGGCCGAGAGCGCCTCGGACTGCACCGGCGAGAAGCCGCCGAGCGGGAAGAACGGCACGTAGGCGATGCCGTCGGCGGCGAGTTGCTCGATGAGGCCGTCGTCGTGGCGGTGAGCGAGGTTGTACATGTTCTGCACGCACACGACGGGGGCGACGGCCCGGGCCTCGGCGATCTGCGCCGCGGTGACGTTGCTGACGCCGAGGTGACGGATCAGGCCCTCCTGCTGGAGCGCGGCGAGCGTCTCGAACGCCTCGGTGATCGAGCCGGGCTGGGGGCCTTCGGCGTCACCCATGCGCATGTTGACCAGATCGAGGGTCTCGACCCCGAGGGAGCGCAGGTTCTGGTGGACCTGCTCGCGCAGATCCTCCGGCCGGCGGGCCGTCGGCCAGCCGCCCTGTGCGTCGCGGTTCGCCCCCACCTTCGTGGCGATGACAAGTGACTCCGGGTAAGGGTGCAGTGCTTCGCGGATCAGCTCGTTCGTGACCCGGGGCCCGTAGGCGTCGCTCGTGTCGATGTGGGTGATTCCCTGGTCGACCGCTTCGCGCAGCACGGCCAGGGCGCCGTCGCGATCGGCGGGCGGACCCATCACCCAGGGGCCGGCGAGTTGCATGGCGCCGTACCCGAATCGGGTGATGGTCCGATCGCCGAGTGGCCAGGTGCCGCCGGGAAGAGAAGGGGTAGTGCTCATCATGTCGCTTCCGTCGCTGGTGAGAGGGTGGCGCGTTTCGCTTGCCTGGCTCAGTCTTGGAGAGAAACTTTCCAACGGGAAGTAGGCACTTCGAAGTGCGTAACCCACCCAGCAGCAAGAGAGGCGATCAGTGACGACGACGAAAGCGGCTCAGCGGCAGGCGCAGGCCAGGGAGGAGTACAACGCGTTCCTCGCGGTCTGCCCCAGCCGTCAGCTGCTCGACCGGATCTCGGACAAGTGGGTCGTGCTGATCCTGTGCGCGTTGGGCGGTGATGCCGCTCAGCGACCCGACGCGTCGGACGCGCCGAGAGCGATGCGCTACTCCGAGCTTGCCCGCCTGCTGGCCGGTGTCAGTCAGAAGATGCTGACCCAGACCCTGCGCTCGCTGGAGCGCGACGGCCTGCTCACCCGTACCGTGACGCCGACCGTCCCGGTCACCGTCACCTACGAGCTGACCGACCTCGGTCTCTCGCTGCACCGCACGACCCGCGAGATCAGGTACTGGGCCCAGGCACACATGGGCGAGGTTCTCGCGCACCGCGACGACTACGACGCCTCCTGACGCGGCACCGGCCAGACTCCATCGACCCCTCCGGGGCACGCGCCCCGGAGCGACCGGCAACAGGGCTGGCGGGGTCACGGCCGGCCCTGTTGCCGGCCCTGCTCACTCGCGTTGCTGGACCTGGCCGCGGATGGTGACGAACTCGGCCTGGGCGTCGGCGCGGGACGAGAAGAACATCACGATCAGGCCGACGCTGCCCCGGTCGGCCCAGGTGCAGATGCCCAGCGGGACACCCTCCGACCCGCCGTCACCGCACCTGGCCTCGCCGCCGAGCGGACCCGGATCGACCGGTGTCATGTTGCTGAGGTCCAGGTCGGCGGAGAGGCTCTGGACCGCCGCGTCGAGTTCCTGCTTGGGGTCGGACATCAGGCCGGACGCGCCCGCGATCATGACGAGGTCCTCGTCGGCCGGATCACCGTAGAAGGCGCCCACCGCGCTTGTCTCGTTGGTGACCGTCGACCGGATGTCGCGGACGATGTCGTCCGCCGCCTGCTGCAACTCCGGGTCCGTGATCTTGGGCCGGCCGGCCAGGGTGTCCGGCGCGACCATCCGGGTCCGGGTGGCGTCCACGGCCTCGGTGACATCGTCCTTGACCACGAACCAGATGGCGGTGCCGCCGCCAACACAGAGCACCAGCAGGACCGCGAAGACGATCAGCACGATCTTCACGACCCCGAACTTCTTCTTCGGCGGCCCGGCCGGCCCCGGACCGGTGGGCGCTGGGCCGGTGGCGTACTGCTGACCGGGCGGAGGCAGGTCGCCGGGCGGCGGGTAGGTTCCGGGTGATGCCGGGTAGCCGCCGGGCTGCGGCGCCGACTGGGCGCCGGCCGACGGGTACGGCGTGGCACCAGGTTGGGGCTGCGTGGGGCCGGTGTTCGGGTACGCGCCCGGCGGCGGGTACGGCCCGGCGGCCGGCGGGTTCTGGTGCTCGTCCGGGGGGTGGGACATCCTGTCAGCTCCTGGTCTCGGGTGGACCGGTCATCGTAGCCAGGTGCTTCACCCGCACCCTCGGCACCGAACGCGATCGCGGTGGCCACCCTCGTCGGGGTGACCACCGCGATCGGTGTCGTCAGGCCCGTCTCAGCCGGCCAGGCTGGCCGCGCCGCGCGGCAGGAACCGCTTGCCGGTGACCCGCTCGCTGGTGCCGGTCCGATCCAGGTACGGCGTGACGCCGCCCAGGTGGAACGGCCAACCGGCACCGAGGATCATGCACAGGTCGATGTCCTGCGCCTCGGCGACGACGCCCTCGTCGAGCATCAGCCGGATCTCCTGCGCCAGCGCGTCCAGCGCGTTCTGGCGTACCTGCTCCTCGGTGAGCGGCTCGTCGCCGACCACCAGCAGCTTCGCCACCTCGGCGTTGATCTCGTCGTCGACGACGATCGGTTGACCGGAGTCGGCGATCCGCTTGAGGTTCTCACTGACGCCGAACCGGTCCGGGAACGCGGCGTGCAGGGTGCCGCCGACGTGGTACGCGACGGCCGGCCCGACCAGCTGGAGCAGGGCGAGAGGGCGCATCGGCAGACCCAGCGGGTCCAGTGCGCGGTTCGCCACCTCCAGCGGGGTGCCGGCGTCGACGGCGGCGAACACGGTGCCCAGGAAGCGGGTGAGCAGCCGGTTCACCACGAACGCCGGGGCGTCCTTCACCAGCACGCTCGACTTCTTCAGCTGCTTGCCGACCGCGAACGCGGTGGCCAGGGTGGCGTCGTCGGTCCGCTCGCCCCGCACGATCTCCAGCAGCGGCAGTACCGCGACCGGGTTGAAGAAGTGGAAGCCGACGACCCGCTCCGGGTGCTCCAGCTCCGCGGCCATCTCCGTGATCGACAACGACGAGGTGTTGGTGGCGAGCACCGCCTCCGGCTTGACGATCTTCTCCAGTTCGGCCCAGACCTGCTTCTTGACGCTCAGGTCCTCGAATACCGCTTCGATGACGAAGTCGGCGTCGGCGAAGACGGACTTGTCGACCGAGCCGGACACCAGGCCGTACAGCTTCGCGGCGGTGCCCTTGTCCATCCGGCCCTTGCTCACCGCCTTCTCGATCTGGGTGTGCACGTAGCCCACGCCCTTGTCGACCCGGCCCTGGTCCAGGTCGGTGAGCACGACAGGCACCTGGAGGCGGCGGGCGAACAGCAGCGCCAACTGGCTGGCCATCAGGCCGGCGCCGACGATGCCGACCTTGGTCACCGGCCGGGCCAGGCCCTTGTCCGGCGCGCCGGCCGGCCGCTTGGCCCGCCGCTGCACCAGGTCGAAGGCGTACAGGCCGCTGCGCAGTTCCTCGGAGAAGACCAGGTCGGCCAGGGCCTCGTCCTCGGCGGCGGTGCCGGTGGCGAAGTCGGCGTCCTTCGCCGTCTCCAGCAGGTCGAGCGCCTGGTACGCGGCCGGTACCGCGCCGTGCAGCCGCTGGTCCAGCGTCTGCCGGGCGAAGTAGAGCACGCCCGCCCACATGTCCTTGTCGACCTCGGGCCGGGTCACCTCGACCTCGCCCCGGACGACACCGGCGGCCCACTCCAGGGACCGCTCCAGGAAGTCGGCCGGTTCCAGCAGCACGTCCGCGATGCCCAGCTCGGCGGCCTGCTTCGGCTTGAGCATCTTGTTCTGCATCAGCGGGTTCTGGATGATCACCTGGGTGGCTGCCGGGATGCCGATCAGGTTCGGCAGCAGCTGGGTGCCACCCCAACCGGGGATCAGGCCGAGGGAGACCTCGGGCAGCGCCAGGGCCGCCGCGCCGGCCGACAGGGTCCGGTAGTGGCAGTGCAGGGCCAGTTCCAGACCGCCGCCCATCGCCGCGCCGTTGACGAAGGCGAAGGTCGGTACCGAGCTGTCCTTGAGCCGGGCGAAGACCCGGTGACCCAGCCGGCCGATCTCCAGCGCCTGCTCGCGGTCCGCGAGCTGGGGCAGGCCGGTGATGTCCGCGCCGACACAGAAGATGTACGGCTTCCCGGTGACCGCGATGAACGCCGGGTCGGCCGCGAGCGCGGCGCTTATCGCCTCGTCCAGGCTGGTCAGGCCGGCCGGGCCGAAGGTGTTCGGCTTGGTGTGGTCGAATCCGTTGTCCAGGGTGATCAGGGCGGCCGGACGGTCCAGCCCCGGTACGTTCACCTGCCGCAGCAGCGCCCTGGTGACGACCTCGTTCGGTGCGGTGAGGCTCACTTGTCTCCACCCTCCTGCGCGGACCCGGTCCAGTGCGGGTTTTCCCAGATGACCGTGCCGCCCATGCCGATGCCGATGCACATGGCGGTGAGGCCGTAGCGGACCTCCGGGTGCTCGGCGAACTGCCGGGCGAGCTGGGTCATCAGCCGTACGCCGGAGGAGGCGAGCGGGTGCCCGATGGCGATCGCGCCGCCCCACGGGTTGACCCGCGGGTCGTCGTCGGCGATGCCGAAGTGGTCGAGGAAGGCGAGCACCTGCACGGCGAACGCCTCGTTCAGCTCGAACAGGCCGATGTCGTCGATGGTCAGGCCGGCGATGCGTAGCGCCTTCTCGGTCGACGGGATCGGGCCGACCCCCATCACCTCCGGCTCGACGCCGACGAAGCCGTACGACACCAGCCGCATCGCGACCGGCAGGCCCAGCTCGCGGGCGGTGGCCTCGTCGGCGAGCAGGCTGGCGGTGGCGCCGTCGTTGAGACCGGCCGCGTTGCCCGCGGTGACCTTGCCGTGCGGGCGGAACGGGGTCTTCAGGGTGGCGAGCTTCTCCATCGAGGTGTCCCGGGGAGCCTCGTCGACCGTGGCCAGGCCCCAGCCGGTCTCCGGGTCGCGGATCGCCACCGGGACCAGATCGTCCTGGAGCTTGCCGTTGGCGTACGCCTTGGCGGTCTTCTGCTGCGAGGCGA
This sequence comes from Micromonospora sp. NPDC049891, assembly GCF_040660295.1. Classification (NCBI taxonomy): domain Bacteria; kingdom Bacillati; phylum Actinomycetota; class Actinomycetes; order Micromonosporales; family Micromonosporaceae; genus Micromonospora; species Micromonospora sp. NPDC049891. The sequence goes on from NZ_JBFAML010000033.1 coordinate 57,436, forward strand.
GGGCGAACGCGTCGGTGCGCTGCTTGGTGATGTGCGGTACCCGGTCGTGCAGGTTCTCTGCGGTGGAGCCCATCACCAGCGCGGACGGGTCGACAAGCTTCTCGGCGACGATGCGCGGGTTCGGGTCGACACCCTCACCCATCGGGTGCCGGCCCATGTGCTCGACGCCACCGGCGATCGCGATGTCGTAGGCGCCCATGGCGATGCCGCCGGCCACGGTGGTCACAGCGGTCATGGCCCCGGCGCACATCCGGTCGATGGCGAAACCCGGAACCGTCTTGGGTAGGCCGGCCAGCAGCGCGGCGGTACGGCCGATGGTCAGGCCCTGGTCGCCGATCTGGGTGGTGGCGGCGATCGCGACCTCCTCGACCCGCTCCGGCGGCAGTTGAGGGTTACGGCGCAGCAGTTCGCGAATGCAGCGGATCACCAGGTCGTCGGCGCGGGTGTTGGCGTACATGCCACCCGCCTTGCCGAAGGGGGTGCGGACGCCGTCGACGAAGACGACATCCCGGACTTCACGGGGCACGATGAGCCTCCTATTCGACCACGATCCGGTCGTCCGCGCCTGGGGCGCACGACGAACCGGACGAAGGTCGCCAGCACTGGCGTTTCCCCGATGCTACTCGCCAGTAATAACCCCCGCGCCACCTCCCCCTGTAACCCACCCCACACTCCACCACCCCACCCCACCCCTCACCCGCCGCCCACTGCGGTGATCAAGAAGTTTGCGTCAGCCGCACGGCGTGTCGCCGACGCAAACCTCTTGATCACCGCAGCGGGGCGGGGCGGGGCGGGGGGTGGGGCGGTGGGGTGGTGGGGTGGGGTGGGGTTAGGGGGTGGGGGACAGGGCGGTGGCCAGGTCGGGGAGGAGGAGGGTGATCTGCCATTCGCGGGCGTGGTGGTCGCGCAGGGCCTCGGCGACGGTGACTTCGGTGATCTCCTCGGGGGGTTGCCAGGCGACCCGGCGGATGGTGTCGGGGGAGATCAGGTTCTCCGCGGGCAGGTTGTGCTCGCCGGCCACCCGCAACACCACCTCCCGGCAGCGGGCCAGTCGGGCGGCGGCGGCCGGATCGCGCTCCGCCCACCGGTGCGGTGGCGGCGGGCCCTCCACCGTCGGGGCCACCGGCAGGGCGTCGTCCGGCAACTGCCGCGCGTCGTCGAGCGCCGCCAGCCAGGTACGCGCCAACCGCCGCACCGACCGGCCGCCGAAGCCGGGCAGCGTGAGCAGTGCCTTCTCGTCCCTCGGGTCCAGCTCGGCCGCCGCGACGATCGCCGAGTCGGGCAGCACCCGTCCCGGTGCGGTGTCCCGCCGGGCGGCGATCTGGTCCCGGGCGTACCACAGGGAACGGACCCGGGCCTGCGCCCGCGCGCCACGGACCCGGTGGATTCCGGAGGTCCGTCGCCACGGTTCGGCGCGTACCCGGGGCGGCCGGTCAACGCTGCGCACGAGCGCGGCGAACTCCTCCGCCGCCCACTCGGACTTGCTCTGCCGGGCCAGCTCGGCGTCGAGCGCGTCGCGTAGGTCCGTCAGCAGCTCGACGTCGAGGGCGGCATAGGTCAGCCAGGACTCGGGCAGCGGCCGGCTCGACCAGTCCGCCGCGGAGTGGTGCTTCTCCAGGCTGAACCCGAGCAACTGCTCGGTGAGCGCCGCGAGCCCCACCCGTTCGAAACCGGCCAGCCGCGCCGCCAGCTCGGTGTCGAACAACCGGCGTGGACGCAGCCCCAGCTCCGCGAGGCAGGGCAGGTCCTGGTTCGCCGCGTGCAGCACCCACTCCGCCTCGGCGATCACGGCGTCCAGGGCGCTCAGGTCGGGCAACGGCAGGGGGTCGATCAGGACGGTGCCGGCGCCGGCGCGACGCAACTGTACGAGGTATGCGCGCTGGCTGTACCGGTAGCCGGAGGCACGTTCGGCGTCCAGGGCCACCGGCCCGGCACCGCTGGCGAACCGCGCCACGACCTCGGCGAGTTGCTCCGGGGCGGCGACTGGCTCAGGGGTGCCGTCGCGGGGTGCGGTCAGCGGCACGGACTGGCCGCCGATGGGCTCGGTCCCCGCGTCCGAGGGCTCCGACCGCGCCGATGGCGGGTGCGGTGTGTCGTTTCCCGTACGGCTTGCGGCGGCCCGACGGCGCAGGGGTGGTTCGTCGGTCACCTGACAACCCTAGTGCGCGAGTGGATCGAGTGCCGCGCACCCGCCCTGCCGCGTGTCGGCCGAGGGCGCGCGGCCGGCCTGCCGGGGGCGGCCCACTGCGGGCGGAAGGCCTCAGCCGATCTCGGACGGGGCATGACCAGCCGGTCTCGGGTCGGCCGGTACCGGGTCGGGCAGGCTCAGCCGGTGGCGGCTGGGCGGCGCTCCGGCAGGGCGGTGACGCCGGGCGGCGGCAGACCGGCGGTGGAGGCGAGCAGGGTGCACCAGGCGTACAGGTGCGCGGCGAGATCGACGCCTGTCGGCGTCCACGAGGCGCGGATCTCGACGTCGCCGGCCGCGGGTGGGCCGGCCAGCTCACCGAACCGGGTCGACATCGTCTGCGTGATCGTCCCGCCGATGGCCCGGTATCCCGCGTCCTGGGCGTCGAGAGCGTCGGTGAGCCAGGTCCACCCCACCCCGGGCAGCAGCGGATCGGCGGCGAGGTCGACCTCCAGCTCGGCCGTCACATAGGTGACCAGCCGCAGAGTGCCCTGCCACGCCTCGTGCCCGGCCGGATCGTGCAGCAGGATCAGCCGCCCGGAGGCCACCTCGTCACCGTCGCGCAGCACCGACGCGGAGAGCGCGAAGGAGTAGGGGGCCAGTCGCTGCGGCGCCCCCACCTCCTCCAGCAGGATCTCCGGCCGGGGCGTCGCCGACCGGAGCCCCGCGACCGCGCGGGCGAACGTGTCGGGAAGCGCGATCGGGGGGGCCATGTCCGCAGCCTATTCCGCCGCCCGGGTCGGGGCTGCGAGGCGCGCCGACGATCACCCGGCGCGTACCACGCTCCGGATCCAGGGCCGGTGGAAGGTCAGGTCGGTGTAGATCATCTGCACGCCACAGTACGGCGGCCCAAGTTGCCAGTCCCGACCCAGCCGGCTGGCGCCACCCACGACCGTCCAGACCTGCCCGATCCGGAGCAGCCCCGGGCCGCCACTGTCGCCGAAACAGGCTCCGCCGGGTGCGCCATGGACACAGATCTCGCCAACGGTGATCCGCCCGCCCGCGCACTCCTCAGGCGCTACCACCAGACGGTCCAGCTGCTGCAACCGCTCGGGCAGCGGCCCGCCGAAGGTGGGCGTGGTGGCTCCCCAGCCGAGTTCCCGGATGGTCGCACCGACGGCGGGTGACCGGCCGGCGATCGGGTAGCGCGGCAGCCACACCGGGGCGGCCAGGCGGAGCACGGCGACATCGGCTCCGAGATCATCGCCCGTGTTCCAGTCCCAGGCGGGATGCGGCACGACCTTGGTGACCGCCACGATCCGGCCCCCGGCCGCGTGCTCCGCCGAACCGAGGCGAATGCGCAGTGTCGCGGGGTCGATGGGTGCCGGCACCTCGTCGGTCACGCAGTGCGCGGCGGTGACGACGTGACGCGGGTGGATGAGAACCGCCCCGCAGTGATGGCCGAAGGTGCCTTCCCGGTCGATCTGGAGTGAGGCGATCGGCGGATAGGGCTGGGTGGCGTCCTCGCCACCGATGATCAGTGGAGCCACCGGCTCCGACTCGCTCGCGGCCACGGGCGCGCCGACCGGCGCGAGTCCGACGGCCGAGCCGAGCAGTACGCCGAGCATGCCGGCAGCCAGCCTGCGGGTCCTGTCACCCACTGGTCCTCCCCGCTGAATCCATCGACAGTAATCTTCGAGTGACTCTACTGAAGGCGACCAGACCCGGTGGGCACCCGAGACCTGGCTACGTCACAAAGGCGGCGGTGGGCGCAGGACGTCGATCGGCCGCGTGGCACGATTGCCGCGATGACCACCGACACCACGGGCACCGCCGCCCGAGACGACGAACCCCGCCCCGGCGGGCCCGCCGATTCGCCCTTCGTACGGGCGTGTCGCCGTCGGCCCGTCCCGCACACCCCGGTCTGGTTCATGCGCCAGGCGGGCCGGTCGTTGCCGGAGTACCGCGAGATCCGGGCCAACGTGGCGATGCTGGAGTCGTGTCGCCGGCCCGACCTGGTCACCGAGATCACCCTCCAGCCGGTACGCCGGCACGGGGTGGACGCCGCGATCCTGTTCAGCGACATCGTGGTGCCGGTGGCCGCCGCCGGGATCGACCTGGACATCGTGCCCGGCACCGGGCCGGTGGTGGCCGAACCGGTGCGTACCGCCGCCGACATCGAACGGATCCGGCTGATCGACCGCGACGACGTCAGCTATGTCGACGAGGCGGTCCGGATGCTGGTCAAGGAACTCGGCGACACCCCGCTCATCGGCTTCGCCGGGGCCCCGTTCACGCTGGCCAGCTACCTGGTGGAGGGCGGCCCGTCGCGTACCCACGCCAAGACCAAGGCGCTGATGTACGGCGAGCCCGAGCTGTGGCACACCCTCGCGGGCCGACTGGCCGAGGTGACCCTGGCGTTCCTGCGGGTGCAGATCGAGGCCGGCGTGTCGGCGGTGCAGCTGTTCGACTCGTGGGCCGGTGCGCTCTCCGAGGCCGACTACCGCCGCTTCGTGCTGCCCCACTCGACGAAGGTGCTCGCCGGGCTCGCCGACGCGGGCGTGCCCCGCATCCACTTCGGGGTGGGCACCGCCGAGCTGCTCGGCGCGATGGGCGAGGCCGGGGCCGACGTGGTCGGCGTCGACTGGCGTACGCCGCTGGACGTCGCGACCCGCCGGATCGGGCCGGAGCGGGCCGTGCAGGGCAACCTCGACCCGACCCTGCTGCTGGCCCCGTGGCCAGCGGTGGAGACCGAGGTGCGCCGGATCCTGGAGCAGGGTCGGGCCGCGCCGGGGCACGTGTTCAACCTCGGCCACGGTGTGCTGCCGGAGACCGATCCGGAGGTGCTGACCCGGGTGGTCGCCCTGGTGCACGAGCTGTCCATTCGGCCGGCCGGGCGGGACTGACCGCGATGGCGACGCGGCGGCGGGTGGCGGTGGTCGGCGGCGGCATCGCCGGGCTGGCCGCCGCGGTCCGGTTACGCGACCGTGGCCCCGCCGAGGTCGACATCACCGTGTACGAGCAGTCCGGTGCGCTCGGTGGCAAGCTGCGCACCGGCGAGCTGGCCGGCGGCCCTGTCGAGTTCGGCGCCGAGTCGTTCCTCATGCGTGACCCGGCCGGCGGGGAATCCGCAGCCGTCGCCCTGGTCCGCCGGCTCGGCCTGGCGGGACGGATCGTGCACCCGACCGTCGGGCAGGCGGCGCTCGCCGTCGACGGCGGGCTGCGCCCGATCCCCGGCGGCACGCTCGTCGGCGTACCCGGTGATCTGGCGAAGGTGGCGGCGGTGGCCCGGCCGACCCCGGACGCCGACCGCGACGGCGGTGGGCCGCTGCTCGAACCGGACCAGGACGTCTCCGTGGGCGCACTGGTCCGCGCGCGGTTCGGTGACGAGGTGGTCGACCGGCTTGTCGACCCGATGCTCGGCGGGGTGTACGCGGGCCGCGCCGACGACCTGTCGCTGGTCACCACGATGCCGGCGTTGGCCCGGGCGGCCCGGGTTGAGCACACGCTGCTCGCCGCCGTGCGCACCGCGCAGGCCGCCACTCCGCGCGCTCCCGGTGAGCCGGTCTTCGGCACCCTCGACGGCGGGCTGAGCACCCTGGTCGCCGCGGCGGTGGCCGCCAGCGGCGCGACGATCCGCAGCAACGCGGCGGTGCGCGAACTCATCCCGACCGGCGCCGGTTGGCGGCTGACCGTCGGCCCGACCCGCGACCCCGAGCACGTCGACGTGGACGCGGTGGTGCTGGCGGTGCCGGCCCGGCCGGCGGCCCGGCTGCTCGCCGACCTCGCCCCCGAAGCGGCGAAGGAGATCGGCGGGCTGGACTACGCAAGCGTCGCGCTCGTCACCCTGGCGCTGCCCGAACCGGTGCTGCCGGAACTCTCCGGTTTCCTGGTGCCCTCCACCGAAGGACTGCTGGTGAAGGCGTCCACCTTCTTCACCACCAAGTGGGGGCACCTACGCCGACCGGACGGGCTGGCCCTGGTGCGCGCCTCGGTGGGCCGGTACGGCGACGAGGAGCAACTCCAACGCCCCGACGAGGATCTCGCCGCCACCGTGCACCGGGAGCTGTCGGCGGTGCTGGGCGCGCCGCTGCCCGCGCCGGTCGCCGGGCACGTGCAGCGCTGGGGCGGAGCGTTGCCGCAGTACACCCCCGGTCACCTCGACCGGGTCGTCGCCGCCCGGTCAGCGCTGCGGGCGGCACATCCGACACTGCGGCTGGCCGGCGCCGGCTACGACGGGGTCGGCATCCCGATCTGCGTCCGCTCCGGCGAGACGGCGGCCGAGGAGATCATCACCGCACTGGAAGGATCGGGGAGATGACCGAGCAGACGAACGCCGCCCGACTGAAGGAACTCAACGACACCATCCGCTACACCATGTGGTCGGTGTTCCGGGCCAGCGCGCCGCTGCCGTCGCTGCGTGACAACGTGACGGGCGAGGTCGAGTCGCTGATCGAGGAGCTGGCCGGCAAGGACGTGGTGGTGCGCGGCACCTACGACGTCTCCGGGCTGCGGGCCGACGCCGACCTGATGGTCTGGTGGCACTCCTCGTCCAGTGACGACCTCCAGGACGCGTACCTGCGGTTGCGGCGGACCGCCCTGGGCCGGGCGATGACCCCGGTCTGGTCGCAGATGGCGCTGCACCGGCCGGCCGAGTTCAACAAGAGCCACATCCCGGCGTTCCTGGCCGGCGAGGAGGCCCGCGCCTACCTCTGCGTCTACCCGTTCGTCCGCTCGTACGACTGGTATCTGCTGCCCGACGCCGAGCGGCGGGAACTGCTGGCCGAGCACGGCAAGATGGCCCGTGGCTACCCGGACGTCCGGGCAAACACGGTCGCTTCCTTCGCCCTCGGCGACTACGAGTGGATGCTCGCCTTCGAGGCCGACGAACTGCACCGGATCGTCGACCTGATGCGGGACCTGCGGGCCTCTCGCGCCCGGCTGCACGTCCGCGAGGAGGTTCCCTTCTACACCGGCCGTCGCCGCTCGATCGCCGACATCGTCTCCGCCCTGGCCTGAGCCGGCCCGTCGGCGGCCCCGCCCGGCTCGTCCACCGAGCCGGGCGGGGCCGCGCCTGAGGGAGTGTGGCGCGGCCCCGGCCGGGGTCAGGTGGTGGCGGTGCAGGTGACCGTCGGTGTGTTGGTGCTG
>NZ_JBFAML010000034.1:0-63841 GCF_040660295.1 Micromonospora sp. NPDC049891
AACGCCCGGTCTCATTCCGAACCCGGAAGCTAAGCCCTCCAGCGCCGATGGTACTGCACCCGGGAGGGTGTGGGAGAGTAGGACACCGCCGGACACACGTCACAGTCGAGGGCCACCCGGAATCGGGTCGGCCCTCGACTGCGTTGCGTCGTTGATACGACGTACTCAGGAAGGATGTACCTGTGAGTTCAGCACCTCAGGGCGGGGACCGCCCCCGGGGTTACGAGGGTCGGCCTGCGGATCGCGACGGCGGATCCCGCCGCGGCGACCGCCCGTCGAGCCAGGACCGGGGAGAGGAGCGGGGCTCCCGCGACGGACGCGATGGCGGCGGATTCGGCGGCGACCGTGGCCGGTCCGGAGGCTTCCGTCGGGACGGCGACCGTCGCGAGGGCGGCTTCCGCGACAGCGGCCGCTCTGGTGGTGGGTTCCGGGGTGACCGCAGCGACCGTGGATTCGGCGGGCGCGACAGCTCCGGCGACCGGGACCGTGGCACTGGCGGCTTCCGTGGGGCCGAACGCCGCGACGGCGACCGTCGTGAGGGCGGTTTCCGGCGCGACAATGGCGAACGCTCCGGCGGGTTCCGTGGCGGCGAGCGCCGCGAAGGCGGGTTCCGCAGCGGTGACCGTCGCGAGGGCGGGTTCCGGGACGGTGACCGTCGGGACGGTGGGTTCCGGGGCAACGATCGTGGTGACGGCGGTGAGCGCCGCGACAGTGGTTTCCGTGGCGGCGACCGTCGTGAGGGTGGTTTCCGTGGCGGCGAGCGCCGTGAAGGTGGCTTCCGTGGCGGTGACCGTCGTGAGGGCGGGTTCCGGGACGGTGAGCGCCGTGAGGGCGGGTTCCGGGACGGCGAGCGCCGCGAAGGTGGCTTCCGTGGCGGCGAGCGCCGTGAGGGCGGCTTCCGTGGTGGTGACCGTCGTGAGGGCGGCTTCCGTGGCGGTGACCGTCGTGAGGGCGGCTTCCGTGGCGGTGACCGTCGTGAGGGCGGGTCCCGGGACGGAGAGCGCCGTGAAGGTGGCTTCCGTGGCGGTGACCGCCGTGAAGGCGGCTTCCGGGGCAACGATCGTGGTGACGGCGGTGAGCGCCGCGACAGTGGTTTCCGTGGCGGTGACCGTCGTGAGGGTGGTTTCCGTGGCGGTGACCGTCGTGAGGGCGGGTTCCGGGACGGAGAGCGCCGTGAGGGTGGTTTCCGTGGGGGCGACCGTCGTGAGGGCGGGTTCCGTGGCGGAGAGCGCCGTGAGGGCGGCTTCCGTGGCGGTGACCGTCGTGAGGGTGGTTTCCGTGGGGGCGACCGTCGTGAGGGCGGGTTCCGGGACGGAGAGCGCCGTGAGGGCGGCTTCCGTGGCGGTGACCGTCGTGAGGGCGGCTTCCGGGACGGTGACCGTCGGGACGGTGGCTTCCGGGGCAACGATCGTGGTGACGGCGGTGAGCGCCGCGACAGTGGTTTCCGTGGCGGTGACCGCCGTGAAGGTGGCTTCCGTGGGAGCGACCGTCGCGAGGGTGGATTCCGGAACGGTGAGCGTCGGGACGGCGGGTTCCGGGACCGTCGCGATGGCGACAGCTCCGGCGGTGACCGCCGTGAGGGTGGCTTCCGTGGCGGTGACCGCCGTGAAGGCGGGTTCCGGGACGGAGAGCGTCGCGAGGGCGGTTTCCGTGGCGGCGAGCGCCGTGAAGGTGGCTTCCGTGGGGGCGACCGTCGCGAGGGTGGGTTCCGGGATCGGGACGGCGCTCGCGGAGCGGGCGGCTTCGCCGATCGCCGGGACGGCGGATTCCGTCGTGGCGCGGACGAGCGTGGCGGCGACCGCCGTGGCGGCGGATTCCGGGACGACCGGGACGGTGAGCGTCGGTTCGGACGGCGTGACGACCGGGACGGACCGGGCTCGGCCGAGGAGGGGCGTGCGGAGGCGCCGGCGCTTCCTGACGAGATCGTCGCGACCGACCTGGACAAGGACGTCCGCGCCGAACTGCTGTCGCTGGCGAAGCCGGTCGCGGACACCGTTGCCCGGCACCTCGTGGCGACCGGGCAACTGATCGACGAGGACCCGGCCGAGGCGCTCGCGCACGCACTTGCCGCTCGCCGGCTCGCATCGCGCATCTCCGCGGTCCGGGAAGCTGTCGGCCTGGCCGCCTACCACGCCGGGGAGTGGCAGTCGGCCATCGCCGAGCTGCGGACGTACCACCGGATGAGTGGCGCGCAGAGCCACCTGGCGGTGATCGCGGACAGCGAGCGGGCACTGGGGCGGCCCGAGCGCGCCATCGACCTGTTCCGGGGCGCCGACCAGGAGAAGCTGGACCCGGCCGTCGCGATCGAACTGCTGATCGTGGCTGCCGGCGCCCGCGGCGACCTCGGCCAGCGGGACGCGGCCGTGGCGATGCTCCAGGTCCCCGACCTGACCACCGACGCCGTGCAGCCGTGGACGGCACGGCTGCGGTACGCGTACGCCGACGCTCTGCTGGCCGTGGGACGGCGGGCCGAGGCGCGGGAGTGGTTCTCCCGCGCGGCGGAGGTGGACACCGAGGCGGAGACCGACGCGGCCGAGCGGCTGCTCGAACTCGACGGTGTGGTCATCGAGGGCGACGACGAGGACGAGGTGACCGAGGAACTGGTTGCTGGTCCGGGTGCCCCCGGCGCCGTGCCGGCCCGCCCGGACGCCGGCCCGTCGACCACCGCCGAGGTTTCCGACCAAGACGATCCGGCCGGCAGCGACCTGGCGTCCGACGAGCCGCAGGCCGACGCGGCGGTTGTCGGGAAGCCGAACGGCGATGACGTGGCGGTCGAGGAACGGACGGACGACCACCCGATCGACGATCAGTCCGCCGACGATCAGCCGGCCGGCGCGGAGTTCCCGGCCCAGTCCCAGGCGGTCGACGCGTCGGGCCCTGATGGTGAGCGGGACGCGGCCGACGGCGACGTCGCCGAGGACGTGGCACCGGACATCGAGGCCGCGCCCGGAGCCGCCCCGGAGGTCGCCGAACTCGACGCGGACCCGGCGGACGGGACCGACGAGCCGGAGGCGCGGCAGCGATGAGCGGGGACCGGCTGGTGGACGGTTACGCCCTGGTCGTCTTCGACCTGGACGGGGTGATCTACCTGATCGACCAGCCGATCCCCGGTGCGGTCGAGACGGTCGCCCGGTTGCACGGTGAGGGCCGAGCGGTCGCGTACGCGACGAACAACGCCTCGCGCCGTGCCGCCGACGTGGCCGACCTGCTGACCGGAATGGGCGTGCCGGCGCGACCGGAGGAGGTGCTCACCAGTGCCGGGGCGGCCGCCCAACTGCTCGGTGAGCGGCTACCCGCCGGAGCGCCGGTGCTCGTGGTGGGAGCTGACGCGCTCCGATCCGAGATCCGCGAGGCCGGGCTCACGCCGGTCGCCACGGCGGACGAGGCTCCGGTCGCGGTGATCCAGGGGTACGGCCCCCAGGTGGGCTGGGCCGATCTGGCCGAGGCGGCGGTGGCGGTACGGGCCGGAGCGACCTGGGTGGCCACGAACACCGACCGGACCCTGCCCAGCGGGCGTGGACCGTTGCCGGGCAATGGTGCACTTGTCGCCGCGCTGGCCACCGCCCTCGGCCGGGACCCGGACGAGATCGTCGGTAAGCCGGCGCCGGAACTGTTCGCCACCGCCGCCCGGCGGGCGGACGGCGGTCGTACGGTGGTCGTCGGCGATCGGCTGGACACCGACATCGAGGGTGCCAACCGGGCCGGCCTGGACAGCCTGCTGGTTCTCACAGGTGTCAGCGACGCCGCCGAGCTGCTCGCCGCGCCCACCGAGCGACGACCGACGTACGTGTCGTGGGACCTGACCGGGCTCTTCGACCCCGGCGGTGTGGTGCGGGTGCCGGCGGCGGATGCCGGCCACGGCGACTGGCAGGTGACCACCGGAGCCGACGACTGGCAGCTGTCCGGCTCTGGGGATGCGCTGGACGCGCTCGCCGCGCTCTGCGCGGTTGCCTGGCACCGCCACCCGTCCGGCCCGGTCCGGCCGGCGTCCCCGGAGGCGGGGAAGGCACTGGAGAAGCTCGGCCTGGCGACCTGACCGGGCCTGCCGGCTCAGAGCAGCTTGCGCAACTTCATCAGGTCGAACGGGTTCGCCTTGATCGACACGCGGCGGTTGGCGACCGCGCGGGTGACGTCGAGGTCGCCGCGTACCAGGGCGAGCAGGTCGTCACTTGTGGTGCTCATCGCGATCTTCGCCTTCGGGTCGTCACCGTCGGCGAGCTCCACGAGCCTTCCGCCGGTTAGCCGACCGTGGAAGGCGGTCTCCAGGTCGGTGATCCGGCAGGCCAGGGTGCGATCCAGGTCCACGCGATCACGGACGGTCTCCGCGTTGCGTTCGAGCCGGGCGGCCAGATCCTGCAACGCCTGCCGACACTCGTCCACCGTGGCCACCAATCGCCTCCTCGCCACACCACGTCGTCTCCCGGCACCGTACCGCACAGGACGGTTCCGGCGGCCCGGTAGCGTGACACCTGCACAGCCGCCGGGCGAAAGGACTCAGGCATGCAGGACGCGTGGCGCGCCTACCTCGAACTGGCCATGGGCCTGACGGAGGCGCCCCGGAAGAAGGCGCAGGACGCGGTGCGCCGGGCGATGGGATCGACCGGAGCGACAGCCGCCCAACTCCAGACCCTCGCCGAGGAGTTGCGGTCGACCGGCGCGGCCAACCGCGAGGCTCTGACGAAGCTGGTGCGGTTCGAGGTCGAGCGGGCGCTCGGTGCGGTGGGCCTGGCCACCGCCGAGGAGGTCGCCGAGCTGGACCGCCGGGTGCGCGAGTTGGAACGTCAACTTCGGGCCGCCCCCGGGACGCCCACCAGCGGCACCGAGCCGGGCCTCCTGACGGCAACCGGGTCCGCCGACACCCCCTCCGTCGGCACGCCACCGACCGCCGCCGCGGCCCCACCGACGAAGGCTGTCGCGAAGAAGGCGGTGGCCAAGAAGGCGGTGGCCAAGAAGACGGTTGCGAAGAAGACCGTGGCGAAGAAGGCGTCCGGAACCGTCGTGCGTACCGCCGATGGTGAACCGACGCCGCGACCGGCGAAGGCCGCCCCGCCCCGCCCGCCGCGCCCGGACGGTGTCGCGTGACCGGGCGAGGGGAAGTGGCGGCATGACCGCGCCGCGACCCGGCCCGCCGCCGGGACCGCGCCCTGGTCCACCGCCGCAGCGCTGGACCGATACGGGCGGGCAGGACGGGGGTCATCCGGCGGTGGACGCCGCGGTGCAGGCGATCGCCAACGCCGCGACTCTCGGCCCCGCCGACCAGATCGCCCAGTACGAGGCGGCGTACCAGACGTTGCGGGAGACGCTGGCCACCATCGACCAGACCTGAGGAGGCGCGTCCATCCATGGCACGGCGTAACCGGTTGGACGCCGAACTCGTCCGTCGCGGTCTGGCCCGCTCACGCGAGCAGGCGGTCGCGTTGGTGGAGGCCGGCCGCGTGCAGCTGCGCGGGGTGCCGGCCCGCAAGGCCGCCGCGATGGTCGACCCCGCAGATCCGCTGCTGGTCAGTGGTGCCGACCCCAGCTCGGAGTACGTCTCCCGGGGCGGGCACAAGTTGGCCGGCGCGCTCGCCGCGTTCGCCCCCGCGGGGCTGGTGGTGGCTGGTCGACGCTGCCTCGACGCCGGCGCGTCCACCGGCGGCTTCACCGACGTGCTGCTGCGCGCCGACGCCGCCGAGGTGGTCGCCGTGGACGTCGGCTACGGCCAGCTCGCCTGGTCGCTGCGCAACGACTCCCGGGTACGGGTCTTCGAACGCACGAACGTCCGGACGCTGACCCCCGAGGCGATCGGGGGCCCGGTCGACCTGACCGTCGCCGACCTGTCGTTCATCTCGTTGCGACTGGTGCTGCCGGCCCTGGCGGCCTGCACCCGGGCCGACGGTGACCTCGCGCTGATGGTCAAGCCCCAGTTCGAGGTGGGTCGGGAGCGGGTCGGAGCCGGTGGGGTGGTCCGTGATCCGGAACTTCGGGCACAGGCGGTGCTGGATGTCGCCACGGCGGCCGCGACGCTGCGGCTGGGGCTGGCGGACCTCGCGGCCAGCCCGCTGCCGGGGCCGAGCGGCAACGTCGAGTTCTTCGTATGGTTACGCCGGGACGCGCCACCGGCAGACCCGCACCGGGTGCGGACCGTGGTGACGGCTGGGCCAGCCGGCCCGGTGACGTCCGGCGACGGGCCGGACGAGGCGACGGAGGAGGTGGCCACGTGAGCGAGCGGAGCGAGCGAACCGTTTGGCACAGCAGCGTGGCGGCTCGCGCTGCCGGGGAGCGGAGCGAGGCGGCGGCGTGAGCGAGCGGAGCGAGCGAACCGTTTGGCACAGCAGCGTGGCGGCGCGCGCGAACCAGCAGCGCGGTGTTCCCGGGCGGTCGTCCCGGTGACCCGCACGGCCCTGTTGGTGACGCACACCGGCCGCCGACGCAGCACCGAGCACGCCCGCACGGTCGCCGCGGACCTGATCGCCGCCGGGTTCGAGGTGCGGGTGGTGGCCGAGGAGGCCGAGGACCTCGACCTGCCGGGCGTGGTGCCGGTGACCGGACCGGAAGCGGCCGAGGGCGCTGAGATCGTCTTCGCGCTCGGCGGGGACGGCACGTTCCTGCGCGCCGCGGAACTGGCCCGCCCGGCGAAGGTGCCGCTGCTCGGTATCAACCTCGGGAAGGTCGGTTTCCTCGCCGAAGCGGAGATCGACGATCTCGACGTGGCGGTCCGCGACGTGGTGAGCCGCAACTACAGCGTCGACGAGCGGCTCACCCTCGACGTGACCGCGGAGTTCGACGGTGGGCCGACGATCGAGTCGTGGGCGCTCAACGAGATCAGCGTCGAGAAGGGTGAGCGGGCCCAGATGCTGGAACTGCTCGTCGACGTCGACGGGCGACCGCTGTCCCGCTACGGCTGTGACGGCGTGGTCTGTGCCACCCCCACCGGTTCCACGGCGTACGCCTTCTCCGGCGGTGGGCCGGTGGTCTGGCCCGAGGTGGAGGCGTTGCTGCTGGTGCCGATCAGCGCCCACGCATTGTTCAGCCGGCCGCTGGTGACCGCCCCCACCTCCACCATCTCGATAACCGTCGACCCGTTCACCACCCTGGCGGTGCTCTGCTGCGACGGGCGGCGGGTCTACGACCTGCCGCCGGGCGCCCGGGTCACCGTGCGGCGGGGCACCCTGCCGGTGCGGGTCGTCCGGCTGCGCGACCGGTCGTTCACCGCGCGCCTGGTGGCCAAGTTCGACCTTCCGGTGCACGGCTGGCGGGGCAACCGCCGCTGACCGAACCCCGCCTCGTGACGCGTCAGCCGTAACCGGCCGGACATTTACCCGCCGGTCAGCTGTCGGTTCGGTGTCCACCTGGCGACATGTCGCCGGTACGGCGTAACCCGCCTAGTGACCGTGCGGTGCACCGCGTCGCAGACTCCGAGCGGTCGATCTTCGATTGATCGGCCCCCGGAGCAGAGGAGCGCATCGCATGCACAGGCCCTCACGCTGGCTGATCGCCGGCGCGGCCGGCGCGTTGGCCATCGGACTCGCCACTCCCGTGTCCGCCGACCCGCCCGCTCAACCCAGCGGCCCGCCATCAGGGCCGACAGTCACCGGTGCCGGGTCCGTCCGGATCACCCTGATCACCGGTGACCAGGTCGACCTCGCCCCGGCGGCGTCCGGCCGGGTGGCCGCGACCGTCCGGCCCGGTCCCGGCCGGGAACGGGTCATCTTCCAGACCATGGAGGTCGACGGTGGGCTGCGGGTGCTGCCCAGCGACGTCCTGCCGTACGTCTCCAGCGGCGTGCTCGACGCCAACCTGTTCGACGTGCAGGAACTCGCCGAGGACGGCTACGGCACCCGGGACGTCCTGCCGCTCATCGTGCGTTACCGGGAGCCGGCCGCCGGCAGGGTCCGCCCACTGGTCGCCGCGGCCGAGGCCCGTCCTCTGGCGAGCATCAACGGCGCGGCCGTCCGGGTCGGCAAGGACGACGTCGGTGGCCTGTGGACGCAGCTGGCCGGCCCTCCGGCGGCCCGGCAGTCCCCGTCGGCCACCGCCCCGCCGCTGGGCGCCGGCATCGCCAGCGTCTGGCTCGACGGGCGGGTCCGGCCGGCACTGGAGCACAGCGTCCCGCAGATCGGCGCGCCCGCGGCCTGGGCGGCCGGCCGCGACGGCAGCGGTGTCACGGTGGCCGTGCTCGACACCGGTGTCGACGACACCCACCCGGACCTGGTCGGTCGGATCGCCGAGGCGCGGGACTTCTCCGGCAGTGGCAGCGCCCGCGACGGGCACGGCCACGGCACGCACGTCGCCGCGACCGTCGCCGGCAGCGGCGCCGCGTCGGGTGGTCTGCGCAAGGGCGTGGCACCCGGCGCGCGCCTGCTGGTCGGCAAGGTTCTCAACGACAGCGGCGCCGGCTTCGACTCGGACGTCATCGCGGGGATGGAGTGGGCCGCCGAGTCCGGCGCGACGGTGGTCAACCTGAGCCTCGGCGGCGACCCGACCGACGGCACCGATCCGACGAGTCAGGCGCTCAACGACCTGACCGCGCGGACCGGAACGCTGTTCGTGGTGGCCGCCGGCAACTCCGGCGCGGCGCGTACCGTCGGCTCACCGGGAGCGGCGACCTCGGCCCTCACCGTCGGTGCGGTCGACCGTGACGACAATCTGGCGGTCTTCTCCAGCAGAGGGCCGCGTCTAGGTGACAACGGCCTGAAGCCGGAGATCACCGCGCCGGGCGTCGGCATCGTCGCCGCCCGGTCGGCCGGCACCAGCATGGGTACGCCTGTGGACCAGGGCTACACGACCGCCTCCGGCACCTCGATGGCCACCCCGCACGTGGCCGGAGCCGCGGCGATCCTCGCCCAGCAGCACCCCGACTGGACCGCGGGGAAGCTCAAGGACGCGCTGGTCAGCACCACCAAGGCGAACTCGTCGCTCACCGTCTTCGAGCAGGGCGGAGGCCGGGTGGACGTGGCCCGGGCGCTCGGCCAGCGGGTGTACGCCTCGGCCACCGCCGACTTCGGTCGGGTGGTCGACGACGGCGGCACTGTCGAGCGGCACGTCACGTACACCAACGGCACGTCGGCCCCGCAGACCCTGCGGCTCGCCCTGGACCTGCGCAACACCGACACCGGCGTGCCCGAGACCGACGGTGTCACCTTCACGACAGGTCAGGTCACCGTCCCGGCCGGCGGCAGCGTGCCCGTGGCGCTGCGCGCCGACCCGGCGAAGTTGGCCCCCGGGCCGCACGGAGGTTGGTTGGTGGCGACCGGCACGAACGGCGTCGCGGTGCGGACGCCTGTCGCGTTCACCCTCTCCCGCCCGATCCACCAGGTCACCGTCAAGGTGCTGGACCGGCAGGGTGAGCCGACCCTCTCACCGGGCCTGACGCTCTTCGGCGAGCAACCCGAGTCGGACTACTGGGGTTGGTGGCCGGGCGAGGGCACCCTGCGGGTCGAGCAGGGCACGTACCTGCTGACCGCGCTCGTCGAGCACGGCGCGCCCCTGGACGAGCAGCTGACCTCCCTGATCGAGCCGGAACTGACAGTCGACAGGGATCTGACGGTGGTGCTGGACGCGCGCAAGGGCACCCCGGTGCGGATCGAGACACCGAAACCGGCCGAACAGCGGGCGTCGCTCAGTTTCTACGTGCACCGGGTGCTGGGCAACGGCCGACAGATCGACCACGGCGTAATGGCGTTCAGCACCGTCCAGCAGGTGAACGTGACGCCGACCCGACCGGTGCGGGTGGGAGAGTTCGAGTTCGCCTCCCGCTGGCAGCTCGTCGCGCCGATGGTGGACGCGAGGATCAGCGGCGTGTCCGGCCCGACCGACATCAACCTGTTGGGTACGTCGCCGGCGCCGACCGGACGGCGGAAGCTGCCGCTGCTCTGGGCCGGCACCGGCAGGCCCGCTGAGTTGACCCGGGTGCGGGACGCCGCCGTGCTGCTCGGTGCCGACCCGGACCGCTCGGAGGAGGACCAGATCGCCGCTGCCGCTGCCGCCGGCGCCGCCGCGGTGCTGATCGTGCGGCCGGCGGACTTCAGCGCCTGGACGGTGTGGCGTCCGGACGGCGACCGGCTTCCGATTCCCTCGATGGTGGTGGCGTACGACGACGGGCAGCGGCTGATCGCGGCCGCCCGCAAGGGTCGGGCGACGCTGGACCTCACGTTGACCGTGGACAGCCCCTACCTCTACGACGTGTGGCAGGTGTCGAAGGGACGGGTGCCGGAGCGGGTCGTCCACGCCGTGACGGCGAAGAACACCGCCGAGGTGACCGCGAGTTACGGCGGCACCGGCGCGGACTGGGCCACCGAGCAGCGATTCGGCTGGCGTCCCTGGCAGGCGTACGCCTGGAACGACGACCAGCGCCTGGTCCGCAACGGCACCACCCGCAAGGAGTTCGTCAGCTCGGGGGACAACTGGTGGCAGCACCGGGTGCTGCACAAGATGATGTTCTCCTGGGGGATTTTGAGGGACGGCCTGACCCAGGAGCCCCGGCGGTACGCCGCCACCGACCGGGTGACCGAGAGCTGGCACGCCCCGGTGGTCCGCCCCGCCGTGCCGGCCGGGGGCGCCGGCCCGGTGCCCCGCCGGAGCGGTGACAGCCTGGACCTGCGGGTGGCCGAGTTCGTCGACGCCAACGGCCACGTCGGTGACGCCGGCTCCGGCGAGGAGCCGACAACTGTCGAGGCCCGGGTCAGCCGGGACGGGCGGCAGATCGCGGACCTCTCCGCCGGCTGGGCACCGGTGCCCACCATCGCCGGACCGGCCCGCTACCGGCTGGACGTGTCCACCCGACGTTCCTCCGAGGCGTGGCGGTACGCCACCCGGACCGAGACGGCGTGGCAGTTCACCTCGGCCCGCCCGGCCAGCAGCGAGGCCACCCCGCTACCACTGCTCCAGGTCGACTACCAGGTGCCCGCCGACCTGCGTGGTGAGGTGTCCGGCAAGCGGTCACACAAGCTCGGCCTGACCCTGCGCCAACCGGCTGGGGTAGCCGCCCCGGTCGGCACCAGCCTGCGGGTCGAGGTGTCCTTCGACGCCGGGCGGACCTGGCGCACGGCGTCGGTGCGGGCGCACGGCAGCCGCTACACCGCCACCGTGCCGGCCGGCCAAGGCGCCGTGTCGCTGCGGGTGCACGCCAGCGACCGGGCCGGGAACACCGTCGAGCAGACCGTGATCGACGCGTACGGGCTGCGCTGAGGCGGCCGGGCGGGGTGGCCGGCAGGTCACCCCGCCCGCGCCGGTCCGATTCAGATCCAGTCTCGCCTGGCGACCTGGAAGGCCAGCCCCGGCCGGGTGTCCACGCCGGCGATGGCCATCAGGTCGGCGAGCCGGCGCTGCACGGTCCGCCGGCTGACGCCGAGCTGCGAGGCGATGGACTTGTCCGGCACCCCGGCCACGAACAGCGACAGCAGCCGCGCCTCGTCGGCGTCCGGCCGGTAGCCCGCCGCCGGGTCGGCCCGCCGCTCAGCCGGCCCGGCGGAGCGCAGGGGCGTGGCGGTCCGCCAGTGGCTCTCGAAGAGGGCCAGCAGTGCGTCGAGCAGCTGACTGCGGCCGATCACCGCGGCGCTCGGCTCACCGCTGCTGCGATCCGGCACCAGGGGGCAGACCGCCGTCCGACCGTCCACGATGGCCAGGCGCACCGGCAGCCGGTCGAGGACCCGCGCCTGCTCGCCGGCGCGTACACCCTGCTCGACGTCCTGCAACGCGCCCGGTTCGAGGAGCATCTCGCGTTCGTAGATGGCCCGGTAGCGTACGCCCCGGGCGAGGGCGTGGAACTCCTCGACGTTGTCCTGACCGGGCATCGCCAGCGGGTTGGCCCGGCAGAACCAGAGCACCTCGTCCCGGGCGGCGTTCTGCAGGTCGCGCAGGCGTTCGCGGAGCATCCGCGTTCCGGTGATCACCTCGACCAGGTGTTCGGCGTCGTGCCGGCGCATCGCGGCCCGGTACTCCTCGGCGAGTTGGGTGACCGAGGCCCGGGCCGTCTCCAGCGCCTCCTGCTGGCGCAGCAGCACCCCGCCGAGCGGGACATCCGGCGCGAGCGGACGCAGTGGCGCGTCCGGTTCCGGGCCGACCGGCAGCACCAGCCCCTTGGCGCGCAGGGCGTCGAGGTGGGTGAGGACGTCCGTACGGGGGCGGTGCAGCCGCTCGGCCAACTCCTCGACCCGTGCCCTGGTGAGCTGCACCAGGCAGCGGTAGAGCTCCTCCTCCGCCGGGGTCAGGCCGATCACCTCCAACATGAGGCAGAACTGTACGACGACGCCGGTCGGGGCACGCCGCGGCCCGCGCTGGCTGGTCAAGTGTCGGGCCACGCGTCTACTGTCGGTTGCTGTGCTGGAGGAGCTACGCATCACCGGACTGGGCGTCATCGAGGACACCACGCTGCCGTTGACCGGCGGGATGAACGTCATCACCGGCGAGACCGGTGCTGGCAAGACCATGGTGGTGACCGGCCTCGGCCTGCTCTTCGGCGGCCGGGCCGACGCCGGTCGGGTACGGGCCGAACCCGGCCGTGCCGTCGTCGAGGGTCGGTTGCGCCTCGGTGGCCGGGTGGCGGAGACGGTGCACGCCCGGATCACCGACGCCGGAGGTGAGCCGGACGAGGACGGCTGTGTGCTGCTCAGCCGTACGGTCACGGTGGAAGGGCGGTCGCGGGCCCACCTGGGTGGCCGTGGCATGCCGGTGTCGATGCTCGGCGAGGTCGGCGAGCAGGTGGTGGCCGTACACGGCCAGTCCGATCAGCTGCGCCTGCTGCGCCCGGCCGAGCAGCGGGCCGCGCTGGACCGGTTCGCCGGCCCCGAGCACGAGAAGCTGCTCGACGCGACCCGGGACGCGTTCACCCGGTGGCGTCGGGTGGTGGACGACCTGGCCGACCGGCGACGCAACGCCCGGGAACGCCACCAGGAGACCGACCTGCTGAGGTTGGGCCTCGACGAGATCACCCGGGTGGATCCGCAACCGGGTGAGGACGACGAGCTGAAGGCGGAGACGCAGCGGCTGGAGCACGCGGAGGGCCTGCGTACCGCGGCCCAACTGGCCCATCAGTGCGTGGCCGGCGGCCTGGAGGCCGCCGACGACACCCCGGACGCCTCGACGCTGCTGGGCACCGCCCGGCGCACGCTGGAGGCGCAGGCCGGCACCGATCCGGCGCTCGGTGAGCTGGCCGCCCGCCTGGAGGAGGCGGCCACGCTCGTCGCCGACGTCTCGGTGGAGCTGTCCACGTACCTCACCGGTCTGGACGCCGACCCGGCCCGGTTGCAGGCCCTCTACGAGCGACGGGCCGCGCTGCGTGCGTTGACCCGCAAGTACGCCGACGACGTCGACGGTGTGATCGCCTGGGCGGAGCGGGCGCGGACCCGACTGTCCGAGCTGGACAACTCCGACGAACTGCTCGACGAGTTGGATCGGGAGGCGTCCCGGCTGGCCGGTGAGGTGGCCGAGTTGGCCGGCCGGCTGTCGGCGTCCCGGCAGGAGGCGGCGGCGCGCTTCGCCGAGCAGGTCACCGTCGAGCTGGCCGGGCTGGCGATGCCGCACGCCCGGATCGAGGTGGCGGTGCTGCCCCGACCCGCCGGTCGGACCGAACCGACGTTGCCGGTCAACGGCGTCGACGTCGGCGTCGGGCCCGACGGCGGCGACGAGGTCGAGTTGCGGCTGCTGGCGCATCCCGGCGCGCCGTCCCTGCCGCTGCAACGGGGTGCCTCCGGCGGTGAACTGTCCCGGGTGATGCTCGCCATCGAGGTGGTCTTCGCCGGCTCCGGAGGCCCGCCGACGCTCGTCTTCGACGAGGTCGACGCGGGGGTGGGTGGTCAGGCGGCGGTGGAGATCGGCCGGCGGCTGGCCCGGCTGGCCCGTAGCCACCAGGTCCTGGTGGTGACCCACCTGCCTCAGGTCGCCGCCTTCGCCGACCGGCACCTGGTGGTGGCCAAGGACACCGGCGGTGCCGTCACCACCAGCGGGGTCCGGGTGGTGGAGGACACCGAGCGGGCCCGGGAACTCGCCCGGATGCTCGCGGGTTTGCCGGATTCGGATCTGGGTATCGCTCACGCGGAGGAACTCCTGGCCGTGGCGGCCAGGGAACGGCGGTCCTGAGACCGCGATTGTGAGCGGAGGCACACCGGCCTTCGCCCATGTGTGCTTCCCTGGGTAGGCGGCCCTGCTCAGGCATGTCGCGACAGATTCGCCTGCCTCACATGCCAGGATGGTCACGATGCGTCTACCCACGTTGCGCCGGGCCCGGAACTCGGAACCGGGACGAATCCTCGGCACCGCGCGCCTCGACCGCCGTACGAAGCGGCTGGTTGGCCGGCTCCGCCCCGGCGACATCGCGGTCATCGACCACGTCGACCTGGACCGGGTCGCCGCCGACTCGCTTGTCGCGGTCGGTGTCGGCGCGGTGCTCAACGCCAAGCCGTCGGTCTCCGGCCGTTACCCCAACCTCGGGCCGGAGGTGCTGATCTCGGCGGGCATTCCGCTGCTCGACGACCTCGGCGAGGGCATCTTCGAGCGGATCCGTGAGGGCGACACGGTGCGCATCGAGGGCAACACCGTCTACCTGGACGACGATCCGGTGGCGCACGGCAGCCTCCAGGACGCCGAGAGTGTGGCCAAGGCGATGACCGACGCCCGGGAGGGCCTGTCGGTGCAGTTGGAGGCCTTCGCCGCCAACACCATGGACTACCTCAAGCAGGAGCGCGACCTGCTGCTCGACGGCGTCGGGGTGCCCGAGATCGCCACCGAGGTGCAGGGCCGGCACTGCCTGATCGTGGTCCGGGGCTACGACTACAAGGCCGACCTGGACGTGCTGCGCCCGTACATCCGGGAATTCAAGCCGGTGCTGATCGGCGTCGACGGTGGTGCCGACGCTCTGGTCGAGGCGGGCTACACCCCCGATATGATCATCGGCGACATGGATTCGGTCACCGACGACGTGCTGCGCTGCGGCGCCGAGGTGATCGTGCACGCGTACCCGGACGGGCGGGCGCCGGGGCTGCCCCGGGTCAACGGCCTGGGGGTGCCGGCGGTGACCTTCCCCGCCGCCGCCACCAGCGAGGACCTGGCCATGCTGCTGGCCGACGAGAAGGGTGCCTCGCTGATCGTCGCGGTGGGTACCCACGCCACGCTCGTCGAGTTCCTCGACAAGGGGCGCGGTGGCATGGCGTCGACGTTCCTCACCCGGCTCAAGGTCGGTGGCAAGCTGGTCGACGCCAAGGGCGTCAGCCGGTTGTACCGGCAGAGCATCTCGGGGTCGTCCCTGCTGCTGCTGGTCCTCTCGGCACTCGCCGCCATGGCCTCGGCGGTGGCCGTCTCCACCGTCGGCAAGGCGTACCTGGGCGTGGTCTCCGAGTGGTGGGACAATTTTGTGTTCCAGCTCGGCCAGCTCTTCTAGCTCCCGACCGATCAAGAGGCTTCAAGCGTGATCAACTTCCGGTACCACGTGGTGTCCCTGACCGCGGTCTTCCTCGCCCTGGCGATCGGCCTGGTGGTCGGTACAGCCGCACTCAACGGCCCGGTCGCGGACTCGCTCAGGGAGACCGTCAACGAGCTGCGCAAGGACAACCAGCAGATGCGCCAGGCGGTCCAGAGCATGCAGCGGGAACTGGAGCTGGAGGAGGAGTTCGCCGCCGAGATGGCCCAGGTGATGCTGCCGGGCACGCTCAGCGGCAAGCGGGTGCTGGTGCTCAGCCTGCCCACCGGCCGCGACCACACCGAGGGTGTGCTCAAGATGCTCCAGCTGGCCGGTGCCGACGTCACCGGGCGCATCGACCTGCAGGACAAGTTCATCAACCCGGAGAACAACAACGACCTGCTCGAACTGGCGGTCACCGCGGCCCGACCCACAAGCGCGCCGACCGCGGGCCTGCCCGGTAACGGCCACGGCGTCGAGACCTCCAGCGCCCTGCTGGCCACCGTGCTGCTGGACCAGCCCGCCGGTGCCGAGCCGGTCACCGAGGCCGACCGGCGGGCGGTGCTGGCCGCGTACGGCAACGCCAACTACCTGACCACCTCCGACCGGGTCAACGCGCCGGCGGAGGCCGTCGTGGTGATCAGT
Source organism: Micromonospora sp. NPDC049891 (assembly GCF_040660295.1). Lineage (NCBI taxonomy): Bacteria > Bacillati > Actinomycetota > Actinomycetes > Micromonosporales > Micromonosporaceae > Micromonospora > Micromonospora sp. NPDC049891. Next base: position 16,019 of record NZ_JBFAML010000034.1, read on the forward strand.
GGGCAGCCGTACGTGGACAAGGACTCCGCCAAGAAGGACGAGTCCGTGGTCAAGATCGCCGAACAGTTCGACCGGACCGGGGGCATCGTGGTCGCCGGCAACGGTTCGGCCGGCGGCAACCTGGTGGCCTTCGTACGGGGCGACGCGGTGCTCACCCAGACCATCTCGACGATCGACAACGCCAACACGGTGCAGGGCCAGTTGGTCACCACCCTGGCGTTGGTGCAGCAGCTCACCGAGCGTAAGGCCGGTCAGTACGGCGTCGGTGACAGCGCCGCCTCGCTGGTGCCTAGACTGCCCCAGTGAACCCGAGGCACCCCGGTGTCCGATTCCGACGATCTCCGCCGGCCGGCGGGAGGGGATGGCGTGAGTGAGCGGGACGGTGACGTGACGGTCCTCGGTCGACTCCTGACAGCCGGGATCGGGGCGGTCGCCGCCCGGTACGCGTTACACGGGATCCGTACCGCACCGGCTGCGCCGGCACTGGAACGCACGAACTTCCGGGGACGTACCGTCACCCTGGCCGCCGGCCCGGCACTCGCGCTGGGTGCCTCGGGTGCCGGGGCCTGTGGTTCGGCGAGCGTGCCGGCCGGGGCGGCGACCCTGGTGGCCGGGCTCGGTGCCGGTGCCGTGGGTCTCTACGACGACGTCGTCGGCGCGCGCCCGGAGCAGAAGGCGGCCAAGGGCTTCGCCGGGCATCTGGCCGCGCTGCGGCAGGGCCGGGTCACCGCCGGCCTCGTCAAGATCGTTGGAGTGGGTGCCGCCGGTCTGGGCGCGGCGATCCTGCTCTCCGCCGATCCCGGCGTGGTCGGGCACCGTCGCCGACAGCGGCAGAGCGGCTGGGGACGGGGCGTCGACGTGCTGCTCGGCGCGGGGGTGGTGGCCGGTACGGCGAACCTGGTCAACCTGCTCGACCTGCGCCCCGGACGGGCACTGAAGTCGGGTCTGCTGCTCGGCACGCCGCTCAGTGGTGGCCGGCACGGTGGGATCGCCTCGGGCGCCGTCGGCGCTGCCGCCGGGCTGCTCTCCGCCGACCTCGCCGAGGACGTGATGCTCGGCGACAGCGGCGCGAACGCCCTCGGCGCGGTGCTCGGGGTGGCGATGGCCGCCCGCACCGGCCCGGCGGGCCGGGCCGGGTTGCTCGCCGTCCTCGCCGGGCTCACCGCCGCCAGCGAGAAGGTGAGCTTCACGAAGGTCATCGCGAGCACGCCGGGGCTGCGTGAACTCGACGCGCTGGGCCGACGCGCCGACTGACGTGACCAGACCGGCTCCCCTCGCCGGCGCCGGCCGGGTGGCCGGAGCGGCGGCCCTCATCGCCGTACTCACAGTGGTCAGCAGGCTGGCCGGGTTCGGGCGTACCGCCGTGTTCACCTGGGTGGTGCAGGGCAGCGACCTGGGCGCGATGTACCTGCTCGCGAACACCATCCCGAACATCATCTTCGAGATCGTCGCGGGTGGCGCGCTGGCCAGTCTGGTCGTACCGCTGCTCGCCGGTGCGGTCGCGGCGGGGGACCGGCGGGCGGTGGCGGCCACCACCGGTGCCCTGCTCACCTGGACGGTGACGCTGCTCGTGCCGTTGGCGGTGCTGGTGGCCCTGGCCGCCGGCCCGATCATCACCGCGCTCGGTGACGGTCGGTCGCCTGAGGAACTGGCCTCGGCGGCCCGGATGCTGCGGGTCTTCGCGCCGCAACTGCCGCTGTACGGCATCGGCATCGTGCTCACCGGCGTGCTCCAGGCGCACCGGCGGTTCGCCTGGCCGGTGATCGCCCCGCTGCTGTCCAGCCTCACGGTGGTCGTCGTCTACCTGGTCTTCGCCGGGGCGGCCGGCACCGGCGCGAGCGTGGCGCAGGCCGGCCGCGGCGGTGAGCTGATCCTGTCGGTCGGCACCACCCTCGGCGTGGTGGTGCTGTCACTGTCGCTGCTGATCCCGCTGCGTCGGCTGCGGCTGACGCTGCGCCCCGGGTACGCGTTCCCGGCCGACGCCCGGGCCCGGGTACGCGGGCTGGCGGTGGCCGGTGTGGTGACGGTCACCGCCCAGCAGGTGGCGCTGGCGGTGATCCTCTACCGGCTCTCCAGCGGCCGCACCGAGGCGTTCCAGGTGTTCAACCTGGCGCAGACGTTCTACCTGCTGCCCTGGGCGGTGCTGGCGGTGCCGCTGGCCACCGCCGCGTACCCGACCCTGGCCGCGTCGGCGGGCGCCGACGAGCGGACCTACCGGGACGTGCTGTCGGCGACGCTGCGTGGGGTGCTGCTGTTCAGTTTCCTCGGCGCCGCACTACTTGTCGGTGCGGCCGGACCGATCGGACGGTTCTTTCCGCTCTCCAGCGACGCGACCGCCGCCGCGATCGCCGGCTACGCTCCCGGACTGGTCGGATACGGGCTGTTCGCGGTGCTGTCGCGGGCGTTGTACGCCCGCGGCGCGACCCGGGCGGCCACCGCCACCATCACCGCCGGCTGGCTCGCGGTGCCGCTGGTGCTGCTTCCGTTGTCCGCGCTGCTGCCGGTGGCCGACCGGGTGCTGGCGGTGGCGTTGGCCAACTCGGCGGGGATGCTGCTGCTCGGTGCACTGTTGCTGGTCGCGGTCGCCCGCTCGGCCGGCCGGGAGGCGCTCGCCGGTGCCGGCCGGGCCGGCGGTGCCGGCCTGCTGGCCGGTGGCACGGCCGCCGTCGCCGCGGTGGCGGTGCTGCGGCTGCTTGACGCCGGGGGCGACCCCCCGGCGCGGTGGACGGCACTGATGCAGGGCATGCTGTCCGGAGTCCTGGTCGCTGTCGTGTTCCTCGCCCTGGTGTGGCTTGTCGACCGGCAGGACCTGCGGCCACTGCTGACTGGGCTGGGTCGACGCCTACGCCGGGCCCGGTCAGGTGACCGGAAGGAGGAGGCGTCCCGGTGAGCGCGAGGAGTGAGCTTGCGAGCCCCGCAGTCGCGAACGGAGAGTTGGTCCGGTGAGCGCGACGAGTGGGTCGGCGGCCGTTCCGGGCCGGCCGGGCACGGTGGTACTGCTGCTGGCCTCCAGCACCGGCGGGGTCGGCCAGCATGTCAGGTCGGTGGCGCGAGGGCTGGCCGCGGCCGGGCAGCCGGTGCTGGTCTGCGGGCCGGCGGCGACTCAGGACCAGTTCGACTTCGTGGCCGTCGGCGCCCGATTCCGGCCGGTGGAGATCCCGGCGAGCCCCACCCCGGCCGACGCCCGCGCGGTGAGCGTGCTGCGCCGGCTGCTCGCCACGGAGCAGGTCAGCGTGGTGCACGCGCACGGGCTGCGCGCCGGACTGGTGGCGGTGCTGGCCCGGCCGCCCGCCCCGCTCGTGGTCACCTGGCACAACGCGGTGCTGGCCGGCGGGGTGCGCGGCGCCGTGTCCCGGCTGGTGGAGCGGATCGTGGCGCGGGGCGCCCGGGTGACCCTCGGCGCTTCCGCCGACCTGGTGGCGCGGGCCGCCGCGCTGGGCGCCGGGGATGCCCGGCTCGCCCCGGTCGCCGCCCCCGAACTGTCCGCGCCGCGCCGCCGCCGGGCCGCTGTGCGCGCCGAGTTCGCTGTCGCCGCCGACCAGCCGTTGATCCTGTCGGTGGGCCGGCTGCATCCGCAGAAGCGGTACGACGTGCTGGTGGACGCCGCGGCCCGGTGGCGGGAGCGCACCCCACCGCCGGTTGTCGTGATCGCCGGCAGTGGACCGGCCTACCTGCCGCTGGCCGCCCGGATCAGCGCCGCCCGGGCACCGGTCACCCTGCTGGGGCACCGCACCGACGTGGCCGACCTGCTCACCGGCGCCGACCTCGCGGTGGTCACCAGCGACTGGGAGGCCCGTCAGCTGTTCGCGCAGGAGGCGTTGCGGGCCTGCGTACCACTTGTGGCGACCGCGGTGGGTGGTCTGCCGGACCTGGTCGGCGACGCGGCGGTGCTGGTGTCACCGGGTGACGTGGACGCGGTCGACGCGGCGGTGCGCGGCCTGCTCGACGACGAGGCCGGCCGCACCGAACTGGCGCGGCGCGGCGCGGCGCGGGCGTCGACCTGGCCGACCGAGGCGCAGACCCTCGCCCAACTGCTGGCGCTCTACGCCGAGCTGGCGCCCGGCCCGGCCGGACCGGCGACGCCGGACGCCGACGCACCGTCGACGGGACGCCGGTGATGCTGCGCCGTATCGCTCCGATCCTGCTCACCCTGGTGGTGGTGGCGCTCGGTGTCACCGCACTGGCCGCCCGCCCGCAGAACCCGCCGGCCCGCCAGAGCGCCGACTACGTGGTCCTCGTCGGAGTGGCCGGGCTGCGCTGGGACGACGTGGACGCGGAGCGTACGCCGACGCTGTGGCGGCTGGCCCGGGAAGGCTCGATCGGGTCGCTGTCGGTGCGTTCGGCGCACCGGCCCACCTGTCCGGTGGACGGCTGGTTGACCCTCGGCGCGGGTAGCTTCGCCGCCTGGCCCGGCAGCCGCAGCGCGGACGGGCAGTGCCCGCCGGTAGGTGTGACGCTGGAGCAGCCGGACGGCATCGGTGCGAACCTGCCGGACCAGGAGAGCGTCGCCCTGCACAACCAGGAGCGGCTGCCGTGGGGCACGGTGCCCGGTGCGCTGTCGGAGTCGGTGCGGTGCTCGGTGGCGGTCGGACCGGGCGCGGCGGTGGCCGCCGCCCGGCCGTTCGGCCGGGTCGACAGGTACGCGCCGACTCTGCCGGCGGACCCGGCCGGGCTGCTCGGTTCCTGTGTGCTCAGCATCGTCGATCTCGGCACGGTGGAGGGCGTCGATCCGGCGGTACGGGCAGCGTCGGCCGAAGCGGCGGACGCCCAACTGGCCCGGGTGCTCGACGGTCGTCCCCCGCGCTCACTGGTGATCGTCGCCGGGGTCTCCGACACCGAGCGGCCGTCCCGACTGCACGTGGCCGTCGCCCACGGCCCAGGTTGGGAGGAGGGCTGGCTGACCTCGCCCAGCACCGGCCGCCAGGGCTACCTGCAACTCATCGATCTGGCCCCGACCGCGCTGTCCGTCCTGGGGCGTCCGATGCCGGACCGGCCGTTCCTGGGTCGACCCGCCGAGTCCGTCGGTGGTCGGCCGGCCGATCTGTCCGCCGCGATCGCCGAGCCCGCGGACGCGGACCGGGAGGCCGCCGCCCAGCGGGAGGTGGCCGGCGGCTTCTTCACCCTGCTGGCCATCGTCCAGGTGGCACTTGCCGTGGCGGTGCTGCCGCTGCTGCGCCGGGCCCGCCGGCACGCCGGCCCGTACGGGCCGAAACCGGTGCCGCGTCCGGTGGTGGCGACGGTGGAGGTGCTGCTGGTCGCCGCCGCGCTCGCGATACCCGCGGCGCTTGTCGCCGAGGCCGCGCCGTGGTGGCGCTTCGCGCATCCGGCGGCCTCGTTCGCCGGGCTGACCGCCGTGCTGCTGGCCGCCACGACGCTGCTGGTACGGCTCGCCCCCGGGTACCGCACCACGCTGGGCCCGCTCGGCGCGGTGGCCGGGTTGACCACGTTGGCCGTCGGCCTGGACGTCGTCACCGGTGCCCGGTTGCAGCTCAACGGTGTGGTCGGCTACTCCGCGCTGGAGGGGGGCCGCTACGCCGGGCTCGGCACCGTCGGGCTCGGCGTGTTCGTCGCCGCTGCCCTGCTCAGCGCCGGCTGGCTCGCCCAGCGGGTACGCCGTGGTTGGCGGCCGACCGTCATGGTGATCGTGGGCGGGGCCGCCGTGGTGATCGTCGGCAGCCCGTACCTGGGTGCCGACTCGATCGGCGCGATCGCGCTTACCGCGGGGGTGAGCGTGGCGGCGGCGATCAGTGCGGGTGGCTGGCTGACGCTGACCCGGCTCGCCTGGGCGGCAATGGCCGGGCTGGCCGTGACTGTCGGGTTCGCCGTGGTGGATCTGGGCCGGGCTCCGGCGGAGCGGGGCAGCCTGGGCCGTTTCCTGGCCGCGCTCGGCGACGGCACCGGCGGGCTGACCGTGCAACGGTCCAGCGCCGCCAGCTTCGAGACGCTCGTCAACAGTCCGCTGACGGTGCTGGCGTTGGCCGGTGCGCTGCTGGTCTGGTTCGCGTTGCTGCAGCCCTGGGGCGGGCTCATGCGGCTGTTCGGCATCTACCCGGCCATCCGGGCGGCGATGGCGGGCACCGCCGTGGCGGCGGTGATCGGCGGTCTGCTGGGTGCCGCGGCGCTGGACGTGGCCGGGGCCGCGGCGGCCGTGGTGGTGCCGATGGCGGCCTTGTCAGCGCTGCGGGTGCTCGACCACTCGGCGGACCGGACCCGGCCGGGCGCGGAGCGTCCCGCTGACGGTGGGCCAGCCGGTGGTGGTCCGACCGATGGCGGGCCGACCGATGGCGGGCCAACCGATGGTGGGCCGGGTGACGGCGGACCGGGCGCGCGGTCGTCGGCCGAGGTCGCGACCGGGTGACCAAGCGGCGGTACCCGGGTGCGGCACCGGAGTGCCATCGGGGAGGTGTTACCGTGGAATCCCGTGGATCGCGTGATCACTTCGCTGATCGGCTCGGCGGTCTGCACGACCGCGACGGACGACACGGGAGCAGGCCTTGGCCCCTTCAGCACGGACGACCAGGCACATATTCGTCACCGGGGGCGTCGCCTCCTCGCTGGGTAAGGGGCTGACCGCCTCCAGCCTCGGCAACCTGCTCACCGCGCGGGGACTGCGCGTGGTGATGCAGAAGCTCGACCCGTACCTCAACGTCGACCCGGGCACGATGAACCCGTTCCAGCACGGTGAGGTCTTCGTGACCGAGGACGGCGCCGAGACGGACCTCGACGTCGGCCACTACGAGCGTTTCCTGGACCGGGCGCTGTCCGGCAAGGCCAACGTCACCACCGGCCAGATCTACTCCGAGGTGATCGCCAAGGAACGGCGCGGCGAGTACCTGGGCGACACGGTCCAGGTGATCCCGCACATCACCAACGAGATCAAGTCCCGGATCCTGGCCATGGCCGACCCGGACGACGACGGCCGCACCCCGGACGTGGTGATCACCGAGGTCGGTGGCACGGTCGGCGACATCGAGTCGCTGCCGTTCCTGGAGGCGATCCGTCAGGTGCGCCACGACCTGGGCCGGGACAACTGCTTCTACCTGCACGTCTCGCTGGTGCCCTACCTCGCCCCGTCGGGCGAGCTGAAGACGAAGCCCACCCAGCACTCGGTGGCCCAGCTGCGCAGCATCGGTATCCAGCCCGACGCCATCGTGTGCCGTTCCGACCGGGACATCCCGGACAAGCTCAAGCACAAGCTGTCCCTCTACTGCGACGTGGACGCCGAGGCGGTGATCGCCGCGCCGGACGCGCCGAGCATCTACGACATCCCGAAAGTGCTGCACCGGGAAGGGCTCGACGCGTACGTGGTGCGCCGGCTCGGCCTCTCCTTCCGGGACGTGGACTGGGACGGCTGGGACGACCTGCTGGAGCGGGTGCACCAGCCCCGGCACACGATCACCGTCGCCCTGGTCGGCAAGTACGTCGACCTGCCCGACGCGTACCTGTCGGTGAGTGAGGCGATCCGGGCGGCCGGCTTCGGCCACCGGGCCCGGGTGCACCTGCGTTGGGTGCCCTCCGACGACTGCGTCACGCCGGCCGGCGCGGCGGCGGCCCTGGCCGGCGTCGACGGCATCGTCATCCCCGGCGGGTTCGGCGTCCGCGGCATCGAAGGCAAGATCGGCACCGCCCGGTACGCCCGGGAGAACGGCATCCCGCTGCTCGGGCTCTGCCTGGGCCTGCAGTGCATGACCATCGAGGTGGCCCGGCATCTGGCCGGCCTGGACGGCGCCAACTCCCTGGAGTTCGACGCGGAGGCGGTGCACCCGGTCATCGCCACCATGGCCGACCAGCAGGACATCGTCGCCGGCAAGGGCGACCTGGGCGGCACGATGCGGCTGGGCGCGTACCCGGCGACGCTCACCGAGGGGTCGATCGTCGCCGAGGCGTACGGCAGCACCCAGGTCAGCGAGCGGCACCGGCACCGGTACGAGGTGAACAACGCCTACCGTGACCAGCTCGTCAAGGCGGGGCTGCACATCTCGGGCACCTCGCCGGACGGTCGGCTGGTCGAGTTCGTCGAGCTGGACCGTGACCTGCACCCGTTCTTCGTGGCCACCCAGGCGCATCCGGAACTCAAGAGCCGTCCCACCCGGCCGCACCCGCTGTTCGCCGCCTTCGTCCACGCCGCGGTGACGTACTCCCAGGCCGACCAGCTTCCGGTCGACCTGGACACCGCCTCCGCGGAGCGGGCCACCCGCAACGGCGCCGCGACGAAGGCGACCTCGGCCCCGTGAGTGAGCGGAGCGAGCGAGCCATGTGGTTCATCAGTAGTGCGGCGCCTCGCGTCGCCAGCGAGCGAAGCGAGGTGGCGGCGTGAGTGCCGTCGAGCACCGCTACGAGGTGCGCTCGCGGGAGCTGCGTTACCGCGGCCGGATCTTCGAGGTGGTGACCGAGGAGGTCACCATGCCCGGCGGTGGCACCGCGGCGCGTGACCTCGTCCGGCACGTCGGCGCGGTGGCGGTGGTGGCGCTGGACGACGCGGGTCAGGTGGTGCTGATCCGGCAGTACCGCCAGCCGGTGGGTCGGCGGTTGTGGGAGCTGCCGGCCGGCCTGACCGACGTTGCCGGGGAGGACCCGGCGGTGACGGCGGCGCGTGAGCTGGCCGAGGAGGTCGATCTCACGGCCGTCCGGCTCGACGTGCTCGTCGACGTGCACAGCTCACCCGGGTTCACCGACGAACTGATCCGGGTCTTCCTGGCGCGGGACCTCGGCGAGGTGCCGGCGGAGCAGCGGCACGACCGCCACGACGAGGAGGCCGACCTGCAGATCGTCCGGATCGACCTGGACGAGGCGGTCGGCATGGTGTTGGCCGGGGAGATCAGCAACGGACCGTGTGTGGCCGGGCTGCTCGCCGCCGCCCGCGCCCGCGACGCCGGCTGGTCGGGGCTGCGCGGGACGGACGCTCCGCTGCCTCGCTGACCGGGATACGCGACGCAGGGGCCGGGCGGTGCACCGCCCGGCCCCTGCGTGGTTCCGTGGGTCAGTCGCGCAGCGGCCGGCCCTGTGCGTCGACGCCGCCGTTCACCAGGATCAGGATGCCGTCGATGAGGCCCCAGAGGCTGCCGATACCGCAGGTCACCAGGGTGACGATCAGCTGGATGACGCCAGTCTTGGTGTCGCCCATGTAGAACCGGCCGACGCCGAAGCCGCCCAGCAGAATCTGCAGGACGCCCGCGACGACCTTGCTCTTGTCAGAAACGCCCTGGGGGTACCCGGGCTGCATTGGAGGAGTGGTCATGGGGCGTCACAATAGTGATCCACTCGTTCGCTGTCCGCACCGGTGTGCACCAGGTGGGACGATGATGGTTGAACACTGTCCTGACGGCTGATGTGACATCCACCGCCGGCCCGGGTACTCACACCTGACACATCGTCAACGGCCACGGCGAGCAGGTGTCACAGTGCAGGCTCCGGTGACCTGCGGTCACGTCCTAGACTGCCGCCGGCGGGACCGGTTGACCGGGGCGGCAATGGGGCCGCTGCGGCGCCGCGCAGTCGGGGTGAACGTGCCCCGAAGAGAGGTGTCTGCATCGTGAAGGTCGGCATCCCACGCGAGGTCAAGAACCACGAGTACCGGGTGGCGATCACGCCCGCCGGCGTCAACGAGTTCACCCGCAGCGGTCACCAGGTCTTCGTCGAGGCCGGCGCCGGGCTCGGGTCGAGCATCACCGACGAGGAGTTCGCCGCCGCCGGTGCCAAGATCCTGGAGAGCGCCGACGCGGTCTGGGACGCCGCGGACCTGGTGCTGAAGGTCAAGGAGCCGGTCGCCGAGGAGTACCACCGGATGCGCGACGGGCAGGTGCTCTTCACCTACCTGCACCTGGCCGCCTCCCGGGACTGCACCCAGGCGCTGCTCGACCGGAAGGTGACAGGCATCGCCTACGAGACCGTGGAGCTGCCGGACCGGTCGCTGCCGTTGCTCGCCCCGATGTCCGAGGTGGCCGGACGGCTCGCCCCGCAGGTCGGTGCCTTCTACCTGATGCGCACCGGCGGCGGCCGGGGGGTGCTGCCCGGCGGCGTCTCCGGTGTGTACGCGGCCAAGACCGTGGTCATCGGTGCCGGTGTCTCCGGCATGAACGCCGCGGCGATCGCCCTGGGCCTGCAGTCCGAGGTGCTGCTGCTGGACAAGAACGTCGGCCGGTTGCGGCAGGCCGACGCCATCTACCGGGGCCACCTGCAGACCGTCGCCTCCAACGCGTACGAGATCGAGCGGGCGGTGCTGGACGCGGACCTGGTCATCGGCGCGGTGCTGGTGCCGGGCGCGAAGGCGCCGAAGCTGATCTCCAACGAGCTGGTCTCCCGGATGAAGCCGGGCAGCGTGCTCGTCGACATCGCCATCGACCAGGGTGGCTGTTTCGAGGACTCGCGGCCCACCACCCACGCCGACCCGGTCTACCGGGTGCACGACTCGATCTTCTACTGCGTGGCGAACATGCCCGGCGCGGTGCCGAACACCAGCACCTACGCGCTGACGAACGTGACCCTCCCGTACGCCCTCGAACTGGCCAACCACGGCTGGCGCGAGGCCTCCCGCCGCGACCCGGCACTGGCGCTGGGCCTGAACACCCACGACGGACAGATCGTCTACGGTCCGGTCGCCGAGGCGCACGGCCTGTCCACCCTGCCGTTGGCCGAGGTGCTGGCCTGACCGACGACCGGTTGACCGCGGACGAGGCCGGCGAGGGTGACCAGCCCGCGCCGGCCCTGCGCCGTGCCGTCCGTGGCTACCTGGACCACCTCACCGTCGAACGTGGACTGGCCGCGAACACGCTCGCCTCGTACCGCCGGGACCTGGACCGTTACCTCGGTTCGCTGACCGCCGCCGGGGTGACCGACCTGTCGGCCGTCTCCACCGGTGAGATCGAACGCCACCTGGCCCGGCTGCGTGCCGGCGCCGACGGGCACCCGCCGCTGGCGGTCTCCTCGGCCGCCCGTGCCGCCAGCGCGGTACGCGGACTGCACCGGTTCGCGCTGCGCGAGGGCCTGGTCGGCGCCGACCCGAGCCGCGACGTACGGCCTCCCGCTTCGCCCCGGCGGCTGCCCCGGGCGCTGCCGGTCGACGACGTGTTCGCCCTGCTGGAGACCGCCGGACCGGTCGACGCGGCGGGGGACACCGCGCCGTTGGCGCTGCGCGACCGGGCGCTGCTGGAGTTCCTGTACGGCACCGGAGCACGGATCTCCGAGGCCGTCGGCGCCGCGGTGGACGATGTGGACCTCGACGACGGGGTGGCGGTGCTGCGCGGCAAGGGCGGCCGGACCCGCCTGGTGCCCATCGGTGGGTACGCGTTGCGGGCGCTCGGCGCGTACCTGGTGCGCGCCCGGCCAGGGCTGGCCGCCGCCGGCCGGGGCACCCCGGCGATCTTCCTCAACGCCCGGGGCGGCCCGCTGACCCGGCAGGGCGCCTGGACCATCCTGCGCCGCGCCGCCGAACGCGCCGGGCTGACCGTCGACGGTCCACGCGCCGTGTCGCCGCACACGTTGCGTCACTCGTACGCCACCCACCTGCTCGACGGCGGTGCCGACGTCCGGGTGGTGCAGGAACTGCTCGGCCACGCCTCGGTGACCACCACCCAGGTCTACACCCTGGTCACCGTCGAGCGACTGCGCGAGGTCTACGCCACCGCGCATCCCCGTGCGCTGAGCTGACCGTCGACGGCGGCTCGCCGTACCCGACCCGCCGGTGACCGACGGCGCGGCACCCGATCCCGCCGGTGCCGGCAATGTGGTGGCGGCCTGACCTGCGGGTGGCCGTTGCTGCCGGCCGACACGCCGAGCGGGTGCCGAACGCCCTGCTGGCCGGTGGCGTACAGTCGGCATGGCGCGGCCCTCGCGGCGAGTGGACCGGGGTGCGCAGCGGCACCGCGAAGGACGTCGGGCGGCTCCGACGCCGCACGGTCGTCGGGAGGGGGCAACGAGGACATGGCTGGCAACGGTGACCGTGCCGAGACGTGGACGTCGGAGCTCCGCGAGCAGCAGAACTCCCTCAGCGCCGACCTGGGTCCGGCCGACCCGGCCGCCTACACCATGCGTAAGCCCATCCCCGAGCCGATGCCCACCGACCGGCACGGGCCGGCCCGCATCATCGCGATGGCCAACCAGAAGGGCGGGGTGGGCAAGACCACCACGACCATCAACCTTGGCGCCGCGCTCGCCGAGTACGGCCGCAAGGTGCTGCTTGTCGACTTCGACCCGCAGGGCGCTCTCTCCGTCGGGCTGGGCGTCAACCCGCACAACCTGGATCTGTCGGTCTACAACCTGCTGATGCAGGACGACGTCACCGCCGAGGACGTGCTCATCAAGACCGACGTGGCCGGGCTGCACCTGCTGCCGGCCAACATCGACCTCTCCGCCGCCGAGATCCAACTGGTGAACGAGGTCGCCCGCGAGATGGCTCTGGCCCGGGTGCTCAAGAGCGTCCGCAAGGAGTACGACTACATCCTGATCGACTGCCAGCCGTCGCTCGGTCTGTTGGCGATCAACGCGTTGACCGTCGCGCACGGCGTGCTCATCCCGCTGGAGTGCGAGTTCTTCAGCCTGCGCGGCGTCGCCCTGCTGCTGGACACCATCGACAAGGTGCGCGAGCGGCTGAACTTCGACCTGGAGCTCGAGGGCATCCTCGCCACCATGTACGACAGCCGCACCACGCACTGCCGGCAGGTGCTCCAGCGGGTGGTCGAGGCGTTCGGCGACAAGGTCTACCAGACGGTGATCACCAAGACCGTGAAGTTCCCCGAGTCCACCGTCGCCGGCTCACCCATCACCACGCTCGACCCGGCCTCCTCGGGCGCCCGTAACTACCGTCAGCTGGCCCGCGAGGTGATCGCCGCGCAGGCCGAGCGGTAGGAGGCGCTGAATCGAGGTGTCCCGACCGTGGACTACCGTCGTCGACGTGAGCGCCCCGCCCCTCGACCCGACCGCCGCCGCGGATCCGCAGCCAGTGGTGGCTGATCCAGCCGCGCCGGCCTCCGGTGCCGAGCCGACCGGCAGCGTGGACCCGTCGGCGGGCGTCGGGGCGACGCAGGCAGCCGAGCCGGCCGACACCACCGGTTTCACCGTGCGGCTGGCCAACTTCACCGGCCCGTTCGACCTGCTGCTGCAACTGATCGGCAAGCACAAACTCGACGTCACCGAGGTCGCCCTGCACCAGGTGACCGACGAGTTCATCGCCTACATCCGGGCCATGGGCGACGACTGGGATCTGGACGAGGCGAGCGAGTTCCTGCTGATCGCCGCCACGCTGCTGGACCTGAAGGCGGCCCGGCTGCTGCCCGCCGCAGAGGTCGAGAACGAGGAGGATCTCGCTCTGCTGGAGGCGCGGGACCTGCTCTTCGCTCGGCTGTTGCAGTACAAGGCCTACAAGGAGGCGGCGGCGCACATCGCCGCACTGGAGGAGGTCGGCGGTCGGCGCTACCCGCGCGCCGTCTCCCTCGAACCCCGCTACGCCGAGGCGCTGCCCGACCTGGTGCTCGGCATCGGCCCGCAACGGCTGCTCAAGCTGGCGGTGCGGGCGATGACCCCGAAGCCGGTACCCGAGGTCTCCGTCGCCCATGTGCACATGGTCCGGGTCAGCGTCCGGGAACACGCCGGCATCATCGCCGAACGGCTACGCCGGGCCGGCACCGCCAGCTTCTCGCTGCTCTGCGCCGACTGCGAGGCCACCCTGGAGGTGGTCGCCCGGTTCCTCGCCCTGCTGGAGCTGTACCGGCAGGGTGTGGTGGCCTTCGTCCAGGAGCAGGCGTTGGAGGAGTTGACCGTCCGCTGGACCGGACCCGCCGACGGCGGGCCGGCGCTGGCTATCGACGAGTACGCCGGCACACCGCCCGAGACGTCCACCGAGCCGCCCTCCGGGCCGTCCACGGCGTCGTCTTCCGGGCCGGAGTCGCACCCTGGGCCGGAGTCGCCCTCTGGGTCGTCCACGGAGCTGCCTTCCGGGCCGGAGTCGCCTTCTGAGCCGGAGCCGCCTTCTGAGCCGCCGCCGGATGGCGGACCGTTGGCGGCGGACGGTGCTGGTGACTCTGTGAGCACCGGTGACGCCGATGCTGGCGGTGCGGGTGTCGGTGGTGCTGGGCTCGGCGAGGCCGGTGCCGGTGCTGGCGAGGTTGAGGCGATGGGAACGACCGAGGAGCGAGCTGGATGAGCAACGAAGAGCGGCCGGACTCCCTGGCCGACCAGGCCGCCGCCTGGATTCCACCGTGGCAGCGCCCGGCTCCCGCCCCACCAGAGGACTCCCCCCCACCCACCGATCCCGCCCCAGTTCCGCCCACCGCCACCGCCGCAGATGCGGAAGTGGACGCCGCAGATCTTGGTGCGCAGGTACCCCTCCAGGGGCGGTTTCCGTCCAAGATCGATGTGGTCGAGGAGCGCGCTGGGGGGCGGGTCGGCGATGACGGGGAGTCGGGGGAGGAGGACTCGGCAAAGGGCGTCACGGGGGAGGAGGTCTCGGGACGTGACCTGCGGGGAGATGTCACGGGGAAGGGCGTCCCGGATCTGGGACGGAAGCGGTCAGGGGCGCGGGCCCGGCCGGTACCGGAGCCGGCACCGGAACTCGACGACGCGGAGTTGCGCGGCGCGCTGGAGGCGATCCTGCTGGTGGTCGACGAACCGGTGAGTGAGCTGGTCCTCGCCCAGGTGCTGGAGCAGCCCGCCGAGCGGATCGGTCCGATGCTCGACGAGATCGCCGCCGGGTTCACCGCGGCCGGCCATGGGTTCGAGCTGCGCCGGGCGGCGGGCGGGTGGCGGCTGTACACCCGCCCGGAATACGCCACCTACGTCGAGCGGTTCGTTCTCGACGGGCAGTCGGTCCGGCTGACCCAGGCCGCGCTGGAGACCCTGGCCGTGGTGGCGTACAAGCAGCCGGTGACCCGGTCGCGCATCTCCGCCATCCGCGGTGTCAACTGTGACGGGGTGATCCGTACCCTGGTCACTCGCGGCCTGGTCGAGGAGTGCGGCACCGAGTCCGACAGCGGGGCCTACCTGTACCGGACGAGCATCATGTTCCTGGAGAAGCTCGGCCTGAACAGCCTCGACGACCTGCCGCCCCTGGCCCCTTTCCTCCCCGACGACGTAGAAGAGCTTGCCGATGCCGCGCGATGACCGCACCCCCCGCCCCGACGCCCCCGTCTACACCGGCCCGGAACGCCTGCAGAAGGTGCTCGCCGCCGCCGGTGTCGGCTCCCGGCGGGCCTGCGAGGATCTGATCTTCCGTCGGCGGGTGACGGTCAACGGGCGGGTGGCGCAGCTCGGCGACAAGGTCGACCCGACCACGGCGGTCATCCACGTCGACGGCGAGCGGCTGGCGGCCGACACCCGGCTGGTGTACCTGGCGATGAACAAGCCGCGCGGGGTGGTTTCCACGATGGCGGACGAGAAGGGGCGTACCGCCCTCGCCGACTTTCTCGGCAACCGGGTCGAGCAGCGTGTCTACCACGTCGGGCGGCTCGACGCGGACAGCGAGGGCCTGCTGCTGCTCACCAACGACGGCAACCTGGCGCACCGGCTGATGCACCCGTCCTTCGGGGTGCCGAAGACCTACCTGTGCGAGGTTTCCGGCCCGATCCCGCGCAACCTCGGCAAGCGGTTGGCGGCCGGGGTGGAGCTGGAGGACGGCCCGGTGACCGTCGACGCCTTTCGGGTGGTGGACAGTCTGGGGCGTACCGCCCAGGTCGAGCTGACCCTGCACGAAGGCCGCAAACACATCGTACGCCGACTGCTCGCGGAGGTCGGCCACCCGGTGAGCCGGCTGGTGCGTACCTCCATCGGGCCGATCCGGCTCGGCGACCTGCGTGCCGGGCGGACCCGGAGGCTGACCAACGCGGAG
Organism: Micromonospora sp. NPDC049891; assembly: GCF_040660295.1. NCBI lineage: Bacteria > Bacillati > Actinomycetota > Actinomycetes > Micromonosporales > Micromonosporaceae > Micromonospora > Micromonospora sp. NPDC049891. The sequence goes on from NZ_JBFAML010000034.1 coordinate 31,836, forward strand.
GTCGCCGCACTGTTCAAGGCCGTGGGTGACTGAGGCGGCAGTCGCGGGTACGGCTGAGGGTAGGCTGCCTGACGGCCCGGCCGGTGGTGCGCCACGGCACCGGGCATGATTGAACATGTGTGGTCAACCGCTTGCGGTCGTCGCTGACGGATCGTGAGGTACGGGCTGAGGAGGACGACGGTGGAGGAAAACGTGCCGGCCGGGCGCTGCGTGGTCGCTGTGGACGGGCCGTCCGGTTCGGGTAAGTCCACCGTCTCCCGGCGGCTCGCCACGAGCCTCGGCGGGCGTTACCTCGACACGGGTGCGATGTACCGGGCGATCACCTGGGCGGTGCTGCGTTCCGGCGTCGACCTGACCGACACCCAGGCGGTGGCGAAGGTCGCCGGCGAGGTGGACCTGCGCATCGGCACCGACCCCGCGGGTTACGGCGTGACGGTCGACGGGGTGAACGTCGAGACCGACATCCGTGGTCCCGAGGTGACCGCCGCCGTCTCGGCGGTGGCTGCCGTGCCGGCGGTCCGTGCGCTGCTCGTCGCCCGTCAGCGAGACATGATCACCAAGGCGGGCCGGATCGTGGTCGAGGGGCGGGACATCGGTTCCGTGGTGACGCCCGACGCCGACCTGAAGGTGTACCTGACCGCCTCGGCGGCGGCGCGTGCCGCGCGGCGCAGCGCCGAGAACGCCTCCGACGTGGCCGCCACCGCCGCCGACCTGGCCCGGCGTGACCAGCTGGACTCGACCCGCAAGGCCGACCCGCTGGCCCAGGCGCCGGACGCGGTGGTGCTCGACACCACCGAGCTGGGCATCGACGAGGTCGTGGCGCGGCTACGGGCACTCCTGGTCGAACGGTCAGTGGCGTGAGTGACGACGACGGCTGGGTCGAGCTGCGTGAGCCGGACCTGGAGACCGAGGAACAGACCGGTCCGCAGCCGGTGGTGGCCGTGGTCGGCCGACCCAACGTGGGCAAGTCCACCCTGGTGAACCGCATCATCGGCCGCCGCCAGGCGGTCGTGGAGGACGTGCCGGGGGTGACCCGCGACCGGGTGCCCTACGACGCGCAGTGGTCCGGGCGGGCGTTCACCGTGGTGGACACCGGCGGCTGGGAACCGGACGCGAAGGACCGTGCCGCGGCGATCGCGGCGCAGGCCGAAACCGCGGTGGTGACCGCCGACGTGGTGGTCTTCGTGGTCGACGCGACGGTGGGCTCCACCGACGTCGACGAGGCGGCGGTGAAGATGCTGCGCCGCAGCGCCAAGCCGGTGATCCTGGTGGCCAACAAGGCCGACAACGCCAGCGTCGAGCTGGAGGCCACCTCGCTGTGGTCACTGGGTCTCGGCGAACCGCACCCGGTGTCGGCACTGCACGGCCGCGGCTCCGGTGACCTGCTCGACGCCATCCTGGCGGCGCTGCCGGAGGCACCGAAGGTGGCGGAGTACCGCCCCCGGGGTCCGCGTCGGGTGGCGTTGGTGGGACGGCCGAACGTCGGCAAGTCCAGCCTGCTGAACCGTTTCTCCGGCGAGGAACGGGCAGTCGTCGACGCGGTTGCCGGGACCACCGTCGACCCGGTTGACAGCCTGGTCACCATCGGTGGTGACACCTGGCACCTGGTGGACACGGCCGGGTTGCGCAAGCGGGTCGGCAGGGCCAGCGGCACCGAGTACTACGCCAGCCTGCGTACCGCCTCGGCGATCGAGGCGGCCGAGGTGGCGGTGGTGCTGCTCGACTCCAGCGAGCCGATCAGCGAGCAGGACCAGCGGATCCTGTCCATGGTCACCGAGTCCGGCCGGGCGCTGGTGATCGCCTTCAACAAGTGGGACCTGGTCGATGGCGACCGTCGGTACTACCTGGACAAGGAGATCGAACGGGAACTGCGCCGTATCCCGTGGGCGATCCGGCTGAACCTGTCGGCGAAGACCGGCCGGGCGGTCGACAAGCTCGCCGCCGCTCTGCACCGGGCGCTGGACAGCTGGGAGACCCGGATCCCCACCGCACAGCTCAACGCGTGGCTCACCGCCCTGGTCCAGGCCACCCCGCACCCGGTCCGCGGGGGACGGGCGCCCCGGATCCTGTTCGCCACCCAGGCGGGGGTGGCCCCGCCACGCTTCGTGCTCTTCACCACAGGTCCGCTGGACGCTGGCTACCAGCGCTTCGTCGAGCGCAAGCTCCGCGAGGAGTTCGGCTTCGAGGGCAGCCCGATCGAGATTTCGGTACGCCCACGTAAGAAGCTCGGCCCCGGCGGCCGCGGCAAGGCGCACGGCTGATCCGGTCTCTCAAGGGCTCGGGTGGACACTTCATGACCACCCGAGCCCTACCCTTTCCACCCATCTTCCTAGGACGCTCTAGCGGTGGTGACGTGCGTGACGGGTGCGCGGGGCAGGGGTGGGGGCTGTGCGACGGAAGGGAGTAGCTGCGCTAAGCTGTACCGGCTGTCGCGGGCAATGCCCGACGGTGGCATCGGGACGTGGCGCAGCTTGGTAGCGCACTTGACTGGGGGTCAAGGGGTCGTCGGTTCGAATCCGGCCGTCCCGACAAAGAAAAAGCCCTGACCTGCGGAAACGCGGTCAGGGCTTTGACTTTCTTCGATGGAGATTTGAACCGCCCCCCGAAAACCCCCCGTTTACCGGGTGCGGCAACCAAGTTCGTCATCGACCCGCATCGTTGTGCAGGGCTGGTGAGTGCGGTCGGTTTGGGTTGGCGGCGAGGCGTTCCAGTACGTCGGAGACGTCGGGGGCTTGGATGGGCTTGGCGATGTAGTAGGTGGCGGTGACCTCTTCGCTGGAGTGGCCGAGTTGTGCGGCGGCGCTCTTGGTGTCGGCTTCCTCCTTGATCAGGGTGGCCACGGTCTTGCGGAAGCTGTGCGGGGTGACCCAGTCGAGGTCGGTGTCGGCGCGGGCCTGGCGCCACTGACGGCGGACATTGTTGGGGGAGAGCCAGGTACCGCGCCGGGAGGCGAAGATCGCGTCGTGCGGGTTGTCCGCGGCGCCGACGTTGCGGGCCATGAGCATGCCGACGGCGAATCGGGGCAGGACGAGCATCCGGTAGCCGGCGTCGCTCTTGGTCCAGGGCAGCCGGAAGATGCCCTGGCCTTTGACGTAGACCAGCGTGCCGCAGATGGTCAGGGTGGGACGCGCGGCGGCGAGGTCGAGGTCTTCCCAGCGTAGGGCGAGGATTTCGCCGATGCGGGCGCCGGTGGCGAGCATGAGGTCGACGACGTCGGCCAGGTCGCCGGTGTGCCGAGGCCCGGGTTTGCCGGGGACCGGTTGCTGCCAGTCACGGATCGCCGCCCGGACAGCGTGGAGATGCTCGCCGCTGAGGACGACGACGGTGCGGCGGGGTTTACGGAGCCGGCCGGTGTCGCGTACGGGGTTGCTCGGGATCGCGCCGTGCCGCACGGCGAGGGCGAACATCTGGCCCAGGACTACCTTCACGCCTTTGGCCGCGGAAGGCCGGTCCTTGGCAATCTCGCGGAGCAGCCGGTCGAGACGCCCGACGCTGGCCTCTCGGATACGCAGGTTGCCCAGGGCGGGCAGGATCGTGGTGCGCAGGCTGGCTTGGTAGCGGTGGATGGTCTGGACTGCGATGCGTTCCTCGGCGGTGATCTCCTCGATCCACAGTTCGGCGAGGGCGTTGATGGGGGTCTCGCGGCTGATCTCGTCGTCGTTGGGGGTGCTGCGGTCGCGGATCTTGACCTTCAGCGCCCGGACGGCGGCGGGGGCGGTGGTGTCGGTGACTTCGATGTCGCGGGTGATGCCGTCGTAGTCACGGAAGCGGACCCTGGCCCGGAATCGGCCAGGGCCCAGCTTCTCGGTCCGGATCTTGCCGGCGGTGCCGATGGGCAGTTCAGGACGGGCCACAGGTCACCGGTCCGTGTCGGTGTGTTCGTCGAGCCACCGTTCGACCTCGCTGCGCCGGTAGCGCAGGGTGTTGCCGACGCGGATGGCGCGTGGTACTGCTGCTGCGGGCCGGGAGACCACCGCCCACCGAGTATGGCCCACGTCGGCCCGGATGGAAGGCTGCTCATGTGTCGCCTGCGGTCCGGGAGACCGCGGCGCGTTCGAGCACCCGGTAGACGGTCGGACGCGACACCTCGAACAGCTCCGCAAGCTTGGTCACGCTCCGGGCAGGAACCGGCCCGCAGGTGAGGCACCCTGCCGGGTGGCGGGTCTACCGCCACGTCCATCGACGGTCGTAGGCTGTCGATCCGGCTCCAGGCGGGAGTGCAGATGAAGGAGCAGATCGCCGCGATCGTGGCCCGGCTCGACGCCTTCGCCAAGCGGGGCGACTCCGCACCGATCCTCGACGACAGCGCCGTCGAGGAGGCGCTGGCCACCCTGCAGGCGGCCCAGGACGACGCGGCCGACGCCGAGGACACGTTCCGGGTCCTGCAGGCGGTGGCCTGGCTCTTCTGGTACCGGGTGCTGGCCACACCGGACCAGGACCGGCGGGCTGACCTGCAGTTCGCGATCAGCCTCTTCCGGGCGGTCGCGGCTATCGACCCCGACCGGGTGCCGGAACAGCTGCGCCCGCTCCTCGGCGGCAGCGTCGTGTCGGCCGAGACGCGCAACTCCGCGGACCTCGAGGACCGGCTGACGCAGGAGACGACACGGGTCGAGGCGGGCGACCTCGGCCGGCTCGACGAGGTTATCCGGCTGCTGGAGCAGCTCGCCGACCTGGTGCCGGCCGACGATCCCGACCACGGCCGGCACCTGGCCAACCTCGCCATGTCGCTGCGCATGCGGTTCGACCGCGACGCCGACGCCGCCGATCTGGACCGGGCGATCACCGTCGGGCGTACGGCCGGCATGGTCGCCGCGCCGCGGGAGAGGATGGGCGCGCTGTCCCAGCTGTCGGTCGCCTACTACATGCGCTTCGAGCTCACCGGTGACGCCGGCGACCTCGACGAGGCGATCGGGGCCAGCTCCGCTGCGCTGCTGCTGAGCCCGGACGGGACGGGCCGCACCGGCGACCTCACCAACCTGAGCCTGGCGTTGCGTAAACGTTCCGAGATCGGTGGGAATCCGACCGACGTGGAGGGAGCCGTCGTGTTCGGCCGCAAGGCGGTGGAACGTACCGGTCCGCGTGACCCGGCCCTTACCAGCCGGCTGCTGAACCTCGGCCTCGCCCTAACCGGCCGCTACCGGCAATCGGGTGACCGCGACGAACGGGACGAGGTCGTGCGGATTGCGCAACAGCTGGCCGAACGCGGCGCGCCGATCCGGACACAGGCGGTCCTGCAGAGCGGCCTGGTAGGTGCGCTGGCCGCGCGGGACCAGGTGGACGACCCGGCCGTCCTCGACGACCTGGTCGACGCGTCCCGCCGCCTCGCCGTGATGCTGCGCGACGATCCGATGGCCGGCGGGTACGCGCACGCCTCGCTGAGCATCGCGGTCCGTTACCGGTTCGATCGGACCGGCGACCGCGAGGACATCGAGGAAGCGGTCGGGGCGAGCCGCGCGGCCGCCGCCACCGCGGGACTGGACATCATCGCCGATCGGCTCTTCGACCTCGGCGGCGTCCTCTTCCGGCGGTTCGAGAGCTTCGGGAACCCGGCCGACCTGGACGAATCCATCACCGTCACACGTGCGGCGCTGCGGGGCTCCTCGGCCGTGGGGCAGACGGACCCGACGTACGCCAACAACCTCAGTGTGCTGCTGAGCAACCGGTACGAGCATTTCAACGAATCCACCGACCTGGACGAGGCGGTCGCCGCGGCCCGGCTGGCCGCTCCCGGCGGCACCGGATTTCTGGACACCCTCGCGCGGGTGCTTCTGCTGCGCTACGACCGGGCCGGCGACCGTACCGATCTGGACGACGCGATCGAGACCGCCCGTGCCGGGATCGACGCCACCCCGGCCGACGCCCCCGAGCGGGGGATGCCGCTGGCCAACCTGGCGGTAATGCTGCGCAAACGATTCGAGGCCGACGGCCGGCCCGCGGACCTGACCGACGCCGTCGGCGTTGCCCGGTCGGCGGTAGACGCCCCGGTGGAGCGGCCGATGGACCGGCAGATCACGCTCGCCGCGCTCGCCAACGCCCTGATGAGCAGGTACCGCCATGACGGTGATCTCCAGGCCCTCGGCGAGGCCGTCGAGATGTATCGCGCCCAGCGAGGCATGGTCGCCGCCGACCATCCGAACCTCGGCACCATCGAGAGCAACCTGGCCATCGCCCTGCTCGAGCGGTTCCGCAGCCTCGGCGAGGCCGGGGACCGGCAGGAGGCAGCCGACTGTTTCCGTACGGCCGTCACCACGGCGAGCACGCCGCTGCCGGTGCGGCTGAGCGCGGCCGGCCGCTGGGCGTACGCCGCGGCGTCGGAGGACCTGGCCGCGGAGGAGACCGGCCAGGCGTACGGCCTGCTGGCCGGTCTGCTGCCGCTGCTGGCCTGGCGCGGGAGCGGCCGGACCGACGTGGAGTGGCGACTGGCCCGATGGGAGGACGTGCCCGGCGACGCCGCGGCCGCCGCGATCGCCGGCGGCCGGGCCGCCACCGCCGTCGAGTGGCTGGAGCAGAGCCGGGCGGTCCGCTGGTCCCAGCGTCTGGAGACCCGGGGCGAGCTGGCGGCGCTGCGAGCCGCCGACCCGGCCCGTGCCGACCGGCTCATCGCGGTGCGTACTGAACTCGACCGGCTGAGCATCGCCTCCGAGCTCGGACAGGGCCGGCCGGCCGAGCCCGACCTCGTCGTGCCGGTGCTCCAGAATCTCTAGAAGTGCTGGCGTTTGCTAAGCACGTTGTTGAGGCGTAGCGCGTCGGCGTCGGTGAGCGCCCGTTCCTTCCCGGCGTCCAGGCCGGCGATCAACGTCTTGAGGTGCAGATCCACCACCGCCTCCAGCAGTTCGGCCGTGGCCGCGGAGGCCAGCGCGCCCCGCCGGTGCCCGATCGCGATGATGAGGACGCCGGCCGCCGCGGCCGGCCACCACCAGCCGCCGAGGACCAGGTAGAGCAGTCCCCAGCCGGTCAGCGTCAGCGCCGAGTGGTAGACGCCGTACGAGGTCTGCACCACGGTCCGGGACTCGACCGGCATGATCAGCCACAAACGTGGCCACAACCGGTTGAGGTCGAGGCCGTAGTGGGTGGCGACCCGCGCGCCGGCAAGCCGCCAGTGATCGCCGGCCGCGGTGAGCCGGGCGGGCAGGTACGGCTCCGGCTGTCCCGGCAGGCGCCGCTGGGCGGACCTGCGACGTCGCCTGACGATCCATCGTGGGCGTTTCGCCGTCCACATCGCGTTCACCGCACCGGCCAACGCCTGCGCCAGGTACGCCGACACGGTGGCGGCCAGCAGCGCCACCACGATCGTCACCGCTATGAGTATCGGCTGCTTGTTCAGCGGGGCGATCTCGGTGGCGATCCGCCGGGCCAGTTCCCCGGGGTCCAGGGCGTGACGTTGGCCGAGCAGCCAGGCGCACCCCATCGTCCCGGTGAACAGCAGCCCGGGCAGCAGCAGCGCGGTCAGCCAGCGGTCGGCGATCTTCTTGCCGATCTCGGCCAGCAGGGTGTTCACGAGGGCTCGTCGAGCGGTTGGAGGTCCATCACCGAGCCGTACAGGGTGCAGCGTGGCTCGCCGCCGTCCGGCCGTACCCCGGCCCGGCGCCCGCAGTTGCTCTTCGGGCACACGTACTCGCCACGCCGGACGAGCGGGTCGAGACCCAGCCGCGCCAGCGGGATCCCGCCGGAAAACGTCCCCCGGACGCTCTCGGCGTGACCGCGGTAACCGAGCAGCCGGCACGCTCGAACGGCTGAACCTCCGTCCTGCACGGTCCGGACGGTCCGCTCCAGTTTGTCCTCCCAGCCACCTTCGCGAGCCCGGGCGCGCAGCGGCGCCAGCTGGGTACAGAGCCATTCGTGGGCGTCCCGTTCGCTCAGTGCCACCGTGGCCGATCCTTCCCAGTAGAAAACCTGGCAACACCGTACGGTGGTTCGTGCGCCGGCGCCGCGCCCACACTGTCCGTCCGGAGGTGCTCCATGGCGAAGCCCGAGACATGGCCCGATCACCAGCACCACCTGGACCGGCGGATGACCCTCGCCCGCCAGTGGGACGACCTGGTCGCCGAGGTGCGCGAGCTGCCGGGCTTCACGGATTTCCTCCGGCCCCCGTCGCTGGAGAGCCTGTTGCCGGCCGCCGCCGACGGTCCGGTCGTGGTCATCAATGTGAGCCGTTGGCGGTGCGACGCCCTGCTCGTCACCACCGGGGGGGTGGATGTCGTCGAACTCGGCTCCCTGACGTACCCCGAGATTATCAACCGTATCGCCGCCTATCTCGAAACGGTCGACCGGTTCCAGGATGTCACGCTGGCCCTGACATCCGCGTCCGAGCAGTACCGAGCCGGCGCCTTGGACGACGAGGGCATGCGGGGGGCCGTCCAGACGTACGAACTCGACATGATCGACCTGGAGCAACGCCTGTCCCTGGTGCTGGAATGGTGCTGGGAACACGTCACCGAGCCGGTCCTGACCAGGCTCGGGTTCACCGCGCCGCCCGGCGGCGACCGGTGGCCGCGCCTGTGGTGGTGCCCGACCGGTCTGCTCACCCTGTTGCCGCTGCACGCGGCCGGCCGTCACGAGACACCCGGAGAGTCGGTGATCGAACGGGTGGTGTCCTCCTACACGCCAACGCTGCGGGCGCTGCTGGAGGCCCGGCGCCCGCCCCCCACGGCCGAGGAGGACTCCGCGGTACGTGACGCCCTGCTGGTGGTCGCGATGCCGCAGACCCCCGGCCAGCCGGCGCTGCCCAACGTGGCACGCGAGGTCGCCCTCCTCACCGGACTGGACGGCCTCGGCAGCACGGTTCTGCAGGGCCCAGGCGCCACCGTGGACGCCGTCCGCGAGGCGCTGTCCGGCCACCGCTGGGTCCACTTCGCCTGCCACGGCGACCAGAATCTCGACGACCCGGCACAGGGCGGCGTGCTGCTCACCGATGGCATGCTCACCGTCACCGACATCAGCGCCCGGCAGTACCACAGCGACCTGGCATACCTGTCCGCGTGCAAGACCGCAACCGGCGGCACCACCCTGCCCGACGAGGCGATCACTCTCGCCGCGGCGCTGCACTACACCGGCTACCGGCACGTCATCGCCACCCTCTGGTCCATCTGGGACGACACGGCTCCCACCGTCGCCGAGTCGGTCTACCGATCGCTCGCCGACGGCGCGATGCTGCGCCCGGAACGCTCCGCCGTCGCCCTGCACCATGCGGTACGTGCCCTGCGTGCGGACCGGCTGGGGGAGCCGAGCGTCTGGATGCCGTACACCCATACCGGCCCGTGAGTGTCACCGCTCTGGCCGGGCTCGTGCGGGAACGGGCCGGGCAGCCGAACCCGGTCGACCCGGCGACCGATCCGGATCTGCGTGACCGGCTGACCACCCTGCTGAGCCGGGTGCTGCTCGACCTGGGGACCTCCGGCACGCCTGACGCCGCTCTGTTGCGGACGTTGGCCGACCTGCACTGGACGTGCGCCGCCGGTGACGCGGACATCGTGGCCCGCCCGGGACTCGCGCTCTACGCGGCGATCCCGGCGCCGGACGTGCCGGCTCCGGTCTGGGCCGCCCTGCAACGGGTGGAATCCGCGCTGCGCATCCCGCTGCGGGCCGGGCTGGCGGCGATGCGGGGATACCAGCGCACCGGCGACCCGGAGGCACTCCGGCACGGCCTGTTCTGGATGCTGCACACCGCGCTGGCACCGACCGGGCCCCGGCACCACTCGTACGCCCTGAGCAATCTGCATCAATGTTTCGCGGGCCTGGCCCGCGACGACGGGGACATCGGCCTGCTCGACCTGGCCATCGCTTTCGGCCGCATCGCGGCCGACGCCCTGCCGTCCGGCGACACCGTCACCACCAGCCTGCTCTGCTCACTGAGCGAAACCCTGCGCGACCGGTACGAGCACCGCGGTGTACTCGCCGACCTCGACGAGGCGGTGGCATTCGGCGAGCGCGGCGTCGCCGGACCGGCTGCCGACGCCACCCAGCTGGGCGTCAGCCTGGCGACGGTGAGCATCGCGCTGCACGACCGGTGGGTGGAGACCGGGGATCAGGAGGATCTGACCCGGGCACTGGCCGCGTCGCGCCGGGCGATGCGGGTGATGCCACCGGAGGCGCCGGAACGCGGCCGGGTCCTGGTCAACGCCCTGGCGGTCTTCGGTCAGGCCGCGCACACCGGCATGTCCGCCGACGGCTTCCGCACCGTGCTGCTGATCGGCGGCCGGGCGCTGGACGAACTCGGGCCGTCGTCCCCGCACCGGCCGATCGTGCTGGGCACCCTCGCCGACATCCGGATCCTGCGCCACCTGCACGAGCGGCGTCCGGCCGACCTCAACGGTGCCGTCCGGCTCGCCCGCGCCGCGGTCGCCGGCATCGATGTCACCGATCGGCACGCCGGCCGGCTGCGGGCGACGCTGGCGCGGGCGCTGCACCGCCGCCACCAGGCCACCGGCCGGATCGAGGACCTCGACGAGGCGGTGGCGGTGCTGTCGCACACTGGCGCGGCGCCGCCGGGCGAACTCGGCGAGGTGCTGCGATCCCGGTTCACCGCGACCGGCGATACCGCCGACATCGACGCGTCCATCGCCGTGCACCGCCGGGCGCTGGAATCCTCCGGCCCGGGCGATCGGGCGCGCTTCGGCCGGCTGTTGAACCTGGGCGGCGCTTTACATGCCCGGCATCGGTACGGACGGGACAGCGCAGGCCTGGACGAGGCGATCGACGTCTACCGGGCGGCGCTGGCCGGACTCGGCGAACACGACGTCAACCGGGTCACCGCGTTGGTCAATCTCGCCGAAGCGCTGCTGAGCAGGTTCACCCTGTCCGGCGACCTGACCGATCTCACCACCGCCGTCGTGCTGTGCCGGGCCGCGGTGGCGCAGGCACCACAGTGGCACCCGGAACGCCCGTTATTCCTGTCCAACCTCGGCAACCTGCTGCGTACCCGCCACGACGTGACCGGCCAGGCCGCCGACCTGGACGAGGCGATCAGCGCCGGCCGCGACGCGGTGGCGGCCGCCGGAACGGTACGGTCCGACCGCGGCCAGTACCTGCACAATCTGGGGATCGCGCTGGTGCGGTCGTACAAGCGCGACGGTGACGGCGACACCCTGGCGGAGGCGGTGACCTGCCTGCACGAGGCGGGACGTGCCGCACCCGGCCAGGCCGTCGACCGCGCCCTGTACCGCGGCAGCCTCGCCGGGGCACTCCTGACCCGGTTCGAGCGCGGCGGGGATACCGCCGACCTGACGGTGGCGCTCGACCAGCTCCGGCACGCCGTGGAGGAGACTGCGCCGGCACCGCACCACCAGGCGTTGCACCTGTGCAACCTCGCTGCCGCCGTGCACATGGCACGGGACCGGCCGGAGGTCACCGTCCCGGAGGACACCCTGATCCTCGCGGAGCGGGCCGTCGCCGCGAGCCCGCCCGGCACACCGCACCACGCCCGATCCCTGACGGCCCTGGGCCGGGCACTGTGGAACCGTCCGGACCCCGACCGGGCACGGGCGGTGGACTGCTGGCGGGCGGTCACCGGGACCGCGGCCGCCTCCGTCGCGGAACGGTTCGAGGCCGCCCGGCTGTGGGTGACCGCCGCCTCCACCGGCGAGGCGGAGACGGCGATACCCGCGTTCGCGGCCACCGTCGACCTGCTGCCGGAATTCGTCTGGCACGGGCTGGACCGGGAGACCCGCGAGCGGCACCTGACCACCGTTCAAGGCCTGGGCACCGGCGCGGCCGCATTCGCCCTGCGTGCTGGCCGCGTCGAGGACGCCGTCACCTGGCTGGAGCAGAGCCGCAACGTGCTCTGGGGACAGATGCTCCAGCTCCGCGACGACCACGCCGGGCTGCGCCGGGCCCGGCCGGGATTGGCGACCCGGCTCGATGCCCTCCGCGTCCTGCTGGACTAGTCCGTTTTTGTGCGCACACCCACCGAGGACTGGTCACCGGTGAATGTGATCACGGTCTCTCCGGCCGTCCCCGAGTCGCCAGCCGCACAGCGGCCCTACGGTTGACCAGCGGTCCGCCAACCGAGTCGCGGTCAACATGCCGGTGCGGGCAAGCCATCAGGGCATCGAGTGACCGTGACCGTGGATGGTCGCCCAGACCACCTTGCCGTCACCGGTCGCACGAGCGCGCCGTCGAGGCCGAGCTCGACGCGCTGGCTGCCAGTCAGCCTCCGCCTGAGTGCCCGGGCCTGAAACAGTGGTTCTTCGGCATCACGTTCGGCCTTAGCCGGCTGCTGCTGCGCCAAGCCCTGCTCGAACCTGCGCCGTCCACGAGAGCCCGAGCGAGCACTGCGGCGATGCTGCTGTTCCTGGCCACCGGAATGAGCCGGCTGAGGGTGATGGTGCCCGATGGCCAGTTCGAGCTGCTGCCTGTGCTGCTGCCGCCGTTCCTGCACCAGTTGGTCGAACTGGTCGCTGCTGACCTGCCTGCCAGTTTGCGCCGTCCCATTGAGCCGGCTTCACGGTGTGACGCAAGTTCTATACGGCCGCTGGCGAGACGAGGAGCGCCCGTAGCTTTAGTCTAACGATGTGGATCGCATCGACTCCGCGGCTGATCTGTGGCGGAGGCTCTGCGGGCTTGGGCAACTGCGCCCGCGTGACTACGACGCGGATATCGTTCAGAGGGTCAGGACCGAGTTTGGCTTAGCCCCGGGACGTGATGTAGCCCAAGAGTTCCACCGGCGGGGCGTACCAGCCGAGACCCTCGTACGCACGCTGCTGCGCGAGCTGCAGCCCTTCGCAATGATGATGATGGACCTGCTCAGATTGTATGAGCGGATCGCCGCGACCAGCGCAACCAGCGACAACCTACGGATCGTGTACGAGTTTTCCGAGAGTGACCAGCTTGATCTTCTGCTGTCCGCGTTCCGTGAGCAGGCGCGCGTGACCCAGAGAAGCATCGAGACCGTGCTGCGGCTCGAGATCACACACCGTCAGCTATGGACCTTCCCCTTCGCGCATCACATCAGCGATCGGCCGTCGGGGTTGGAAGTGTGGGCCGCAACCTACACCGCCGGTTCTTGGCCAGATGATCTGCCCGCACCAGCGCCGACCGGCGACTCGGCACTCGATGGCGCAGTGGCCGAGGCGATGACCGTGCTGCGTGCGTACCTCGACAGGGCCCGATCTTTGGCTCCCAACCGGCTCTCGCTTCGGTCTAGTGTCTCTGACCTGCTCCCGCCTGACGCCGACCTTGTCCGAACTAGCGACGCAGAGAACTGGCTCCCCACTCGTCTGTTCGGCCTGCACGGGGAAGCGGCGATGGCAGCAGAAGATCGGTCTCGTGGAGCCCGGACCGCAGCCAGACTCCGCGAATGGCTCGACGACCTCGATTGGCGCCCGTCGACGTAGAGGTGCTGCGCGAGGCCGTTGAGACAATGCTCGCGTTGCCGATCTGGGGCCGGAGGCACGAGTTCTACTCGGCGTGGCTCGTGACTGAGTTCGACAAAGCGCTCCCCGAACGACTGACCTTCCGAGTCCAGGAGGGCATACTGGCCTTCCCTTTTCGGGCCACTCCCATAGCGGACATGGAAAGCGCTGCCGGTCCCATCGAACTCTGGGCCGAGCTACGGTCGCCGTACCACAACCCGATCGGTGCCTCACGCAAGAACGGCATCCAACCCGACTACAGGTTCCTCGCAGGCCCCGATCCACAATGTGACACGGTCCTCGCGGTCGAGGCAAAACAATACCTGCGGCCGGCTGCCAAGAATCCTGGACAGGCCTTGGCCGACTACAGCGGTGGCCTGCCGAAGGCGGTTGTCATCTTGGCTGCGTACGGGCCGGTAAGCCCTTCCGCCATCATCTACGTTCCCCAGAGTCGGCGGCATCGGGCACATGTGCACGACTATGTACATCCGGGTGCACCGGGCTGCAGCAGTTTTCAGCAGCAGATCGCTGCCGCGCTGCCGCCACCCAAACCGAAGCTCGTCGCCCCGCAAGCAACCCTCAAGCTCTCCTGGGATCCAGTGGTTCCGGACCTGGACCTGCACGCCTACATCGCTACCGGCGACGCCGAGCAGCATATCTACCACGCGCGGAAAGTTAGCGAGCACGTGGAACTCGTAAAAGACGTGCTCGACGGTCGAGAGCCGGAGAGGATGATCGTCAGGCAGTGCAGGGATGGGCTCTACCTGCCCGTTGACGTCGAAGTCCGGGCATTCACCGCGGGTGCTGCCCTCGCCCGCGCTCAACTATCTCTCACCGTCCCCACCGATCGCGGGCCAATCCTGGTCCACCTGCCGGCGTCGGCACCTGTGAACGTCCGCACTTGGGTTGCGCTTTCGATCGATGCGGACGGCACCATCGACGTGCACCACGACTTCATACAACGTGACGAAGGCGCAAACCAGTACATCTAGCTGCGCTCGTGGACCGATCACCACGACGTCGGCGGGGGCATGGTAAAGGGTATGGCGCAGCAGGCGGCAACCTGATGCTGGAGCTGGGGGGGCGCCAACCGGTTCCGATTTCTGATCGGGGCACAGGATGCCTGTGGGGTTCCAGAAAGGGGCACGACGGTTGACCTGCATGATATGGCAGGCCAGCGGGCTGCACGAGAGCCGATCGAGGGGTTTCCGACTGCCCCGCGCCCCGTCGGCCAGCGGCAGCCCGGCGTAGATCCTCGATGTAGGCTGTGCGAAGAGACGAAGAGCGAGGGAAGCAGAACCAAGAGCCTATAGACGCTGATGAGGCTAATCCCCACGAGCTGCTCCACCACATGGATGTCGAGAGTGGAGCACTGCCAATCGATCAGCCGCTATAGCAACGGGATCGATGCTGACAGCGTCGGACCCGGTTGGGTTTTGGCGGGCGTGCAGCGATGGGTAGGAGCGCGCCGCTCCCTTGGTGACGGGTGTTCTGCTGGTAGGGCAGCGGGACGCGTTGGACTGGCGCGCCCTGTCGGCCCCCGTTTGCCCCCGAAAACCCTCGCCCGTGGGTGACAACCAGTGACAAGTAGCGATCATCGCTTAATCATGTCTGCGCAGCTCAGTACTGAACTTCGACAGCCAGTGACAAGGTCGAGATGGCTACTGACGGTAACAGCCGGATCGCGGCCAATCCCGCCCTCGGCTGACCAACTCAGCCCTGTCCCGACGACCGGGGGACCCAGGAGACCACGCCCACCGCCGCGACAGACGGCCCCTCACCATGCCCCGACCGGACCGCATCGAACACCAGCGATCACAGGCGCGGGACCGAAGCGGCCGACATCAGCGGTGAATGATCGAGGCTAGTGGTCGACAATCGGTGACAAAGGATGGCTATCGCGTGGTCATGTCGGTGCAGCTCAGCGTTTATCTATGACAATCAACGACAAGGCTGTGGCCACTACGGACCGTGACAGAAGGTTAGGGGCTAGAGTCCCTTCGGGCGGGCGTGCAAAAGATCAAGGTCGTAACCTGCGGAAACAAGGGTCACGGCCTTTTCTTTCCCATTTTCGGCTCCGATCTTCCCGTCTGGTGGGAGGGTGGTGATCCTGTGTCGGCAACGTATCGTTCGATACTGGAATAACCGCCTCGACTACACGCCCTACGGTGCGAGATCAGGTCGCGTCGTGCAGCCAGGTTCGGCAAAGCCACCAGGCGGTCATGGCGCCGAAGGCGCCCGCCGGGTCGATGCCGGTGACGGCGGCGAAGCGCCGGACCCGATTGCGAATCGTGTTGGGGTGCACGAAAAGTCTCGCTCCGGCGAGGTCGACATCGCGGTCGCTCTCCAGCCAGGCGAGCACGGCGTGCGCCACCGATTCGGCAGTCGGTCCGAGTGTCGCCCAAGCGGGCGCGTACCGGTCGAGCAGCACCGTTGCCAGGTCTGCCCGCTCGGTCAACGCCGCCAGCCAGGCCACATCGGCAATGTGGATCAGCCCGGTGCGGCCGGTGGACTCGGCGGCGGTCAGGGCCGCGGTGGCGAGCCGCTGCACCGGCGCGAGTTTCTCCGGTTCGGCCGGACCGGCGAGCCCTGCCACGGCCCCGGTCCCCTTCAGGCGGGCGGACGGAGCCCGGGACAGAACTCCGACCATCAGGTCGTCCACGGTTGCGCACAGCACCGGCGGGTGCTCGCGCACGGCTCGTTCGATGCCGGCGGCGGTCTCCCCGGGCCGGGCGACGAGCACCCACAGCCCGTCGGTGACCGGAAGGCCGGCCTCGGCGGCTGCCAGCGTGGCCGCCGAACCACCCTGGAGCAGCCGCCGCAGCAGTGCCGTGTCCCGGCGCCCGGGAAGCGGATCCGTGCTGGCTCCGGTAGCCCGATGCGCGCTGATCAGCCGGGCCCGGACGGCCTCGGCCCAGTCGTCGTAGAGGTCCCGGACGTCCAGCAGTTGCTCGGCGCTGACGCCTTGGTCCCGGGCGAGTTCCCGGGCCCGGGCCCAGATCGCGCGCTCGGCGAAGTGGATCGCGCCCAGCACCGATTCGATCGGCACGCCCTGCCGGGCACGGGTGACACCGAGGTCCGCGACGAACGACAGCTCAGCTTCGGTGGGGCCGCGCCGTGCGGCCAATGCGCGGGTTGCGGCCACCAGCAGAGCGCGGGTGTGCCCGGCGATGTCGGAGGTGGGCAGTGCGGAGACCTCCCGCACGGTGGTACGGACTCCGGCGACCACCGACGGCAGCAGTTCGTCATCGCCCACGACGCGTTCGATCAGGTCCACCATCGTCGTCCAGCCGTCCGGATGCGTCATCCTGTCATGCTCCCCGCCGTTGTGGTGCGCTACAACAAGAACCCAAAACTGCGTGGTCCACGCCATGTATTCGCCCCCGTGCCAGGCCCTACGGTTTGGCGGAAGCTACAACCGTCGAGGAGCACCATGGCCGTTTCTTCGAGTCGGGTGGCGGTGATCGGTGCGGGAGCGGCCGGTCTCGCCACGGTGAAGGCGCTGCTCGACGCCGGTTGTGCGGTGGTGGCGTACGAAAAGGGTGACCGGCCCGGTGGCCTGTGGGTCAGGGACAACAGCAGCGGCCTGTCTCCGGCGTACGCCTCCCTGCACTTGAACACCAGCAAACGCCGCACCGAGTTCGCGGATTTTCCGATGCCCGCGGACTGGCCCGACTATCCGTCGGCCAGTCACGTCGCCAGTTACCTGGCCGACTATGCGCAGTCGTTCGGGCTCATTCCACACATCCGGTTCGGGAGCACGGTCACCCGCGTCGAGCGTGACCGGCTCTGGGCGGTGACGACCGAGTCCGGTGACACCGAGCGGTACGACGCCGTGGTGGTCGCGAACGGCCACAACTGGCATCCGCGCTATCCGGATCCGGCTTATCCGGGGACGTTCCACGGCACCCAGATGCACGCCCACGACTACCGAACTCCGGACGTCTTCCGGGATCGGCGGGTGCTGATCGTCGGCATGGGCAACTCGGCCATGGACATCGCGGTGGACGCCTCGCACGTCGCTCGGGGGCCGGTCCTGCTCTCCGCCCGGCGCGGCGTCCACATCGTCCCCAAGTACCTGTTCGGCCGCCCGGCCGACGCGACCGGCGGCACCCTCGCCGCCCTGCCGTGGCGGCTGCGGCAGCGCATCGCCGAGACCCTGTTGCGGCTCGCCGTCGGGACCCCGCAGAGGTACGGCTTACCCGCCCCGGCCGGTGGCCTGTTCCAGAACCATCCGACGATCAGCGACACGATCCTGCACCGGCTCACCCACGGCGAGGTGACCCCACGTCCCGGCATCGAACGGCTGGACGGGGAACGGGTGATGTTCACCGACGGCAGCGCCGACCCGGTCGACGTGATCGTCTGGGCCACCGGGTACCGGGTGAGTATCCCGTTCCTGTCCCCTCAATGGCTGGGCCCCGACCCCCAGCAGCTGCCGCTGTACCAGCGGGTCTTCCATCTCGACGACCCCAGCCTGGCATTCGTCGGCCTGATGCAGTCCACCGGTGCCGCTCTGCCGGTCGTGGAGGTCCAGGCCAAACTGGTCGCCGCGTATCTCTCCGGCGGCTATGCCCTGCCCGGCATCGACGAACAGCAGCACGCCGTGCAGCGAGCCTTGCGCGCCGCCATCGAGCGGTGGGGCACGAACGCGCGGCCGCACATGCGTATCGATTTCGACCGGTACGTCGCCGACCTGCCCAGGGAGGTCGCGGCGGGCCGGAATCGCCTCGCCCGGGGCGGACGCACCTTCACCGCCGAGGAGAGTGTGGTTTGAGCGCCCGAGACCCCCGCGGATTGCGTGTCCTCGTCACTGGTGCCTCCGGCACGTTCGGCCGGGCCATCTGTGCCCGGCTGGACGAGATGGGGGCCCAGGTCGTCGGTTTGGACCTGGCCCCCCGCGCTGATGACCCGGTCCGGGTCCTGGCCTGCGACATCACCGACGACGACGCGGTGCCGGCGGTGGTACGCGAAGCAATTGACCAGCTCGGTGGGCTCGACCTGCTGATCAACAACGCCGGGATCGGTGGGCCCGCCCCGGCCGAACTGGCGCCGGGCGCGGAAGTACGCCGCCAGCTCGACATCAACCTGCTGGGCACCTGGCGGGTCACCGCCGCATGTGTGGACGCGCTGGTCGCCTCTGGTGGCCGGATCGTCATGCTCAGCTCGCGGATGGCCGTCATGCAGTTGCCGCTGGCCGCTGCGTACGGTGCCTCCAAGCGCGCCCTGGTCGCCTACGCGGACGCGCTGCGTCTGGAGCTCGGCACCCATGTCGGCGTCACCTGCGTGTACCCGTCGGCGGTACGAAGCCCGATCCACGACTCGACGGCCGCGGCCGGGCTCTCGCTGGAGGGCATGAGCCAATACGAGCCGCTGGACGGGGTGGTCCGGACCGTGCTGCGCGCCGCGCTCAGTCGTCGTCCTCGCCGTGATCTACCCACCACCCGGCGGGGCGCGGTCGAGTTCTTCCTGGCCCGTCACCTGCCCGCGCTGACCGATCGGATCGTGGCGCGCATCCTCGCCGGCCGGGTCCGCTCCGGCGCGTTCCAGGGCGCCGAGCTTGCCGCGGGTGTGGTCGCACGGCACGAGGCGACCCGATGACGGCGCTGCGCGGGGCGGCGGGCGAGGTGCGGACCAGGGCAGGTGACCTGATCGCGTACGCCACCGGTTCGGTCGGGATGGGCGTCTGGGTGACCGTTCCCGGCCTGCTGTTGCTCTATTTCCTCACCAATACGCTCGGGGTCTCGCCGTTCCTGGCCGGTCTCACCCTGTTGCTGCCGAAGATCATCGACATCATCGTGCATCCGATGCTGGGCAGCCGATCCGACCGGGAAGCGCGCAGCAGCGGACACCGGCTCGGCATGCTGCGGGTCGGTCTGCTGCTTCCGGTGGCCATGGTGGCGATGTTCTCGGTGCCCGCCGGTTTCTCCGGCGCATCGGCGGCGCTCTGGGTGGGCGGCTGGTTCATCGCCGGCAACCTGCTCTTCGCGTGTTTCCAGGTGCCCTACCTGACCACCCCGTCCGATCTTCGAGTCGGGTACCACGAGCGCACCCGGGTGTTCATGTTCCGGATGCTTTTCCTCACCCTCGGGTTGCTTGGTGCCGGTGTGGCCGCACCGGCGCTGGTGGAGTCGGGACGGCGCGGCGACTACGGCTGGATGGCCCTGCTGCTCTCCGGCGTCATGGTGATCTCCGGGCTGGTCGCACTGACCGGGGTACGGCGTCTCACTGCCCACGCCGGTTTCCGGATGCCCGACCAGCAGGCGGCCCACTCGACCATCGGTGACATCGCGGTCGCCTGGCGGGACCCCGACTTCCGCGCGCTGGTGCTGTCCTACCTGTTCACCGGCACCACTACTCACCTGTTCCTCGCAGCGCTGCCGTTCTACACCAAGTACGTCTTCGAGGACTCTGGACTAACCGCCGTGTTCATGGGGGCGTTCCTCGGTCCAGCGGTCATCGCCGGTCCGGTGTGGATGCAGGTGTCCCGGCGCATCGGCAAGCAGCGTGGCCTGCTGATCTGCCAGGCGGTCTTCGTGGCCGGTTCGCTGGCGCCGCTGCTCGGCTACGGCACCGGGCCGGCTGTCGCGGTGGTCGGCGTCCTGGGCATCGCGTTCGCCGGGCTGCAGCTGTTCGCGTTCTCGATGGTCCCGGATGCGGTCGCGGCCGCCGAGCAGCGCGGTACCGTCCGGGCTGGCGCCTACACCGGTGTCTGGACTGCCACCGAAGCCACCGGCACCGCAATCGGCCCGTACGTGTACTCGGCCGTGCTCGCCCTAGGCGGCTTCATCGCCACCACCGAGGGGCAGACCGTGACGCAGCCGGAGTCCGCCCACACCGCCCTGTTGATCGGCTTCACCGTGGTCCCGGCGGTGCTGATGGCCGCGGCGCTGACATTCCAAGTGCGCTGGAAGCTGGATCGGACACGCCACACCGGTTGAGCGTTGCGTGCTCAGGCCGGACACCGGTCGCCGAGCGAAAGCTCGCATGGCCAGCGTCCCGAGCATCGGGCGGGGAGCCAGCAGCGAGAACGGGGGCTGACGTTGCCGGCATTGCGCCGGTTCGGGTTCGGCGATCACGCGGTGCCACCGCTGCCAAAGCGTCCCGCACCGCCGCATCGACGGCTGGTCAATCAGCGACGCGTTCGATGAGGACCCGGCGCACGCCGGCGTCGAGCAGCGCCTGGGCGCGGTGCTGGCCGTTTGGTGTAGCCCTCCCGGCTCGGCCAGGGCGCATACGGACGGATCGTGTCGATGGTGAGCGTTCGCCGTCGGATGTGGAGGGTGCCGCGGCCGGTGGTAGGCCGCGGCACCCTGTCGAGGTCAGCTGGTGGTGTCGGTGACCGTGCTGCTGAACCAGGTGATGTAGTACGTGACCTGGGCGCCGCTCCAGAAGTGGCAGGTGATCGTCACGGCTATGCCCGCGCGCACGTCAGGGCGGGCATGCTGTTGGTGCCGTTCCAGGTGCCGAGGAAGCCGAACGTGGTCGAGGCGCCCGCACCGAGGTTGCCGTTCCAGCTCTCGTTGGTGACGTTCTGGGTGCTGCCGCTCGGTGCGTTGCGGCCGCCCCAGATCTGCGTGATGGCCTGCCCGTTGGCGAAGGTCCAGCTGACCCGCCACCCGGTCAGGGCGCCGGCGCTGGCGGTCACGGTTACCTCACCCTGGAAGCCGCCCTGCCACTGGTTCACGACCTTGTACGTGGCGGTGCAACTGCCCGGCGGCTGGCTGGTCGGTGGGGTGGTCGGTGGGGTGGTCGGCGGGGTCGTGGGTGGGGTGGTCGGCGGGGTGCCCCCGAACTGTGCGAAGAACCGCCACACCTCTGCCCTGGTCCAGGTCCGGGCGCCGTCCTCACAGCCGGAGCATCCGTCCACCGGAGCTGGCCCGTGGCCGCTGTCGTACGCGGCCCACTGCACCGGGTAACCCGCCCGGCACGAGTAGAGGGTGGTGAAGTGCTGCCCGCTGCCCTGCGACGGTTCGCGCGGGTTCTGGGCGGCGCAGCCGTTGTTGCGTACGAACGTGTCCCGCAGCGAACGGCCCTGAGAGATGTTCAGGACGTTGTCCGAGATGCCATGCAGGCCGAAGTACGCGATCGGCTGGGTGCCGCCGCTGCATCCGCTCAGCTGCGCGCCGGAGTAGACCGCGACCGCCCGAAAGACGTTGGCCCGGCTGCACGCGATCGAGTAGCTCATGCCGCCGCCGTAGCTGAAACCGAGGGCGAAGCGCAGCGTCGTGTCGACACAGAGAGCATCGTCGATCCGCCTGATCATGTCGTCGACGAAGGTTATGTCCTGACCACCGGAGTTGGGCCAGCCGTTGCCGATACCCTGCGGTGCGACGAGGATCGCGCTGTTATTCGACTGCTCCTGCATCCCGTAGTAGGACCAGATGCTGCCACTGCTCCCGCCCGACGCGACGTCGTTCATGGTGCCACCGCGCCAGTGGAACGCGAAGATCAACCGGTACGGGTTGTTGTTGTTGTAGTTGGCGGGCACCCGCAGGATGAAGCTGCGATTCTGGCCGCCGCTCTGGATCGTGTGCGTGCCACTGTTCAATCCCGGGGCCTTGCCACATCCGGCCGTCGCCGCGAGTGGGACGGCATTCGCGGCCGACGCGGTGCCGCCGAGGCCGCCACTCAGCATCGTGCCACCCGTGGCCAAGACGAGAGCTACTGCGAACGCGACGGGTCCAAAGAGGGATCTACGCCTGGACATCATGGAACTCCCTCTGCCGTTCGAATGCCGGCATACGTAGACAGGGAACTGGGCTTGCGAACCCCAACACCCATTGACGACCGCGCCCAGAGGCCGCCCGGTAACACGGCGCCGGCCCGGTCGCCATGCCCGCCATCGAAGGCTGTCACTGCGAACGGTACGACGGTCATCAGATGAAAGTCAACAGATCGCGTAGCCAGGTCGCTCTATGGCTGGATCTGTCCGATACAAACGCCTCCAGAACTCGTATCGATCTGATGGCTCTACCGTCCGCGGCACTGTGCGACAGGCGGGCGCTCCCTGGGCAGCCGTCCGGCGCACCGTGCCGGAGCCGCTACGGCGGACGAGGGTGCCGGCATGGGCGGCGTGAACGGCGCCGCTGGCGAGGTGGTACCGCTGGCCGGTGGCGTGCCGCACGCCATGGCCACTCAACCGGCGGCCGTCCAAAACGATCAGCCGACCGCCAAGCGGCCGATCCCCCGTCGAGGCGGCGTACCTGACGCTGACGATCGTTGCCCCGCTGTCCCGCGGCGCGGCCGTCCGATCCGGCTACCAGCCGTCCAGTGCCGACCGGACCACACTGATCGAATCGGCACGGTGGCTCGCCACCCAACCCGCCTTCACCGGAACGGCAACCGGTCTCCTGGTTGACCTCAACCGACTGGACAATCTCGACGAGATCGCCGACCTGTGCGCAAGCCGACCCATCCTCGCGGCCCGCACCGCCGAACGCATCGGTGTTCGCCTGCGAAGCCTCCGCGAGTGGCCCCGCGGCGCACCGGGTCATCGACACCCTCGCCCCTCTGCTGGCCCTGGCGCCGGTACGCAAACGGCCGGTCGAGCAGATCGCGATCGTCGACGGCACGCTGGTCCCCACCCGCGACCATCGCCTGGCCGCCCGGAGCAAGAACTACCGGTACTCGACGAACCTGCAGGTCGCCATCGACGCCAGCACCCGCCTGGTCGTCGCTGTCGGCGACCCGCAGCCCGGCAACCGCAACGACACCATCGTCTACCGCACCTCCGGCATCGCCGAGAAGTTGGACGGGCGGCCGGTGATGGCCGACGGCGGCTACCGCGGCAACCCCGAGGTGATCATGCCGTACCGCAAGCCTGCCGACGGCACCGACCTGCCCGCCTGGAAAGAAGCACTCAACGTCGAACACCGCACCGTCCGCGCAGGGGTCGAACACGCCCTGGCCAGGATGAAGTGCTTCACGATCCTGCGCGACTACCGCCGTGCCGCCCACACATTGGCCGACGCCGCTTCCGGCATCGCCAACCTCCACAACATCATCCTCGCCGGCTGACCACCGGGCCGGTGCCGGGCAACTCCTTCACCCAGTTACGAGACGTCCCTTAGGACCCGCCCGGTCATCAGAACCGATATAGGAATCCGCCGCTCTCGCCACCAGCGTGGATTAAACGTCCAGTCAGGGGTGTGCCGGAACCGGCGAACCTGCCGTCCCACTCGCACCTCCCATACGTCGGTGCCCAGGCCACCGAAGCTGGTCCACCCCCACCGTTCTGTGTACAAGATCGCCGCGAGCCGCTTCACGAGACAACTCAGGTCCACGGCTGGAGAGCGTCAGGCCTCTGCCTCCTTCGGCTCCATTTGCACGTACCCCCGGGCGACGAAGAACCGCTCGAGCAGGTAGCACCACCACAGGAGGATCAGGCCGGGCGCCACGAACACCGCGGGCATGAAGTTCCAGATGGCGACGCCCCCGAGGACCACGACGATCCCGAGCAG
Organism: Micromonospora sp. NPDC049891; assembly: GCF_040660295.1. Classification (NCBI taxonomy): domain Bacteria; kingdom Bacillati; phylum Actinomycetota; class Actinomycetes; order Micromonosporales; family Micromonosporaceae; genus Micromonospora; species Micromonospora sp. NPDC049891. Next base: position 55,648 of record NZ_JBFAML010000034.1, read on the forward strand.
GAACGTCAGGCTGGGCGTCGTCAGCCCCAACGTGAGCCCGTTGAGCACCTGGCGCCAGGTGGGGTTGGTGAAGCGGGCTACGAGGGGGAGGCACCAGAAGACCAGGAGCAGGAGGAAAAGTCCGACGACAATGAGCGGCACCCAGACCTCGGCCAGCCCGCGAGTGGGCAGGTAGGAGAGCGAGAGGATGCCGACGGCCGCGACCGGGACGGCCAGCAGACCGACGACGGTCGCCTGCCTCCAGCTCTGCCGCAAGGCCTTCGAAGCAATGGCCCGGACGCCACCGTCCTTGCCCAGGACGTACCGGCGGCACACCTCGTAGGCGACCACCGTTCCCGCTCCCGCCGTCACGACAAGGCCGAGGCTCAGGAGCCAGAACAGGCTGATCAGGATGATGGAGCCGAGCGAGTCCAGGATGCGCCACAGTCGCGACGCGGGGTTGAAACGGAGAATGGTCGGGGCCTTTCAGTGTGCGCAGTTGCGGGTCCTGAGGACGGGGTCGGCCTCCTGCGGCGGGCGGGAGGCCGACGCGATCAGCCCTTCACGGAGCCGATCATGAGACCGGACACGAAGTGCTTCTGCAGGAACGGGTAGACGAACAGGATGGGGACGGCCGCCACCATGGTGATCGCCGACCGCAGCGCGATCGGTGTGGTGACCTGCCCGCCAGAGGCCGTGGCGCCCGTGGCGGCCACGGAGTTCACGCCGGCGTTCATCGAGCTCGACAGCAGCTTCTGCAACTCGTACTGCAAGGTGGTCAACGCCGGATTGCCCGAGGCGTAGAGCAGGGTGTCCAGCCAGGCGTTCCAGCTGCCCACCGCCACGAACAGACCCACCACGGCCAGCGCGGGCTTGCACAGCGGCATCACGATCTGCCACCACGTGCGGAACTCGCCCGCACCGTCCATCCGTGCCGACTCGATGATCTCCTCAGGGATCGACTTGATGTACGTGCGCAGGATGATCAGGTTGAACGCGCTGATGATCGTCGGCACCCAGTAGGCCTGGAAGGTGTTCAGCATGCCCAGGTCCTTGATGAGCAGGTAGTTGGGGATCAGCCCGGCGTCGAAGTACATCGTCAGCACGAAGATCACGGTGATCGGGCGGCGGAAGATGAACTCTGTGCGGCTGAGCGCGTAGGCGAGCATCGAGGTGAAGAACAGGTTTGTCGCCACCACCACGACCGTCTTCAGGACGCTCATGAAGAACGCCTGGTAGATCGTGTGCATGTTGAACACGACGTTGTAGTTCTGCAGCGAGAAGTCCCGAGGCCAGATGCCGATCCCGCCACGGACGGCGTCCATGCCGTCGTTCAGGGAGATGGCGAGCGTGTTCAGCAGCGGGTAGACCATGACCGCCGCGAGGGCCAGCAGGAAGGTCGTGTTGAGCGTCGTGAAGATGATCCGCTCGGTCGTCCACTTGCGACGCCGTGACCCGCCCCGTGATGCGCGCCGCGCCAGAGGCTTCGCGACAGTGGTGCTTGACATGAAGTCCTCCTAGACCAGCGTCTCTTGGTTGAGGCGCTTGGCCGCTTGGTTCGCCGCGCCCACCAGGATGACGGCGACGATGGTCTTGAAGATGCCCGCGACGATGGCGAGGCTGTAGTTGCCCAGCTCGTAGCCATAGCGCAGCACGAAGACGTCGATGGTCTCGGACCTGTCGGACACCAGGCCGTTGCCGAGGAAGTACGGCAGCTCGAAGTTCGTGGACAGGATCCAGCCGCTGTTGATGATGAGCAGCACGACGATCGTGGGCCTGATGCTCGGGAGCGTGATGCTGAACATCTTGCGAAAGCGGCCTGCTCCGTCGACCTCGGCGGACTCGTACAGGCTCGGGTCGATCGCGGTGATCGCGGCCAGGTAGATGATCGTGTTCCAGCCCAGCTCCTTCCACAGGTTCGTCCCGGCGACGATCCCCCAGAAGTAGTTCGGCTCGGTCAGGAACAGGATCGGTTGGTCGATGATGTGCAGGCTCATGAGGCCCTGGTTGATGAACCCGCCGGAGGAGGGCAGCGAGAGCGCCACCGATGCCATGCTCGCCACGATCACCCAGCTGAGGAAGTGGGGCATGTAGGTGATGTTCTGAAGGACTCGCTTGAACGGCAGGTTCTTGACCTCGTTCAGCAGCAGCGCTAGGACGATGGCCCCGAGGGTACCGACGGTCAGGGTCAGGACCGACTGTCCTATCGTGTTGATCACGACCCGGATGAACCGCTCACCCATGACACCGGTGAACAGGTTGTAGAAGTTCTCGAGGCCCACCCACTGCTGGTTCCAGAGGCTGCGGGGACCCGGCCAGGGGCTGCTGCCGCGAGCCGGCTTGAAGTCCTGAAAGGCGATCGCCCAGCCGTAGACCGGGACGTACTTGAACAGGATCTGGTACAGCAGCAGCGGGACGGCCATCGCGAGCAGGGCTCGCTGCGCCCAGACCAGGTCCCAGGTGATCTTGCGCTTGGGATCCTTCGCTGCGTTCTTTCGGGCCTTGCGGTTCTGGGCACGCGAACTGCTCGCGGGCTCCGGGGCCGGTTCGAGCCCGGTGGCGGTCACGGGGATGCTGACCGTGGCGTCCGTCATCTGTCCAACCTCGTCGTCAGGAGCAGTGGGTGGTAATCGCGCTGGCGCAGGCCGATGTGGCGGTGGCGATGAACTCCGGCACCCAGGCCGCCAAAGAGGCGGGCAACATGGTCGATCTGGATTCCAACCCGACCAAGCTGATCGAAGTGGTACACATCGGCAAACAGATGCTGATGACGCGCGGCTCGCTGACCACCTTCAGCATCGCCAACGACGTGGCCAAATACTTCGCCATTATTCCGGCGGCGTTCGCGGCCACCTATCCGCAGCTGAACGCGCTGAACGTGATGCACCTGCACTCCCCTGCCTCCGCCATCATGTCGGCGGTGATCTTCAACGCCCTGGTGATCGTGTTCCTGATCCCGCTGGCGTTGAAAGGGGTGAGTTACAAACCGCTGAGCGCCGCGGCCTTGCTGCGCCGCAACCTGTGGCTGTACGGGGTCGGCGGCCTGCTGGTGCCGTTCGTCGGCATCAAACTGATCGACCTGATCCTGGTCGCGCTGCACGTCGCCGGTTAACCATTGAGGGAAATGAACATGACGTATTTACGACCTGCGCTGGTGATGCTGATCCTGCTGACGTTGATCACCGGCATCGCCTATCCGCTGCTGACCACCGGGCTGGCGCAGCTGCTGTTTTCGGGCGCGGCCAACGGTTCGCTGCTGTACCAGGGCGACAAGGCGGTCGGCTCCGCACTGATCGGCCAGAACTTCACGCGCGCCGACTATTTCTGGGGCCGCCCATCGGCCACCGGCGATTCGGCCTATAATTCGCTGGCCTCCGCCGGCAGCAACCTGGCGGCCACCAACCCGGCGCTGGATAAGGCTATCGCCGAGCGCGCAGCGCAGCTGCGCCAGGCCAATCCTGCGATGAGCGGCCCGATCCCGGTCGATCTGCTGACCGCCTCCGGCAGTGGGTTGGATCCGCAGATCTCGATCGCCGCGGCGCGGTATCAGCTGGCGCGGGTCGCGGCGGCGCGTCATTTGCCGCCGAAACAGGTCGCCAAACTGATCGAAGACAACACCGATCGGGCCACGCCCAACTTCATGGGCGAATCGGTGGTGAACGTGTTGAAGCTGAACCTGGCGCTGGATGCGTTGAAGTAACGCGCCGTATTCAGCATAGTGATAGGGTTCGGCATGCCGAACCCCTTTTTGCTTGGTAACACAAGGAATTGTCATGGTCGAAGAAGAACAGCAGCGTCCCGATCCCGACAGCCTGCTGGCGCTGGCCAATGAAAAACCGCGCGGCCGGTTGAAGGTATTCTTCGGCGCCTGCGCCGGCGTCGGCAAGACCTACGCCATGCTGCAGGAGGCCCAGCGCTTGCGCGCTCAGGGGCTGGACGTGTTGGTCGGCGTGGTGGAAACCCACGGCCGCAGCGAGACCGCCGCCCTGCTCGACGGCCTGGCGCTGCTGCCGCAAAAGCGCATCCAGCATCGTGGGCGACTGGTGCAGGAATTCGACCTCGACGCCGCGTTGGCGCGCCACCCAGCGCTGATCCTGATGGACGAACTGGCGCACAGCAACGCCCACGGTTCGCGCCACCCCAAACGCTGGCAGGATGTGGAAGAGCTGCTGGACGCCGGCATCGACGTGCTGACGACCGTCAACGTGCAACATTTGGAAAGTCTGAACGACGTGGTGGGCGGCGTGACCGGCGTGCGGGTGCGCGAAACGGTGCCCGACCACGTGTTTGACGAGGCCAGCGAAGTGGTGCTGGTCGATCTGCCGCCGGACGATCTGCGCCGACGGCTGCACGAAGGCAAAGTGTATATTCCCGGCCAAGCCGAGCGCGCCATCGAGCACTTCTTCCGCAAAGGTAACCTGATCGCCCTGCGCGAGCTGGCGCTGCGCCGCACCGCCGATCGGGTCGATGACCAGATGCGCGAATTTCGTGACACTCAGGGGCGCGAGAAAGTGTGGCACACCCGCGACAGCATTCTGCTGTGCGTCGGCCACAACAGCGGCAACGAAAAGCTGGTGCGCATCGCCGCCCGGCTGGCGGCGCGGCTTGGCTGCCACTGGCATGCGGTCTACGTGGAAACCCCCAAGCTGCACCGGCTGCCGGAAAACCAGCGCCGCGCCATTCTGCGCGCGCTGCGGCTGGCGCAGGAACTGGGTGCCGAAACCGCTACCCTGGCCGATCCGTCCGAAGAGCGTGCGGTGCTGCGCTACGCCCGCGAACATAACCTCGGCAAAATCATCATCGGCCGCCGCAGCGAGCAGCGCTGGAAGCTGCGCGGCAGCTTCGCCGATCGCCTCGGCCGGCTGGGCCCGGATCTCGATCTGGTGATCGTCGCGCTGGAGAGCGACGCCGCACAGCCGCCGCCGGGCAAGGAGCACGACGGCCGCAGCTTCAATGAGAAATGGCGCATGCAGCTGCGCGGCTGCGCGGTGGCGGTGGCGCTGTGCGCACTGATCACCCTGCTCTCGCAGTGGCTGCTGCCGGGCTTCGATCAGGCCAACCTGGTGATGGTCTACCTGCTCGGCGTGGCGATCGTCGCACTGTTCTTCGGCCGCTGGCCATCGGTGCTGGCAGCGGTGATCAACGTCGCCAGTTTCGATCTGTTCTTCGTTCAGCCTGAATGGTCGTTCGCCGTCAGCGATATGCAGTATCTGCTGACCTTCGGCGTGATGCTCGCCGTCGGCATCATCATCGGCAACCTGACCGCCGGGGTGCGTTATCAGGCCCGGGTGGCGCGCTATCGCGAGCAGCGGGCGCGCCATCTGTACGAAATGTCGCGCGGGCTGAGCCGCGCGCTGACCGTGGCCGACATCGCCAACACCAGCCGTCATTTCCTCTCCAGCAGCTTCCAGGCGAAAACCGTGCTGCTGCTGCCGCAGGAAGGCGGCCGGCTGCAGCAAATGGTCGGCGAGGAAGGCGGGCTGCTGTCGGTAGACGAAGCCATCGCGCGCTGGAGTTTCGATAAAGGCTTGCCGGCCGGCGCCGGCACCGACACCCTGCCCGGCGTGCCTTACCAGTTGCTGCCGCTCAATACCCCCAAGCAGACCTTCGGCCTGTTGGCGATCGAGCCCAATAACCTGCGCCAGCTGATGGTGCCGGAACAGCAGCGGTTGCTGCAAACCTTCGCAGTGCTGATCGCCAGCGCGCTGGAACGACTGCACCTGGCGCGCAGCGCCGAAGAAGCCTAGCTGGACGCCGAACGCGAACAGCTGCGCAACTCGCTGCTGGCGGCGCTGTCGCACGATCTGCGCACGCCGCTGACGGTACTGTTCGGCCAGGCGGAAATCCTCACGCTGGACCTGGCGGCCGAAGGCTCCAATCACGCCACCCAGGCCAGCCAGATCCGCCAGCAGGTGCTGAGCACCACCCGGCTGGTGAACAACCTGCTGGATATGGCGCGCATCCAGTCCGGCGGTTTCAGTCTGCGTAAAGAGTGGCAGTCGCTGGAAGAGATCGTCGGCGCTTCGCTGCACATGCTGGAGCCGCTGCTCAGCCAGCATCCGATCGAGGTCGAGCTGCCGCCGGAACAGATCCTGGTCAACTGCGACGGCAGCCTGCTGGAACGGGTGTTCACCAACCTGTTGGAAAACGCCAATAAATACGCCGGCGCCGAGGCCACCATCGGCATTCGCGCCCGCACGCTGCCCGAGTGGCTGGAAGTCGAGGTCTGGGATAACGGCCCCGGCATCCCCGCCGATCAGCTGCAGCTAATTTTCGACAAGTTTTCACGCGGCAATAAAGAGTCGGCGATCCCCGGCGTCGGCTTGGGGTTAGCGATTTGTCGTGCCATTATTGAAGTGCATGACGGCCGCATCTGGGCGGAAAACGGCGCCAACGGCGGCGCCAGCTTCCGCTTCGTGCTGCCGCTGGAAAAACCGCCCGAGATCGACGGCGACGCCTTCGATCTGTAATCAACGCAGGGGAAACGTGAGCATAACGCCAACCAACATTCTGATTGTTGAAGATGAAAAAGAGATCCGCCGCTTCGTGCGCACCGCGCTGGAGAGCGAAGGTCTGCGGGTATTTGAAAGTGAAACGCTGCAGCGCGGGTTGATTGAAGCCGGCACGCGCAAACCGGATCTGATCATCCTGGATTTGGGCTTGCCGGACGGTGACGGGCTGAGCTACATCCGCGATCTGCGGCAGTGGAGCGCCATTCCAGTGATCGTGCTGTCGGCGCGCAACGCCGAAGAGGACAAGATCGCCGCGCTGGATGCCGGCGCCGACGACTACCTCAGCAAACCGTTCGGCATCGGCGAGCTGCTGGCACGGGTGCGGGTCGCACTGCGCCGCCACTCAGCTAACCAACAGGAAAGCCCGCTGGTGAGCTTTTCGGCGATTACCGTCGATCTGGTGAATCGCCGGGTGCTGCGCAACGACGAAGATCTGCATCTGACGCCGATCGAGTTTCGCCTGCTGGCGGAGCTGCTGGCCAACGCCGGCAAGGTGATCACCCAACGCCAGCTGTTGAGCCACGTCTGGGGGCCGAACTACGTGGAGCACAGCCACTATCTGCGCATCTACATGGGCCATTTGCGGCAGAAGCTCGAAGCCGATCCGGCCCGGCCCAAACACCTGCTGACCGAAACCGGCGTCGGCTATCGCTTCATGCCTTAACCCCGGTGGGCACGGTTTGCCGCGCCTTTACGCCGCCGGGCCCTTCTTCAATCCGACCATAAATTCCTTAAACGCCTCGCGCAGCGGAGCGAACACCGGGTGTTTGCGGTTTTCGATCATCACTTCGGAGAACAGCTTCAATCCTACGGCGAAGGCCGCGCTCTGCTCGGGGCCGAAGTTCAGATCGTCACGCGCCCGAATGCGCTCGACGATCTCGAGAATATCGTCGTGGTTGGTCACCTCAAAACTCAGCGGTGCTTTCTCGACGGGGTTGCCCTGGCGATCGCTCAGGGCTTCAACGGTAATGTTAAAACGGTGGCCGGGCATCAGTTCTTCTCCTGCTGCGTGGGTTGAATATGCATTTCGCTTTCGATCGCCGCCACGGCGGTCAGCAACGCGGCGTTGATGCGCTCCACCTGCTGCGGCGTGAGATCGGCGCGCATCACGTTGCCGCGCAGCAGGCTGCGCAGACGGTTCATGGCGTCGTAGATGCCTTCCGCCAGGTTGCCGTGCCGATGATGCTCGCGGCCGGCGCCCGCCAGGCGCGCCAGAATGACGTCAACCACCTGTTGATGCTTTTGCAGCTCGCCCTCGCCCGCCACGGTGATACGGTAGCTTTTGCGGCCGTTGCCGGTGGTGAGCGGCTCAAGGAAATCCTGTTCTTCCAGCAGCGTCAGCGTGGGGTAAATCACCCCCGGGCTCGGCACGTACAGGCCGGATGACGCTTCCTCGATCGCCTTGATCAATTCGTACCCGTGGCTGGGCTTGCGCGCCACCAGCGCCAGCAACACCAGGCGCAGATCGCCGTGTTCGAACAGACGATGACGCCCGCCCCGGCCACCACGCCCACCTCGGCCGTGTTCTTCGCCTTCGCCGCCGAAGTGATGGCGCCCGCCGCGATGACGGCGGCCCTCTTCGCACTCATGATGGTGGTGGTGATGCCGGTGTAAACCTAATCGATGAAACATAAGGTGATACCTCGCTTAACAGTGAACATCAATACGAGGTTGTTTAGATATATCTAAACAGCGTCGATAGC
>NZ_JBFAML010000035.1:0-62030 GCF_040660295.1 Micromonospora sp. NPDC049891
CATCACTGAAGAAGGTCGGGCTGCGCACGCACGATGTCGGCGTACAACGGCTTGAAGTTGAGTCGGGCGCCGCCGTGGGCGGCGGCACCACGCGGGACGTGAGCGGGGTTTCACCGTGACGAAGATCGACGATGTGGCCCGGCTGGCCGGCGTCTCCACGGCCACCGTCTCCCGGGCACTGCGCGGGCTGCCGACGGTGTCGGCGGCGACCCGCCGCCGGGTGCTCGCCGCCGCCGAGCAGTTGCAGTACGCCGTGTCGCCGAGCGCCTCACGGCTGGCCGGTGGCCGCACCGGCACCGTGGCGGTGGTGGTCCCCCGGATCACCAGGTGGTTCTTCGGCGTGGTCGTCGAGGCGGCCGAGGACTTCTTCCACCGGGCCGGGTACGACCTGCTGCTGCACAACCTGGGTGGGCGCGAGCAGAACCGGCAGCGCGTACTGCACGCCACCCACCTGCACAAGCGGGTGGACGCGATCATGCTGGTCGCCACCCCGCTGCGGGCCACCGACGTGACCGCGCTGGCGGCGCTGGACCTGCCCGGCGTCACCATCAGCTCCGGCACCACCGTGCCGGGCTGGCCCTGCGTACGCATCGACGACGTGGCGGCGGCGCGGACCGCCACCCGGCACCTGCTGGACCTGGGGCACCGCCGGATCGCCCACATCTCCGGTGATCCCGACGACGAACTCGCCTTCAGCGCCCACCTGGACCGGCGCCGGGGCCATCAGGAGGCGATGCGCGCGGCCGGGTTGCGCCCGGACCCGAGCCTCGACGTGGAATCCAGTTTCGACATCGCCGGCGGCACCCGGGCCACCGAGGAACTGCTGCGGCGGGGCGACCCGCCGACGGCCATCTTCGCCGCCTGCGACGAGATGGCGATGGGTGCGTTGACCGCGCTGCGCGACGCCGGCCTACGGGTCCCCCAGGACGTCAGCGTGATCGGCATCGACGACCACGCCCTCTCCGGTGTGCTGGGGCTGAGCACCATCGCCCAGCCGGCCATGGAGCAGGGCCGGCTGGCCGCGCAGTTGCTGCTCGACCCGCTCTGCGGGCGGGCCACCGACGCCGACATGATCAAACCGGATTCCTCGGTGATCCTGGACACTCGGCTGGTCGTGCGTGATTCGACCGCGCCCGCCCGGGCACACTGAACGGCAGCCAGCACGCCGTCCGGGCCCGCCGGCCCGTACGGCTCGACCATGGGAGTACGCCCTGAACCACGACGCGACGCACCAGACCCCACCGACCGGCTGGTGGACGGAGGCGGTGATCTACCAGATCTACCCCCGCTCGTTCGCCGACTCGGGTGGCGACGGCATCGGCGACCTGCCCGGGATCACCGCCCGCCTCGACCACCTGGCGGAGTTGGGCGTCGACGCGGTCTGGCTCTCCCCCTTCTATCCGTCCCCGCAGGCCGACGCCGGTTACGACGTGGCCGACTACCGGGACGTCGAGCCGTTGTTCGGCACGCTCGCCGACGCCGACGACCTGATCGCGAAGGCACACGCCAACGGGCTGCGGGTGATCGTCGACCTGGTGCCCAATCACACCTCGTCGGCGCATGCCTGGTTCCAGGCCGCCCTGGCCGCCGGTCCGGGCAGTGCCGAGCGGGTGCGGTACATCTTCCGCGAGGGACGGGGACCGGGCGGGGCCGAGCCGCCCAACGACTGGCAGAGCGTCTTCGGTGGCCCGGCCTGGACCCGGGTTCCCGACGGCCAGTGGTACCTGCACCTGTTCGACACCGCCCAGCCCGACCTGAACTGGGACAGTCCCGAGGTACGCGCCGAGTTCCTGGACGTGCTGCGGTTCTGGCTGGACCGCGGCGTGGACGGCTTCCGGGTCGACGTGGCGCACGGCCTGATCAAGCAGGCCGACCTGGCCGACTGGCAGGAGCCGCAGGAGATCCTCTCCGGGCAGGAGGCGGACAAGCCCCGCCCGCCGATGTGGGACCAGGACGGCGTGCACGAGGTCTACCGCGAGTGGCGGCGGCTGCTGGACGGCTACCCCGGTGAGCGGATTCTGGTCGCCGAGGCGTGGGTGGAGCCGGCCGAGCGGCTGGCCCGCTACGTACGCCCCGACGAGATGCACCAGGCGTTCAACTTCGAGTACCTGCTCGCCTCCTGGACCGCCCCAGCCCAGTACGCGGTGATCACGCGGTCGCTGGAGGCCACCGACGCGGTCGGCGCGCCCACCACCTGGGTGCTCTCCAACCACGACGTGGTGCGGCACGCCACCCGGCTCGGGCTGCCGGTCGGCGCGCCCCGACCCAACGGCATCGGCATCGGCGACGAGCAGCCGGACGCCGCCACCGGGCTGCGGCGGGCCCGGGCGGCCACCCTGCTGATGCTGGCCCTGCCCGGCTCGGCCTACCTCTACCAGGGTGAGGAACTCGGCCTGCCGGAGCACACCACCCTGCCCGACGAGGCCCGGCAGGACCCGACCTGGGAACGCAGCGGACACACCCAGCGGGGCCGCGACGGGTGCCGGGTGCCGATCCCGTGGGAGGCCGACGCGCCCTCCTACGGCTTCGGACCGACCGACGCGAGCTGGCTGCCGCAGCCGCCGGTCTGGGCCGAGTACGCGCTGGACCGCCAGCGCGGGGTGCCCGGCTCGACGTACGAGCTGTACCGGGAGGCGCTGCGGCTGCGCCGCGCGTACGGACTCGGTCGGGGCAGCCTGGAATGGCTCACCTCCGGCGACGAGGTGCTGGCCTTCCGCAACGGTGACCTGGTGGTGTCCACCAACTTCGGTACGGGCGCCGTACCGGCACCCGACGGCGAGGTGGTGCACAGCAGCGCACCGCTGAACGACGACGGTTCGGTGCCCACCGACGTGACCGTCTGGGTCCGCGCCGCCTGAGCCGTCCCGGTAGGGCCCCTCGGGGCCCTACCGGTGCTCACTTCAGCTTCTCGGCGCGGGTGTTCAGCAGTTGCCGTACGTCGGCGATGTCCTTCGGCGAGGTGCGGGCGGCGAGCCAGTACATGATCCCGGTGGGGATGAAGAAGAGCTGGAAGGCGGCCAGCCCGACGGCGTAGTTCAGCGGCGGCGGGAAGGCCACCCGTAGCCCGTGGAAGGCCACCCCGACGAGGCCGTTGCCGGCCGCCCGTCCCACCCCGTTCACCAGGTTGCCGAGGCTGTAGACGGTGCCCCGGTTCTCCGGTGGGTTGACGTCGGCGATCAGCGCGAACCAGTTCGGTGAGTTCGCCGAGGTCAACGCCAGGGCCAGCAGGGCGGCGAGCAGGCTCAGCCCGACCGTCGGTTCGCTGACCACGCTGGCCAGCACCGCCCGCACGACCGCGCCGCTGCCGGCACCGTCGGGCACGTCGATGCGCATCGGCACGAAGAACAGCACCAGATAGAACGGGAGCGCGGCGAAGATGCCGATGGCCGCGACCATGGCCCGACCCGAGGGTGTACGCCGTTGCAGCGCGTCGCCGATCAGCCCGCCGACGATGGAGAACACCCCGCCGAGTTGGAACAGGGCGGCGAAGACGCTGCCCACCACGATGGCGGTCGCCGCGGTGTATCCCTGGTCCTCGGCCCGCTCTCGGAAGAGCACCGGTAGCCAGACCAGCGAACCGAAGGCGGCCTGCGCGGTGAGGCCCTGGAGGATCAGCCAACGGTTGGTCCGCCGACCCAGAATGACGGGCAGGTCCGCGCGGCTGATCCGGTAGTCGTAGTCGTCGCCGGTGGCGAGCGCGGCGGCCAGGGCCGGCTCGCTCTGGCCGCGTCGGATGTCGTACGTGAACAGGTAGGCCGCCGTGGCGGCCAACCCGACCACGGTGAGCACCAGGAACGGCCGGCGCCAGTCGGCCGCGCCGAGCAGCCCGCCGACGAGGCCGCCGGCCACGGTGCCGACCCCCTGGGAGAGCCCCCAGAAGCTCATCACCAGGCCCCGACGGCGAGGGGTGATGAGGTCGGTGACGACCGAGTAACCGACCGACCCGACCGCACCGAGGCCCACCGCGGCGAGCAGTTGCGCGGCGAGAAAGGTGGGATAGTTCCCGGCGAGTGCGCTGCCCCCGGTGCCGGCCGCCCAGAGCAACGTACCGATCATGAGCAACGGCTTGCGGTTGCCACGGTCGCCGAAGTAGGCCCAGCCCACCGCCGCAACCGCGCTGACCAGAAAGCTGATCGCGGTGACCAGGCCGAGCAGCCGTTGCGGCACCTCGAAGGAATCGGCGATCGCGCCGTACAGCGGGGGCACCAGACCGATCGCCACGTTGTCCAGCGAGGCGAGCAGCACGAAGACCACGACGCTGTAGAGCCGGCGCGGCGCGCTTCTGCCCCACACCCGCGCGGGTCCGCCTGTGGTCGAGGTCATGCGGGCAGCCAACCAGGGCGGGATAACGAGCTGATCACCGGGTCGCCCTGCGGCACGGGCGAGATCGTGCTCGATCCCGGATCGGGTGGCTCCTCGTCACGCGGATGCCACCCGATCCGGGGTCGGTGATGGTCAGCCCTTGGGCAACCGGTCCAGGTGGCGCTCCCGGGCCTGTGCGTAGCGCTCCCGGATGCCGGGCACCGGCTCGGCTGCGTACTCCTCGACGCCGGACGGTGTCCAGGACGGCGGTTCCACCGTGCCCAGAGCCAACCACGCGGCCTGCCGGGCGGCACCGTCGGCGACGTACTCGCCGGGCGGTGGGACCACCACCGGGCAGCCGAAGACCTGCGCCGCGATGCGACGCACCGCCGCCGAGCGCGCGCCGCCGCCGACCAGGATCACCCGGCGTACGGCCGCACCGTGGGCGGCCAGCGCGTCGAGCCCGTCGGCGAGGGCGCAGAGCATCCCCTCCACGGCTGCCCTGGCCAGGTGCGCCGGGGTCGAGGTGCGCAGGGTCAGCCCGTGCACCGCCCCGGTGGCGTCCGGCAGGTTCGGGGTGCGTTCGCCCTCCAGGTACGGCACCATGACCAACCCGTCCGCGCCGGGCGGCGCGGCCAACGCCAGGTCCGCCAGCTCGTCCAGGTTCACCCGCAGCATCGCGGCGGCGGCGTCCAGCACCCGGGCCGCGTTCAGTGTGCAGACCAGCGGCAGGAACCGGCCGGTCACGTCGGCGAAGCCGGCGACGATACCGCTCGGATCGGCCGCCGGTTTGTCCGCGACGCTGAAAACCGTGCCGGAGGTGCCTATCGACACCACCACGTCGCCGGGACGCGCACCGACACCGAAGCCGGCGGCGGCGTTGTCACCCGCACCCGGCCCGAGCAGCGCTGCGCCGGAGCCCGAACCGGCTCTCGCACCGGAGCCGGCCAGGGCCGCCGACGCAAGGTGCCCGGCGGCCTCGGTCGGGCCGAGCACCGTCGGCACCCGCACCATCCGACCGAGCGCCTGCTCCAACAGATCCGGCCGGTACTCGCCGGTGGCCGGGGACCAGTAGCCGGTGCCGCTGGCGTCGCTGCGGTCGGTGCGCAGCGCGTCCAGCCCGGGGGCCCCGGCCAGCCGCCAGGTCAACCAGTCGTGGGGCAGGCAGACCGCCGCCACCCGAGCGGCGTTCGCCGGCTCGTTCCGGGCCAGCCAGCGCAGCTTGGTGACGGTGAAGCTGGCCACCGGCACGCTGCCCACCGCGTCGGCCCAGAACCGGCGGCCGGTCTGCCCCTCGCCCGCCTCCTGGATCAGCTCGGCCGCCGCCGCGGCGGACCGGGTGTCGTTCCACAGCAGCGCCGGCCGGATGACCTCGCCGGCCTCGTCGAGGCAGACCATGCCGTGCTGCTGGCCCCCGACGGAGACCGCTGCGACGTCGGCCAACCCACCGGCGGCGTCGATCGCCGTCTGGAGGGCCGACCACCAGGCCGAGGGGTCGACCTCGGTGCCGTCCGGGTGCGGTGCCCGGCCCTGCCGGACCAGGGCACCGGTCTCCGCGTCCCGGACGACCACCTTGCACGACTGGGTGGAGGAGTCCACCCCGGCGACGAGCGGCATGCCGGCCGCCTCAGCGTGCGCCGAGCACGTGCTCGACGGCGAGCTGGTTCAACCGGATGAAGCCGAAGCCCTTGGCGGCGGCCGCGTCGACGTCGTAGCTCTCGAACGCGCTGGTGTCGGAGAGCAGCTCTGCGTAGCCCTCGCCGTCGCCCAGGGTCGGTACGCCCAGCTCGCCGACCTTGCTCGCGGCCAGTGCCTCGACCACCTCGGGGTCGGCCCGGAACGCCGCCGCCCGCTCCTTGAGCAGCAGGTAGGTCCGCATGTTCGCGGCGGCGGAGACCCACACCCCGTCCATGTCCTCGGTGCGGGAGGGCTTGTAGTCGAAGTGGCGCGGCCCTTCGTACGCCGGGCCGCCGCCCGGTGCGCCGTGCTCCAGCAGGTCGACCAGGGCGAACGCGTTGAGCAGGTCGCCGTGGCCGAAGACCAGGTCCTGGTCGTACTTGATGCCGCGCTGGCCGTTGAGGTCGATGTGGAACAGCTTGCCCTGCCAGAGCGCCTGGGCGATGCCGTGGACGAAGTTCAGCCCGGCCATCTGCTCGTGGCCGACCTCCGGGTTCACCCCGACCCGCTCCGGGTGGGCGAGGGTGGAGATGAACGCCAGGGCGTGCCCGACGGTGGGCAGCAGGATGTCGCCGCGCGGCTCGTTGGGCTTCGGCTCCAGCGCGAAGCGCAGGTCGTAGCCGCGGTCGATGACGTACTGGCAGAGCAGGTCGACCGCCTCGCGGTAACGCTCCAGCGCAGCCTGGACGTCCTTGGCCACGTCGTACTCGCCGCCCTCGCGGCCGCCCCACATGACGAAGGTCTTCGCGCCCAGCTCAGCGGCGAGGTCGACGTTGCGCAGCACCTTGCGCAGCGCGTACCGCCGGACGTCACGGTCGTTGCTGGTGAAGCCGCCGTCCTTGAAGACCGGCTGCTGGAACAGGTCGGTGGTGACCATCGGCACCACCAGGCCGGTCTCGTCGAGCGCCTTGCGGAACCGGGCGATCTGGGCGTCGCGGGTGGCGGCGTCCGCACCGAACGGCACCAGGTCGTCGTCGTGGAAGGTGACGCCGTACGCGCCCAGCTCGGCGAGTCGGTGCACCGACTCCACCGGGTCCAACGCTTCGCGGGTGGCGTGGCCGAACGGGTCGCGGCCCTGCCAGCCGACCGTCCAGAGCCCGAAGGAGAACTTGTCGGCAGGGGTGGGACGGGGTGCCATGGCAGACCTCCGGTGGTGTCATCCGCTATTTGTTCAGTGGTTGAATTAAATGACTGTGGTGTGGCAGTGTCAAGGGGTGAAGCCACCCGTAGCCCCGGCCGGTGCGGTGCGGCAGGGCAGCCTGCGTGAGCTGAATCTCGCCCTCGTGCTCGGCCGTATCGCCGCCGCCCGCCGCCCGCCGTCGCGGGCCGCGCTGGCCGCTGACACCGGCCTCACCCGGGCCACCGTCTCGGCCGTGGTGGAGGATCTCGTCGCCGGTCGACTCGTCACCGAGGCGGACCCGACACCCCGGGCCGGTGCCGGCCGCCCGGCGCGCGGTCTGATGCTGGCCGGCGACGGCCCGGCCGGGCTGGGGTTGGAGATCAACGTTGACTACCTGGCCGCGTGCGTCGTCGACCTCGCCGGTCAGGTTCGGCACCACACGGTGCACCGGGCCGACCTGCGACCCGTCTCCCCGGCGGACGCGCTCGGTCGGCTCGCCGAGCTGGCCGGCCGGGCGCGCGCCGACGCCGACGCCCAGGGCCTGACCCTGGCCGGCGCGGCCCTGGGGGTGCCCGGCCTGGTCGACGACGCCGGGCGGGTCCGCCTCGCACCGAACCTGGGCTGGCGGGACGTGCCGGTGCCGGAACTGCTGGCCGACCGCCCCCCGCTGACCGAGACCGTCGACGGCGTGCCGCCCCTGGTGGTCGACAACGAAGCCAACCTCGCCGCCCTGGGCGAGCTGCACGCCGGTGCCGCGCCGGGCAGCTTCCTGCACATCTCCGGAGAGGTCGGCATCGGTGCCGGCATCGTCCTGGACGGCGCGCTGTTCCGGGGCACCCGCGGTTGGAGCGGCGAGATCGGGCACATCCCGGTCCGCCCGGACGGGCCACCGTGCCGCTGCGGCGGCCGTGGGTGTCTGGAGCTCTACGCCGGCCAGGAGGCGATTCTCTCCGCCGCCGGCCTGGCCGGAGCCGACCTGCCGGCCGACCGGGCGTCGACCCGGCTGACCCAGCTCGCCACCGCCGAGCACCCCGCGGTCCTGCGCGCCCTGGCCGAGGCCGGTACGGCGATCGGAGTCACCGTGGCGAGCGTGGTCAACCTGCTGGACCTCGACACGGTGGTGCTCGGCGGCGGTTACGCCCCGCTCACCGGCTGGCTCCGGCCACCCGTACTCGCCGAGATCGAACGCCGGGTGCTCACCGCGGCCTGGTCCCCGGTCACCGTCCGGCCGGCCACCCTCGGCGCCACAGCCGCCGCGGTGGGAGCGGCCGGTTCGGTGGTACGCCGGATCATCGCCCGCCCCGGTGGCTGGCTGGCCCGGCTCTGACTCGCTCGACAGGCACGCCTCAGGAACAGCTCGGTACGCTTGCCGGCAGGCAACCAACCGTGACCCCGAGGAGTGCACCACCGGCATGCGTACTGGTCGACAGCGCCAAGCGCCCGGTGCCCGCCGGTGACCAGCACCCGAGAGGGCGCCTTCGCGGATGCGACCGGCGAGTGGGCCGACGAGGGACGGTCGGGTCGCCCCGCCACCGGCGTGCCCCTCCCCACGCCACCCGTGGACGCCGAACTCGCCCGTGAGCTGCTCGACGGGCTCGACGAGGCGGTGCTGACCACGAACGGAGCCGGGCTGGTCGGGCTGGCCAACGCGATGGCCGGGGAGTTGCTGCCGGACGTCGTGGTCGGTACGGACCTGGCCCGCTCCCCGCTCGCGGCGGCGGTCGCCACCGGCGCGGACGAATTCGAGGGTGAACACCTCGGCCGGCGGCTGCGCGGCGTCCGCCGCGCGCTGGGCGGCAACCGCTCCGCCTGGTACGTGCGGGACGTCACCGACGAGCACGCTCGCGCCGAGGAACTGCTGGCCGAGCGGCGGCGTACCCGGTTCCTGGCCCGCTCCGGCCGCGAACTCGGCCTGGCGCTGGAGCGGGACCAGGCCCTGCGCGCCGTGGCCACCCTGCCGGTGCCGTACCTGGCCGATCTGGCCCTGGTGGTGCACCTGCCACCGACTCCGACGGAGTACCGGCCGCACTGGGTGCGGCACGCCGCCGACGACACCGCGCCGGCCAGCGGGGCTGTCGAGTGGGACGTGGTCGCCGCCGTGCCCGGACTCGTCGAGGCCCTCGACGGCGAGCCCACCGATCCGCGACGCTGGCCGGGCACCGGGCGGGAGGGATTCGACCCGTTGCTCCCGGCAGGCTTCGGACCGCCCGCGACCCTGCTGGTCAGCCCGATGCCGGGAGCGGGCCGGACGGCCGGCGCCCTGGTGCTGCTACGCCGATCCGAGCGGGCCGGGTTCGACCGCCGCGACGTCGAGTTGGTCCGGGAATTCGCCGCCCGGGCCGGGGCCGCGCTGACCACCGCGCAGCTGCATGACGAACAGAGCCATCTCGCCCGGGTGCTACAGAACAGCCTGCTGCCGCCGAAACTGCCCACCGTGGCCGGGATGAGCCTGGCCGGCGGTTACCGCGCGGCTGGGGACAGTCTGCGCATCGGTGGCGACTTCTACGACGTCCTGCCGACCGATGGCGGTGCGCTGTTCGCCGTCGGCGACGTCTGCGGCAAGGGCGTCGGTGCGGCCGTGCTCACCGGCCGGGTACGCCAGTCGTTGCAGACCCTGCGTCTGGTCGAGCAGCAACCGCGGGAGCTGCTCCGGTTGCTCGACCAGGCGCTGCTCGACATTCCGGACGCGTCCCGGCGCGGCCAGCTCACCACCCTGCTGCTGGGCGCCCTGCGTCCCGGGCCAGAGGGCGAGCTGCGGGTGCGGATCGCCGGGGGTGGGCATCCGGCACCCCTCGTGATCCGCGCCGACGGGACGGTGACAGCGGTTCGGGTGGGCGGCATGCCGGTCGGTGCGCTGCCCGGTGCCCGGTTCACCGCCACCGACCTGCTGCTGAGCCCCGGTGAGCTGCTGTTCACTCGTACCGACGGGGTCGCCGAGGCCCGGGGCGGCCCGCACGGCACGGAGATCTTCGGCGAACGGCGGCTACGCCGCGCGTTGGCTGCCGGTGCCGGGTTGTCCCCGGCAGCGCTTGTCGACCGGGTGCTACGGGAGGTCGACACGTGGTGTGCCGGACATCGCCACGACGACATCGCGATGCTGGCGATCGGACCGACCGGGGACTGACCCGGTGGCAACCGGCCGAACGGCGCCACCGGGGGCGGCCCGCCGCCGGTGGCCGGTGCGGTCAGGCCGTCCGGAAGACGGAAGCGTCCCCCGCCACCCAGCCACGCGACGCCGCCTCGACGGCGTCCCGACCGTCCGGCAACTGCTCCGCGCGTGGCTCCTCGGCCTGCGGCACCAGCGGTGACACCGGCCGCACGACCCGCGCGCGGGCGGCCTCGTCGAAGGCTCGCAGCCCGCGCAGCAGCGCCTCCCGGGCCTCGGGGGTCATGTCGGCCAGGATCGCCGCCAGGTGCTGCCGACGGTCGTCGCGCAGCTCGGCCAGCAACCGGCGGGCCTCGGCGGTCAGGTGCAGGGAGATCTCCCGCCGGTCGGCACGACCCGGCTCCCGCTCCAGCATCCCGGCGGCCACCAACCTGTCGCAGAGCCGGCTGGCCGACGAGAGCAGCATGTCCAGGCCGGTGGCGAGGCGCCGCAGGTTGATGCCGTCGTGTCGTTCGACGAGCATGACGGCGCGAAGCTGGGCGGTGGAGATACGGTTGGCCGTCCGCTCCCGCGCACCGTCCCACACCGTCAGCAGGGCACCTGCCGCGGTATCCAGCTCGGCAGCCATACTCATCTCGGGTCCCGGTGGACCATGCAGTTCCGCCATGGTGCGCCTGAGCGTACTCCGATTCCGTCGGTGGTTGGGCTTGTGATCAAGGAGAGACCATGACCAAGCCGGTCGACAAGGGCAGCGCGGCCATCACCGCCGCTCCCGTGGACCTCCTCGTGAAGCGTGTCGGGGAGCTGTTCGAGCGGGAGTACGGCATCACCGACACGGAACTGTTTCAGGTCGACTACCGGCTGGCAGCGCTGCTGCCACTCAGCGGTGGGGAGGCGATTACGACGCCCGGACACCCGGCGTGGCGCTGCTTCGACCACCAGAATCCGGTTTACGCCGACGGCGTCGGATACCTACCGGTGAGCATGCGAGGGGAACAGCGCGGGGTGCTCCGGGTGACGCCGGTCACCGACGCACGGCTGGCCGAGCTGGCGGAGGTGGCCACCGCGCTGGCCCACGAGCTGGCCGCCGTCAGCGCCAGCACGGACGTGTACCTGGTGGCCCGGCGCAGCCGCCGGCTCACCCTCGCCGCCGAGATGCAGTGGGAACTGCTGCCGGGACGCAGCCGAGTGCGCCCCTCGTTCAGCCTCGCCGGTCAGCTGGAACCGGCGTACGCGGTGCGCGGCGACAGCTTCGACTGGTCCGACGACGGCGAGCGGGTCTGGCTCGCCACGATCAACGGGATGGGTGAGGGGGTCGTCGCGTCGATGCTCACCACCCTGGCCACCTGCGCCTTGCGCAACGCCCGCCGGGCCGGCATCTCCCTGGCCGACCAGGCCGCCCTGGCCGACCAGGCGATCTACGACCTGCACCGGGGCACGCAGTACCTCGCGACCCTGCTGCTCGAACTGGACCTGCGCACCGGGCGGCTCACCGCCGTGGACGCCGGCTCGCCCCGGCTGGTCCTGCTACGCGACGGCGAGGTAAGCATTCAGCCGCTGGAGGAGCAGTTCCCGCTCGGCATGTTCGAGGGGACCGACTACCGCGAGCAGTTCATCCAGCTCCAGCGCGGCGACCGGCTGTTCATGATCAGCGACGGGGTGATCGAGGCGACCGGGGGCGCCGAGCGGTACGGCCTGACGGCACTCGATCGGATGTTGCGCCGGACCACGCCGATGACACCGCTGGGCGCGGTCCGCTCCCTGCTCGGCGACCTGCGCGCGTTCGTCGCCGGTGACCTCACCGACGACGCCGTCGTGGTCTGCCTGGACTGGTTCGGCCCCCAGCCGTGAGGCATGTCGGCCGGGTCAGTACGCGCCCCGACTGTTGACCACCGCGCCGACGGTCTTCCACAGGATCGTCAGATCGGCGGCCAGCGACCAGTTCTCCACGTAGTAGAGATCGAGCCGGATGCCGTCCTCCCAGCTCAGGTCGGACCGTCCGCTGACCTGCCAGAGCCCGGTCATCCCCGGTTTGACGAGCAGTCGCCGGGCCACGTCTCCGTCGTAGCGGGCGACCTCGGAGGGCAGCGGCGGCCGGGGACCGACCAGGCTCATCTGCCCCAGCAGGACGTTCACCAGTTGCGGCAGCTCGTCCAGCGACCACTTGCGCATCAGCCGGCCGACCCGGGTCACCCGGGGGTCGTCCCGCATCTTGAACATCAGACCGTCGGTCTCGTTGCGGGCGGCCAACTCCGCCAGCAGCACGTCCGCGTTGACCACCATGGTGCGGAACTTGAAGACCCCGAACTCCTGGCCGCCCTGCCCGACCCGGGTCTGCCGGAACAACACCGGGCCCCGGCTGTCCAGCTTCACGGCCAGCGCGATGACCGCCAGCAGGGGTAGCAGCAACGCCAACGCGACAAGCGACATCGACCGGTCCACGAACCCCTTCACCAGTTTGCGGGCGCCGCGGAACTCGGGCGCCTCCACGTGGATCAGCGGCAGGCCGGCGACGGGTCGGGTGTGGATGCGCGGGCCCGCGACGTCGGTGAGCGCCGGGGCCAGCACCAGGTCGATGCCGGTGCCCTCCAGTTGCCAGCCGAGCCGACGCAACCGGGTGGCGGTGAGCTCCCCGCAGGCGGTGACGGCCACCGTGTCCGCGCCGATCGAGGCGGCGGCCTCCGGGATCGCCCGGAAAGAGCCGACCACCGGCACGTCGCCCAGCCGCTGCGCTACCGGGGCGAGCAGGGCGTCCGGGATGCAGGCACCGACCACCTGGTAGCCGGCGTACGGCTCACGGCGCAGGGTGTGCACCAACTCCAGCACGTGGGCGGTGTCACCGACCACGAGCACCCGCCGCGACCAGCCCGCCCCCTGCGACCGGGCGCGGTGCAGGCGCTTACGGGCGGCGAACCGGGCCACCTCCAGCCCGATGGTGCCCACCGCGAAGGTGATGGCCAGGAAGCCTCGGGAGACGCCGACGTCGGCGACGTAGCCGGCGATGGCGGTGGCGCCGGCCAGCCGCAGACTCGCCATGCTCACCCGCCGGTACTCGTCCGCGCCGTAGCCCACGACCCGGTCGTCGTAGCAGCGCAGGGCCTTCAGCGAGACCAGCCAGGCCAGCACGAGCGCCGGGGCGACCAGGACGTACGGCACCGGGCCACGGGGCGCGGCCTCACCGAACCGGACGGCGTAGCCGACCAGCACCGCCACCGCCAGCACTGCGGCGTCCAGCACCACCAGGGTCCGGACGTACGTCCGCTGGTCGGTGCGCACCGGTCGCCCCGGTGGCGGGGGGTTGTGCGGTAGCGATGACGTTCTGACCGGGGTCAACAGCGTCGCCGAGGTCACCGGCCCTCCCACTTCGCTCGCCGACGGCACGGGCCCGGCCGGGTGCGGCCGGGTCTGCCGATGCACGACGACATCCTGCCCCGACAACCATGACTACCAATTGCTTCCGACGTATTGCCGTCAGTTTCCAAAGCGTAGGACAGCGAGAAAGGGGCCTGTGGTATCGGCGAAAACCGGTACCACAGGCCCCTTTTCCGGGTGTCTCAGGTCAGGCGGGTGCCTTCCGCAGCGCGATCGCCCGGAGGAAGATGTCACCGATCTTGGTGGGGTCGGTGGCGACGAACGCACCGCCACCGGCGCTCTGCGCGATGGTGTCCAGCTCCGACTTGCTGACCTCGGTGCCGATACCGATGATGATCACCTGGATCGGCTGGTCCGGGTCCTTGATCCGCTTCAGCTCGGCGAGCAGGGCCTTCTGGGAGATGCCGTCGGCGTCCTCGTTCTTGCCGTCGGTGAAGAGCACGATCGAGTTGACCTTGCCCGGCTCCCAGTTCGCCTGGACGTCCTTGTACGCGGCCAGCAGCGTGTCGTACAGCCCGGTGTCCCCGCTCGACGAGGTGACCTGGTCCAGACCCCGCTCCAGCTCGCTGCGTTGCCGCGACAGCGGCGCGACCGGCACCACCTCCCGGTAGTCCCGCGAGCCCACCAGGTTCGTCGAGAAGACCCAGAGGCCGATCGACCAGGAGTCGTCGAACAGGTTCAGCCCGCGCCGGGCAGCCTCGGTGGTGACCTGCTGGCGGGTGGCCCCGTTGGCGGTCGGGACCTCCTTCTTCATCGAACCGGAGACGTCGATGATGCAGAGCATCCGGCCGGACAGCGTGGCGATGGACCAGCTGGAGACGGCCCGCTCCACCGCGTCCGGTGCCAGCCCACCGGCGGCGACACCGCCCTGCGCCGGCGGCGTGGCGGAGGCGTCCCCGCCGGCCGGGCTCGGTGCGCCCTGCGGCGCGTTGAAGCCGGCACCCCAGTTGCCGTCCGGCCCCCGCAGCGACTGTGCGGCCAGCTTGTCCTTGAACGCCCCCGTGGTGAGCGCCTCGAACAGCACCCCGGCGGCGGACGCCTTGGCCGGCTCGATCCCGGGCAGCACCGCGTACGGGTAGTCCAGCTGCAGCGGTGCCGGCTTCAGGTAGAGCGCCGCCAACGGCACCGGAGGCTTCCGGGCGTTGAACTGGATGACATCCTCTTCGGAGAGCGCCGCCGCACCGAGGGCGCTGGCCAGGGTGGTGGAGTCGGCGGCCGTCGGGAACTTGGCGAGCAGGTCCTGGCGCAGCGCCGAGGCGCCCGAGGCCAGCGCCCGGAGCGCGCCGATGCGCTCCTGCTCGGCCGTCGCACCGCCGGTCGACGCGGCGGCGGTCATCATCGACAACAGCCCGGACAGGCCGGCGGCGTCGCGGGTCGGCTCCACGATGCCGGTCTTCAGCGGGCGGTCACTGTTGAGGCGCGTCAGCAGGTCGGTCCAGCCGAGTTCCTGCTGCGGCCAGCCCAGCCGGGTGGCGATCGGCTCCGGCATGGCGACCACCACCGGGCTGCTCGCGATGGAGGAGCCGTTGCCGGGCTCGAAGGCCGCCGCACCGCCGGTCTTGAGTCGCAGCAGCCAGGTCGAGGAGTCCGGAATCCAGACGTCCGGGCTCACCGCGGTGCCACTGGCCTGGCCCACCCCGGCCAGGATCGCGCCGTGCTTCGCCGCCACCACCGCGGCCACCTCGACCGGGTCGGAGGCGGCGACCGTCACATCGATGCATGTTCCATCGACGGCGGCACCCTTCTCCTCCCACTCGGTGGCCGCCTCGTCGACCGCCGGGGCGAGCTCGCTCGCCACCGCGACGGACAGCTCGATCTTGCCCGAGCAGTCCTGGCCGGCGAGTTGGCGATAGCCCACCCACCCACCAGCGGTGACGACGAGTACGCCGACCGCTGCTGCGGCGGCGGCACCGTGAATACTTGAACGCATGCGATGGCGGCCTGCTGACACGCAGACCATCTTGCGTATCCGACCGTTGGACTGCCATGGCCGTTCGGACGAAAGTTACAGAGGAGAAACAGTTTACCGTGATTTAGTAACTTTGAGTGACGAGTCAGCGGCGCAATGTGGATGTATCTATGTCCCACGCCCACGATCAGGGCAGAACGCAAGTAGGGCTCGCAATCGGCAACGGCTCCCCGATCGCGACCGGCACGCCCGTCGCCGATTCGACGCGGAAGGTGCGCACCATGTCCGCCCGTTCGTCGGCGACGTAGAGGTGTTCCCCGATGAGCGCGAAGTGACGGGGCCACTCGCCGCCGGTCTCCACCTCCGCCACGAGCTCGGGCAGGCCCGCGCCGATGGCGAAGACGGTTACCGTGCCGACGCCCCGGTTGGCGACGTAGAGGAAGCGGCCGTCCGGACCGATTCCGATCTCGGACGGTTGGACGTGTCCGCCCCGGTCGCTGGCCTCGACCCGGCCCCGCTGGTGCAGCGTCCCGTCGGTCAGCTCGTAGGCCAGCACCGAACCGTCCAGTTCCCCTGAGACGTAGCAGCGTCGCCCGTCGGGGTGTCGGGCCAGGTGCCGCGGCCCCACCCCGGCCGCGGTACGCACCCGGGGCGCTCGTGGTACCAGTCGCCCGGTGGCGGCGTCGAGGTCGTACCGGTAGATCGAGTCGGTGCCCAGATCGACCGCCAGCAACGGCGACGCGCCGGTACCCGGCGAGACCATGTGAGCGTGCGCCCGCTCCTGGCGTTCGGGGTCGGCCCCGTGCCCCTGGTGCTCCACCACGTCGGTGCGCTCGCCGGGCACCCCCTCTGCGTCGAGCGGGAACACCGTCACGCTGCCGCCACCGTAGTTGGCCACGAACAGGTGGCCGCCGCCCGGCGCGACCGCCAGGTGACAGGGCTCCGCGCCACCGGTCGGCCACGAACCGATGGACGCCAGGTCACCGTCGGTCTCGACCCGCCAGGCGCTGATCCGACCGTCGGGCAGTTCGTTCACCGCGTACAGCACCGGGCGGGTCGGGTGGCGGGCGAGGAAGGACGGTGACTCGGTGACCGCGACGGTGCCAAGCGACGTCAGCTCACCCGTACCCGGCTCCCGCCGGGCGGCGACGATGCCGGTGCCCCGCCCTCCGCTGGGCGCGGTGTAGCCACCGATGTGAACGATCTCGCCTCGACCTGCCACCGGTTTCCGCCTCCGCTCGCTCGTCCGCCGATTTCCATCAGAAGCCTTCCCCCGACACGGGCGAATTAGACCTCCGGAGCGCGAACCGGTCGATCCGGTCCGCCCCCGCTGCTGCCCCGCGGTCGGCTCAGGCCGTCGGCACCGGCTCGCCCCGCTGCCGCGCGACGTGCTCGACCAGGGAGATCAGCACGGTCTTGCCGGACTGCCGGTCGCGGGCGTCGCAGAGCACCATCGGCACGTCCGGGTCCAGATCCAGGGCCCTGCGTACCGCCTCCAGGCTGAACCGCCGGGAATCGTCGAAGCAGTTCACCCCCACCACGAAGGGGATGCCCCGCTGCTCGAAGTAGTCGATCGAGGGGAAGCAGTCGGCCAACCGCCTGGTGTCGGCGAGCACCACCGCGCCGAGCGCCCCGAAGGCCAGTTCGTCCCAGAGGAACCAGAACCGGTCCTGTCCGGGCGTACCGAAGAGGTACAGCTGGAGGTCGTCGTTGATGGTGATCCGCCCGAAGTCCATCGCCACAGTGGTCGTCGACTTCGTCTCCACGCCGGAGAGGTCGTCGGTGTCGATGCCGGCACCCGTCAGGATCTCCTCGGTCTGCAACGGCCGGACCTCACTCAACGCGCTCACCAGCGTCGTCTTGCCGGCACCGAAGCCGCCGGCGACGAGGATCTTCAGCGCGATGGGCACCCGATGGCCCCGCCGCTCGCCGTCATAACGCACGGAGTCCATCGACCACCGCCTTGAGGATGTCGTTGTCGGGAAGGTACGTGGCGCGCGGCGGCTGGTGCACGGCGACCAGTCCCCGGGACAGCAGATCACCAAGTAGCACCCGGACCACGCCGACGGCCAGGTCCAGGTCCGCGGCAAGCTCCACGACCGGGGTACCGCGGCCGGCCAGCTCCACCAGCAACCGGTGCTCCGGATGCAGCTCCGGGTAGGCCGCGAGGTCCGGGTCCGGCTTCGCCAGCACGTAGGCGACCAGGTCGAATCCGTCCGCGCTCGGACGGACGCGTCCCCCGGTGAGGGTGTAGGGCCGCACCACCGGCCCGGCGTCGTCGTCGAGCCACTCGTGTCGGTGCCCGGGTAAGTCAGTCCGCATCGGTGGCACCCACCGACGCCCGAGCCGGCACACCCAGGTTCTCGCCCACCCGGGTCACCAGCATCGCCATCTCGTACGCCACCAGGCCGATGTCCGCGTCGGCGTCGCTGGCGACCGCCAGGCACGCGCCCTGCCCCGCCGCGGTGACGAAGAGGTACGCGGACTCCATCTCCACCACTGTCTGCCGGACGGGTCCCCCGGTCAGCTGCCGGCTGGCGCCCCGGGCGAGGCTGGACAGGCCGGAGGCCAGCGCGCAGAGGTGCTCGGCGTCGGCGGTGTCCATGTCGGCGGAGGAGCCCAGCAGAAGTCCGTCCGCAGACAGCACCACCGCGTGCCGCGCGGTCGGCACCCGTTCCAGCAGATCGTCGAGCAACCAGTCGAGATCTGCGTTCTGCCTCGTCGATTGCATCAGGCGTCCCTCTCAGTCACGGTCGGGGATTCCACCGGCGCGGTGCCCGGCGGGGAGCCGGGCGGCGCGGTGGTCCGGTCCTGGCCCTCGGGGCCCGGCTCGGTCCGGTCGGGCAGGTCCACTGAGGCCCCGGCCGGGCGGGTCGGACGTACCGCAGGTGGGCCGCCCTGCTGGTTCGGCGCCACCGGGGGCGCTCCGGCCTGGCCGGTCGGATGCTCGGGCGTCAGCCCGTCCTGGTCGGGGTCGCGGGTGGCGGCGCGCCGACCCCGCGCAGTTCCCGCCTGCAACGCCGACATGACCCGACGAGCCTCCTCGGGGCTTCGCGGTGCCGGATCGCGGTGCGGCCGGACCTGGGCCCGCGACGCCACCACCGGTTGTCGCACGGTCGGCCCGTCGATCGCGGTCGTCCGTGCGGTCACCGGCGGCAGTTGGACGGTCGGCTCCTCCAGCGCACGGTCGCCACGAGCCACGCCCGGCTGCGCGGCGGTCGGTCCGGCGCCCGCTGCCCCTGGAGTGGACGAGTCGGTCCCGGATGGCCGCGCCCCGGTGGCGGAGGCTGACTCCGCCCCGGTCGCGGTGCCCGGCGGGCCGACCGGAGCAGCCTCGGTGCCGGACGGGACACCGTTGACGGCCCCCGGGCCCGGCGCGGTCGGCGAGTCCGCTGTGGCTGGCGCGGCGGCTCGTCGGCGGATCCGACGGGGCAGGCCGTCAGCCTCGGCCGGCCCGACCGTCGAGCTGCCCGGAGCCGCGACCGTCGCGTCGGACACCGCTCCACCCGCCGGGCCGCCGGACGACGCGGACGTGCCACGTGAGCCGGTTCGGGTTCGCGGCCGGGGCACTGTGGTCAGCCGGGTCGCCCGGGCCAGCCTCCGCTGCTCCGGCGTGGCACCCCGGTCGTCGCCCGCCAGAGCCTCCGGGCCGGGCAACGGCGACGGTTCCTCCGTGATCAGCTCGGTCGGGATGAGCACCACAGCGGTGAGGCCGGTTCCCTCCGACCGACGCAACCGCACCCGGACGTCGTGCCGAGCGGCCAGTCGCGCCACCACGAACAGGCCGAGCCGGGCGGTCTCGCTGGGATCGAACTCCGGCGACCGGGCCAGCTTGAGGTTCGCCTCGTCGATGGCCGCCTCGCTCATGCCGAGACCCTCGTCGGTGACGGAGAGGGCGTAGCCGTGGGCCACGTGCTCACCGGAGATCTCGACCCGTGAACCGGGCGGTGAGAACGCCGTCGCGTTCTCGATCAGCTCGGCGAGCAGGTGGATGATGTCGCCCACCACCCGGCCGACCGTGCCGGCGGGCTGCACGGTGGTGATGTCGACCCGGTCGTACGACTCGACCTCGGAGATCGCTCCTCGGATCAGGTCCACCATCGCGACCGGGTTACGCCAGCCCCGTCCCGGTGCCGCACCGGCGAGGATGACCAGGTCCTCCGCATGCCGACGCAGCCGGGTCGCGAGGTGGTCGACGCGGAACAGCTCGGCCAGGTGATCGGGGTCCTCCGCGTCGCGTTCCAACCGGTCGAGCAGGGCGAGCTGCCGGTGCACGAGCCCCTGGCTGCGTCGCGCGATGTTCAGGAAGACGTCGTTGAGGCCACGCCGCAGGCTCACCTCGACCATGGCCGAGCGGATGGCGACCTTGTGCACCTCGGTGAACGCCTGCGCTACCTGGCCGATCTCGTCGGCGCCCCGGTCGGCCACCGATGCTTCCCGCGCCAGGTCGACCTGTTCCCCCTTGCGCAGCCGGTCCACCACCTCCGGCAGGCGCCGTTCGGCATCCGCGAGCGTGCCGCGTACCAGGGTCAACCGCCGCGCGAGGGTGCGGCCGACCCGGACCGCCACCACCAGCGAGAGCACGACGGCGACCAGGCCGAGCAGTCCGGCTGCGGCCAGCCGCACCAGGGTGCGTACCGCCATCGGCACGGACCGGTCGGCCAGTCCGTCCGCCTGGGTCAGTTCGAAGTCCCGCAGCGACTGCTGCACCGTGTCGTAGCTCGTCTGCCACTGCTGCGGATCTAGCCTGGGCCGGGCCGACGGGTCGGCGGCGACGAGGTCGTCCTGCATCGCCCGCAGCCGGCCGAACGCCTCCTGCTCGGTCAGCCGCTGGTACGCGGTCCGGTCCGCCTCGGGCAGGTCGGCCACCGCGGCCTCGGCCAGGAACCGCTGGTTGCCGATGCCCTGTACGAGCAGGGTGTGCTCGCCCTCGGCGAACCTCCCGGCAGTCAGCACACCGGCCAGCAGCGCGTCGGTCTGGCCCAGCAGTTCCCGGGAGCGACCGAGGCTGGTCAGCGCCAGCGCCTCCCGGTTGAGGTCGTGGTCCGGCAGGTTGGCCAGGGCGGTGAAGGTGTGGAAGGCGGAGGAGATCATTCCGCTGTAGAGGCCGACGGCGCCAGCGCGGTCGAGGTCCCGACGATCGATGAAGGCGCGGCCGGCCGGCAGCGCGTCCAACTCGCCGAGGAGCCGATCAAGCCGGGCTTCGAGCAGCTCACCGGCCGCGTCCCGCAGCTTCTCCCCACCGGCCCGCCGATGCAGCTCCGCGATCGCCGCGTCGGTGCGGGTCCGTTGTTCCACAAGCGCCGGCAGCACGCAGTTGGCCGCCGGCTGGCCGCACTCGGTACGGGGCGAGGCGAGGTGCACCACGGAGAGCCGGCGCTCCCGTTGCAGCTCGGCCACCACCGTCTCACCAGGCCGGCCGAGGTCATAGAGGAGGGTACGGGCGGAGAGCAGGTCGAGCGCCGGTCCGAAGGTGAGCGTGGTGGCGAAGATCCACAGCGCCAGCAGGGCGGTAACCGGCACGACGACCAACGCGGTCAGCTTCGAGCGGATCGGCCAGTCGCGGGTGTTCAATCGGACCTCGCCCGGAAGGGTGGCTGGAAGGGCTCCGGCACAGCCGGGCAGCGCCGTCACCGGGGCGCACCCCGGTCGTCCCGCCGGGACGCCGGCTCAGGCGCCTTGGGCAGGATACGTAATCCGCGCCTGTCGCACTACCGTCCGTCGAGACTACCGGTACGTTGCCGAACGTTCCGAGGACGAACCGCTTGTCGGGTTTCGCCCTGCCGGCAACGCGATCGGGGCAGGAAAGTGCTCCGGAACGGGATTGGCGATCAGTGCGTGGCGGGAATACCTGCAGGCGAAGGAGGAGCCATGTCGCCCACGCAGATAGTCGTCACCGTCCTCGTCATCCTGGTGGTCGCCGCCATCGCCGCCGCCGTCGTCGTGGCCGGCCGCCGCCGGGCGCTCCGGCAGCGCTTCGGTCCCGAGTACGACCACGTCGTCGCCGAGCAGGACAGCCGCAGCGCCGCCGAGCGCGAGCTGCGGGACCGGGAACGCCGGCACGCCGAGCTCGAACTGGTCCCGCTCACCCCCGAATCCCGTGCCCGGTACGCCGAGGCATGGGAGGAGCTTCAGGTACGTTTCGTCGACTCCCCCGCCGAGACCGTCGGTCAGGCCGACGAACTGGTCAGCCGGCTGATCGCCGAACGCGGTTACCCGACCGGTGAGTTCGACGACCAGATCGCCCATCTCTCCGTCGAGCACGCGCGCACGCTGGGTCACTACCGCGACGCGCACGAGATCCATCTCCGCAACTCCCGGGGCGAGGCCAGCACCGAGGATCTCCGCCAGGCCGTCGTCCACTACCGCGCCCTCTTCAGCGACCTGCTCGGCGAGGAGCCGCCGGTCGCCACCGGGACGCCGGAACAGCGCCAGCCCGACGCCGCCCATGACGCCACCAACCGCTGAGGAGACCACCATGCGGCAGGAAGAGCAGCAGCTCAACAACGACCACCCGGAGACCGTACGCTCCGCCCCGGTGGCGGTGCCGGACACTGACGACGACCGGGAGACCGGCGAGGACGTCGACACCTTCGACGAGCCGACGGACCGTGACCGGGCGGAGGCCGACCGGGGCCGTCCCTGGGACGGCCGACCGGGCTCCGACAGCGAGCGGGCCGAGTTCAACGAGCCGGGTCCGGTGCCGACCGCCTTCGGTGCGACCACCGTCGGTGGCGCGGTCGCCGCGTCCGCGCTGGCCAGTCCGCGCCCCGAGGACGAGCGCGACCCGCGCGAGGAGGACACCGCCCGACCCGGCGACGGCGCGGTCGACGGCGAACGGGAGGGGCTGCGGGCGGACCCGACGGCCGAGTTCGACCGGACCGGCGACGAGTTCGCCGATGACGTCGACGACCGCGACGTCGAGGCGTCGGCCGACACCGATACGACGGCGGGCGACCGGGTGGCCGACGACCGGGTGGCCGACGACCGCGTCGACGTGGACCCGGCAACGGACGACACCGTGATGGCGACTGCGACGACGGACGACGACACCCGGACGACGACGAAGGACGACACGGCGGCAGCGGGTGGGGCCGGCTACGGCAGCGCCACCCCCGCGATGGTCGACCCCGACACCCAGACCTCGCCTGCGGACACGGCCACCTCCGGGTCGGCGGTGCCGGCCGGAGCGGCGACCCTGTTCGACGACGCGACGGC
Source organism: Micromonospora sp. NPDC049891 (assembly GCF_040660295.1). Lineage (NCBI taxonomy): Bacteria > Bacillati > Actinomycetota > Actinomycetes > Micromonosporales > Micromonosporaceae > Micromonospora > Micromonospora sp. NPDC049891. The sequence continues at coordinate 22,705 of NZ_JBFAML010000035.1, forward strand.
GCAGGGCTTCCGGGACCGCTGGCGCGACGTCCAGCTGCGTTTCGTGGACGACCCCCGGGCCGCGGCCGGCGAGGCGCAGTCGCTGGTGGAGGAGGCCATGCAGGCGCTGTCCGCCGCACTGGCCGAGCACCGCAACAAGCTCGGCGGCTGGCAGGAGGCCGGCTCGGCCGACACCGAGCAGCTGCGGGTGGCCGTGCGCGAGTACCGGGACTTCCTCGACCGCGTGCTCGGACGCTGACTCGCGGCAGCTCAGCACAGCGACACCAGCCGAAGGCGGGTGCCCCGGGTCCGGGGCACCCGCCTTCGGTGTACCTCCCGCGAGGCATGGCCGCCGCCGGGGCGGGTACGCCCAACAGGGCCGGAGAGCGCCGCGGACAGGAGGGCAGCAGCGATGACGGATCGTGATCGGGAACGACCGCTGGAGGAGCGCCCCGAGGCGGCCGCGGCGGTCGACGACGACAGCACGGTTCCTCAACTGATCACTGGAGGCGGCGCTGACCGGGACAATCCGGCGTTCGCCGAACCGGGTGACCAGACCGGAAACGCGCCGACCGAGAACATCATCGCCGACCCGTACGCCGCAGGGACCGGCGCGACGGGAACCGGGACCGGCGCCGCCGGGGACAACATCCGTACGGGCGCCGAGCAGCCCTGGGAGCCGGAGGATCTGGTGATGGCCCGGGGGCAGGACCTCACCGCCGAGAACATCGAGCGGGCCCGACGCGAACTTGACGAGATCGGTCGCGCCGCGATCGAGAAGACGGTGCCCTGATCCGCCCGCGCCACGGTGCGCCCCCGCTGACGCGGCGGTAGCCGGTTGCGGCGTACCGCGCCGACGCGGGTGACGGCAACCGTGGCGCAGGCGGCACGAGGGGCCCCTGGTCCGACCGGTGCGGTCGGACCAGGGGCCCGGGTGACCTGCCGCCGCAGCGCCTCACCTACTGTCGGCGGCGGGTATGCCTGTGTCCGTCAGGACAGCGGCGGGTAGGCGTTGCGCATCAGCTCGGCGAACTGCGCCGAGAACCAGGCACCCGAGATCGGGGCGTCCGGCAGGGCACCGCTCATGCTGTTGCCGTTGCGGTCGTTACCGGTGTACGTCGGGTCGCACATCCGGTCGAAGCCCTTGCCGTCGTTGTTCGGGATCTCGCGGCTGGAGCCGTCCGACTCGCCCGGGGGCTTGGCCCAGACGTACGCGTCGATGCCGGTCGCCGGCGCGGCCTTCGGCCGCTCGCCCATACCAGCACCGGACTGGTTGCACCAGTTGCCCTTGTGGATACGCCGGTCGACCCGGCCACCGTCCACGTAGGCGTTCACACTGGTCGTCGGTCCCGCAGCGGTGGGCCGGTTGGGGCCGCCCCAGCCGTTACGGGAGGTGTCGATCAGCATGCCGATGCCGCTCGGGAAGCCCTGCCGAACCAGTTCCTGGCGGAACGCCTGAGCGAAGCTCTGCTCGTCGTTGTACTGGTTCCAGTCGATCCAGTCGGACTGCCGCACCGTCTGCCCGTTCACCGAGTCGGTGACCTTCGCGTACGGCTCGATCAGCGCCGAGTAGTTCGCCGTGTTGGTGATGAAGCCGTGCACGTGGTTGACGGTGCTGCCGGAGGCCGTGGCGGCCTCCTTCAGGATCTGGGCGGTCGGGGTGAAGTTGCTGTCCCAACCGAGCCAGCCGTGGTGCCCGGCGTCGACGTAGTTGTAGACGTTCGAGAACGCGCCCAGCTTGGCCAGGGCGTAGCCGACACCCTGCACGTACGCACCGTTGGCCTTGACCGTGTCGCACATGACGGTGCCACCCGGGTTGCCGGAGGTGTTGGTCACCAGGTTCGGCAGCGAGTCGACCTCGATGATGTTGATGATCCTGATGTTGCGGTACTTCGCGTCACCCTGGATCGCCGCGATCGGGTCGATGTACTCGGCCTTGTACTTCGGCAGTTCGTCCGCCTTCAGCTCACCGTTGGAGGCGAGCGCCGCGCAGTCGCGGCCGGGCAGGTTGTAGATGACGAACTGGATGTACTGCGCGTTCTGCCGCACCGCCTCGTCCAGGTGGTCCCGGATCCCCATCGGACCGTTGGACTGGCTGTTGTCGGTGCCCTCGATCGCCGCGATCCGGTCGATCCAGACCGCGGTCGAGATGTTCGACACCCGGTTGCCACCGCTTACCGACTCGGCCTTGGCCTTCCACTCCGGGTTCACGTAGCCCCGGGCGTTCAGGTACGGGTTGTCCACCTTGGTGCCGGGCGGCGGCGTGGTGGGCGGCGGGGTCGTCGGCGGCGGCGTGGTCGGCGGGGGCGTGGTGGGGGGCGGGGTCGTCGGCGGCGGGGTCGTCGGCGGCGGCGTGGTCGGCGTGGTGCCGCCGTTGCAGGTCACCCCGTTGACGGTGAACGAGGTGGGCTTGGGGTTGCTGCCGCTCCACGAGCCGTTGAAGCCGATGCTCGTGCTGGCGCCGGTGGCCAGGCTTCCGTTCCACGACTCGTTCTGCGCGGTCACGTTGCGGCCCGACTGGCTCCACCGGGCCGACCAGCCCTGCACGAGGCGCTGGTTGGCGTCGGGGAACGTGAAGCCGAGCGTCCAGTTGCTGAGCGCGTCGCCGACGTTCCTGATTGTGACGTTGGCGGTGAAGCCGCCCTGCCAGTCGTTCGTCGTGTACGCCACGTCGCACTGCGTCGCCGCGTGCGCGGCGGTCACCGGCAGCGTCACCAAACCGCCCGCGACCAGCGCGCTCGCGCCGGCCAGCGCGACGGCCCGGCGTCGGCCGGACAGCCTTCTCCACACATTCATGCCACTGATCTCCTTGGGCGAGACCGGATCCGCGTACGGCCCGGCACGTGGCCCGAGGGGCGTCCTGCGCGGACGACCGCCGGTACCAACGGGATTCTTCGGGAGCGCCCGACCCGGACGGGCGTTGGTGGTGGTGCGACGACCGGGCTCACCGGTCGGCGGCCAGGTGGTCGTCCGGCGAACCGGATGCCCTCGACACCTGCCTACGCGGTGTGGCTCTGCTCACCGCGTGCAGCGATTCTTGCATGGGAGCGCTTCCATGGCAATGGTTCGATATTTTCGAAACCCTACCGGGACAAATGCCCCATCGGTACCGCAACCACGAAGCCAGCGGCCGGATCAGCCCGTCCAGCTCCCGCTCAGGCACGCGGACAGGTCGGCACTCCCCGGGCAAGTAGCCCGTCAGAACCCGGCAGACCGAACTAATGGCAGAACACGAATTTTTCCCTGCATAAGTCATGAAACGGTCTAACGTCGGTTCTGGCTCGGTTGTTGCCGGCCGCAGGACAACAGGGATGGAGTGACACAGGTCATGGCTAAGAAGATGCTGGGGAAGGTCGTTGCGGGTGCTGCCCTCGGCAGCGCCTCCCTGCTGGTGTTCGCGCCGGGGGTCGCGTACGCCGACGGCCAACCGCACACGGACGAAGGCAAGGTCTTCGCCAAGCCGCACGCGGTCAAGGCCGGCGAAGAGGTCAAGCTCGTGCAGATCTGCAACGAGCCGCAGGAGCACCCCTTCGTCTGGTCCAAGGTCACCGGCAAGGTCAAGCTCAAGCCGGCCCAGGACCGCGGCTCGCGTGGGGACCACAAGGGTTGGGGCGAGGAGAACGGCGCCAGCGAACGCGGCACGGACAGCGAGGGCTGGTCCGGCCACGAACGTTCGCAGCCGGCCGAGGCCGAGTCCGGCAGCGGTTGGGGCGGCGGCGCGGCCGACGTCCGCGACGACTGGAAGGGCGAGGAGCACGGCCAGGACGCCGAGGGTGGCCGCGACTCGAAGGACCACCACAAGAAGGACTGGAAGCGCGAGGACGAGAAGGACAAGAAGGACTGGAAGGGCCAGGCCGAGAGCGACTGGGCCGACGAGGAGTCCACGGGCGGCTGGTCGGGTCGGCACGAGAACGGCTCCGACTCCGCCGAGCACGAGTGGTCCGGCGAAAGTGACTGGTCGGACGAGTCGGGCAAGCGCGACTGGTCGAGCGAGAGCGAAGACCGGTCCGGCAAGCGCGACTGGGCGGCCGACGAGGCCGGCGAGCGCGGCAAGGACGGCGGCTGGGAGCACAAGAAGGACTTCGTCTACTACGGCGAAGCCCGCGTCGCCCGGGACGCCAAGCCCGGCAAGTACAAGCTGGAGGGCTCCTGCGGCACGGGCGAGCTGGTCGTCCTGCCGCACGGTGGGGTCGACGGCGGTGACGGTGGCATCGCCACCGGTGCCGACCGTGGCCTGGCCACCGCCGGGGCGAGCCTGGTCGGCGCGGCCGCCCTCGGTGGCCTCGTGCTGATGCGCCGTCGTCGGGCCGATGAGTTCGCGGCCTGACGCGACGACGACACGGGCCGACGGCCGTCGCGGGGGACCGTGGCGCGCCGTCGGCGCCGCCGTCGTCGTCCTGCTCGCCATGATGGGCTCCGGGCTCATCGGCGCCTCGCTGAAGACCACCGACTCCCCGCGCCCACCGCAGCCCGTGGCCGGTACGACCGATCCGACCCCGAACGGTCCGTTCGCCGAGGCCGACCTCAACGGCGGGGATCAGGTACCGACGGGACTCCCCCGGGCCACTCCCACCACCATCACCATCCCCCGCATCGGAGTCCGCGCCAGCATCATGACGCTCGGCACCAACCCCGACGGCACCGTCCAGGTGCCCCCGCTCGACCAGGCGCTGCTCGCCGGCTGGTACGAGCCGGGACCGAGCCCGGGTGAGCCGGGAAACTCGGTGATCGTCGGGCACGTCGACTCGGCCGCGATCGGTCCCGCCGTCTTCTTCTCCCTCGGCGCCCTGCAACCCGGCGACACCGTCACCGTCGACCGGGCCGACGGCCGCGCGGCGACCTTCCGGGTGGACTCGGTGGCCTCGTACCCGAAGGACGCCTTTCCCACCGAGCAGGTGTACGGCCCCAGCAACCGACCAGGGCTGCGGGTGATCACCTGCGGCGGCCAGTTCGACGAGGCGACCGGCGACTACCCCGACAACGTGATCGTCTTCGCCTCCCTCGTGGCCTGACCCCACCAGGCCACGACCCACCATCCCGCCCGCGCCTCGCCGCCCCCACTTCGCCGATCATGCAGTTGTGGCACCGAACGAAAGCCGCGTATCCGCGCGTTCGGACCGCCACAACTGCATGATCGCGACGGGTTGGAGCGGTCAGGTTGCGGCGGAGGTGCGGACCAGGGTGCGGATCTGGCGGAGGAGGACCGAGAGGGCTGCCAGGTCCGCCCGGGACTCGTCGAACTCGCCCATCGCCCGTTCGGCGCGGTGGATCGAGGTCGCGTTCGACTGCTCCCACTGCTGTACCCGCTCCTGCGGCGGCAGGTCGCCCGGCGTGGAGTCGAGCACCTCCGCGGTGAGGGCGGCGAGCGCGGCGTACAGGTCGTAGCGCAGCGCCATCCGGGCGAGCGTCTGCCACCGGTCCTCGCGCGGCAGCAGGGAGATCTTCGACAGCAGCGAATCCACCCGGAACCGGTCGGAGAGCACGAAGTAGACCGAGGCGACCTCGCCGACGTCCCGCCCGGTGGCGGCGCCGGTCTCCACCACGTCCAGCAGGCCGAAGCTGTACATCAGCCGGGTACTGCGCTCAGCCAGCTCGCGCGGCACACCACGCTCCGTCAGGGAGTCGATGTGCGCCACGATCGACTCGCGCTCACTGCCGTAGAAGAGCGTCTCCATCTTGGGCAGCAGCCGGGTGATCCCGTCCCGCAGCCGGCTGATCTCCGCCGGCACGTCGATCGGCGAGCGGCGGTTGGTCACCAGCCACCGGACCGCCCGGTCGAGCAACCGACGGGTGTCGAGATAGACGCTTGTCTGCAACTCCGGGTCGATCCGGTTGTCCAGCGCCTCGACCTCGTCCCACAGCTGACGCAGTCCGAAGACCTCACGGACCACCACGTACGCCCGGATCACGTCCGCCGCCGTCGCGGCGGTCTCCTCGACCACCCGGAAGACGAACGAGATCCCGCCCCGGTTGATCGCCTCGTTGACCAGCACCGTGGTCACGATGTCGCGGCGCAACCGGTGCCGGTTCATCCGATCGGCGAACCGCTCCCGCATCGGCGTCGGGAAGTAGTTGACGAGCACCTCGCCGGTCCACTCCTCGTCCGGCAGGCCGTCGGTGAGGATCTCCTTCTCCAGGGCGATCTTCACGTACGCCAGCACCACCGCGAACTCCGGCGCGGTCAGCCCGGACTCGGTACGGACCGCCAGTTCCTCGTCCGGCGGCAGCGCCTCAAGCGACCGGTTCAGGACGCCCGCACGCTCCAGCTCGGTGATCATCCGGCGGTGCACCGGAAGCAGCGAGGTCGCCTGGGCCTGCGAGTTGTTGATCGCCCGGGCCTGGTCGTAGTTGTCCCGCAGCACCAGCTCCGCGACCTCGTCGGTCATCCGGGCGAGCAACTCGTCCCGCTCGGGCAGACTCAGCTCCCCGTCGGCGACCGCGGTGTTCAGCAGGATCTTGATGTTCACCTCGTGGTCGGAGCAGTCCACCCCGGCCGCGTTGTCGATGAAGTCGGTGTACATCCGGCCGCCCGCCTGGGCGTACTCGATCCGGCCGTGCTGGGTGAAGCCCAGGTTGCCGCCTTCGCCGACCACCCGGCAGCGCAGGTTGCGACCATCCACCCGGATCGCGTCGTTCGACTTGTCGCCCACCTGGGCGTTGGTCTCGCTGGACGCCTTGACGTAGGTGCCGATGCCGCCGTTCCAGAACAGGTCGACAGGCGCGGTGAGGATCGCCTTCATCAGCTCCTGCGGGCTCAGCTGCTCGACGTCGTCGTCGAGCCCCAGCACGGCACGAACCTGCGGTGAGACCGGCACCGACTTCGCCGTACGCGGATAGACGCCGCCACCGGCGGAGATCAACTCTGGGTTGTAATCCTCCCAGGTGGAGCGGGACAGCTCGAACAGCCGTTTCCGTTCGGCGTACGAGGTGGCGGGGTCCGGGTCCGGGTCCAGGAAGATGTGCCGATGGTCGAAGGCGGCCACCAGTCTGATGTGCTCCGAGAGCAGCATGCCGTTACCGAACACGTCGCCGGACATGTCGCCGACCCCGGCCACTGTGAAGTCCTGGCTCTGGGTGTCGTGCCCCATCTCGCGGAAGTGCCGCTTGACCGACTCCCACGCACCCCGGGCGGTGATGCCCATCTTCTTGTGGTCGTAGCCGGCCGAGCCGCCGGAGGCGAAGGCGTCGCCCAGCCAGAAGTCGTGCGCCGTCGAGATCTCGTTCGCGGTGTCGGAGAAGGTCGCCGTGCCCTTGTCCGCCGCCACCACCATGTACGGGTCGTCGCCGTCGTGCCGGACCACGTCCTCCGGTGGCACGATCTCACCGGCCACGATGTTGTCGGTGACGTCCAGCAGCGCCGAAACGAACTCCTTGTAGCAGGTCACCGCCTCGTCGCGGTCGCCCGGCTTCTGCTTGAGCACGAAGCCGCCCTTCGCGCCCACCGGCACGATCACGGCGTTCTTCACCATCTGCGCCTTGACCAGGCCGAGCACCTCGGTCCGGAAGTCCTCCCGCCGGTCGGACCAGCGCAGCCCGCCCCGGGCCACCGGCCCGAACCGCAGGTGCACACCCTCGAAGCGGGGCGAGTACACGAAGATCTCGAACTTGGGCCGGGGTGCGGGCAGCTCGGGTATCGCCTGCGGGTCGAGCTTGAACGCGACGTACGGCTTGGGCCGCCCACCCACCGGCTTCTGGTAGAAGCTGGTCCGCAGAGTGGCCTGGATCAGGTTCAGGTACGAACGCAGGATCCGATCCTGATCGAGGCTGGCCACGTCGTCGAGCGCGGCGCGGATCTCGGCCACCAGCTCGGCGCCGCGCCGTTCGCGCTGCTCGGCATCGACCGGGCCCGACTCGAACCGCGCCTCGAAGAGCTGCACCAGCAGCGTGGCCAGGTGCGGGTACGCGATGAAGGTGGACTCCATGTAGTCCTGCGAGAACACCGTGCCGGTCTGGCGCAGGTACTTCGCGTACGCGCGCAGCACCACCACCTGACGCCAGGTCAGCCCGGCGCGCAGCACCAGCTCGTTGAAGCGGTCCACCTCGGCTTCGCCCCGCCACGCCGCCGCGAAGGCGTTCTCCACGTGCGGGCGTACCTCGGCCAGCTCCTGGTGACCCTCCGGTAGTCGCAGCCCGAAGTCGTACAGCCAGATCCGGCCGTCGACCCGTTCCACCTCGTACGGGTGCTCGTCGACGACCTTCACGCCGAGCGAGTGCAGCACCGGCAGCACCGCCGAGAGCATCATCGGTTCGCCGTAGCGGTACACCTTGAACCGCACGTCCATCGACTCGTCGACGTCCGGACCCCGGCTGCCGGCCCGCGGTGCCAACTGCTTACGGAACAGGTGCATCTCCAGCTGGCCGGGCTCCTCCAGCAGCTCCAGCTTGGCCAGGTCCTTCATCGCCTCGTACGGCGTGTGCCCGTCCTTGTAGCCCTCCGGGAACGCGTCGGCGTACCTGCCGAACAGGTGCTTGGCCTGCTCGTCGCCGAGCTTGCGTTCCAGCACCAGCCGGTAGTCGTCGTCCCACAACCGGGTGGCGTCGGCCAGCTCCTCGGCCAACAGATCGGCGTCGATGTCGCCGGGCGGGCTCGTCGGGTCGGTACGCACGATGAAGTGCACCCGGGCCAGCATCGACTCGGTCACCCGGGTGGTGTAGTCCACCCCGACGCCGTTCAGCTCACGCAGCAGGATGTCCTGCATGCGCAGCCGGTTCTGGGTGGTGAACCGGTCCCGGGGCAGGTAGATCAGGCAGGAGATGAACCGCCCGTACGCGTCCCGGCGCAGGAAGACCCGCAACTGCCGACGACCGGCCATCCGCAGCACCCCGATGACCGCGTGGTACAGGTCGTCGGTCTTGATCTGGAACAGCTCGTCGCGCGGGTACGTCTCCAGGATCTGCATCAGATCCTTGCCGGAGTGGCTGCGCAGGCTCAGCCCGGAGCGGTCCAGCACCTCGGCGACCTTGCGCCGGACCACCGGCAGCTCCTGGACGCTGGTCCGGTACGCGGCGGTGGAGAACAGGCCCAGGAAGCGCCGCTCGCCCACCACCTCGCCGTTCTCGTCGAAGATCTTGAAGCCGATGTAGTCGAGGTACGCCGAGCGGTGCACGGTGGCCCGCGAGTTCGCCTTGGTGATGATCAGCAGGCGTTTCTCGGTGACCTTCTCGTGCGCCTCCGGCGTCATCGAGGACAACGCGCGCGCCTCCGGCGAGTCCTGGCGCAGGATGCCCAGCCCGGTGCCGAGCACCGCTTCCAACGCCGGCCCGCCCTCGGCCGAGTTCGGCACCAGCCGGTACTCCCGGTACCCGAGGAAGGTGAAGTGGTCGTGCGCCAGCCAGCGCAGCAGCTCGACCGAGTCGGTGATGTCCTTCTCCGGCACCGGTGGCCGGTTGTCGCTGGTCCGTGCGGCGGCCAACTCGTCGGCGAAAGCGAGGGCGCGCTGGCGCATCTTCGGCCAGTCCTCGACGGCCTCCCGCACGTCGGTCAGCACCCGCTGGAGTTCCCGGCGCAGCTTGTCCCGTTCCTCCGGGTCGCGAACCGGGTCGATCTCGATCCGCATCCAGCTCTCGACCAGGTCGCCGGAGATCGCGTCGTCCGGTTCCACGTCGGCGGCGACCTCGACCAGCCGTCCCAGCGGCTCCCGGCGTACCACGACCAGCGGGTGCACCAGCAGGTGAACGTCCAGATGGTGGGTGTTGAGCAGGGCGGTCACCGAGTCGACCAGGAACGGCATGTCGTCGGTGACGATCTCGATGACGCTGTGGTGCTGCTCCGCGTCGGGTGAGTGGATCCGCAGCTTCAACTCACCCGGCACCCGCTGCCGGGCCAGTTCCCGGTGCGCGCGGGCGGCGTCGAGCATCTCCTCGGCGGTGAACCCGATCAGCTCCTCGTCCGGCGCGAACCGCCAGAACCGGCTCACCAGGGTCGCCGCGTCATGGTCATCGCCGGCGAGCGAGACAGCCTGGGCGACCAGGCGCTCGGCGTTGGGCACCGGCTCGTCGAGTTCAGCGTCCTCCGCGTCGTCGGCCAGCGCCTCCGGCGGCAGTCCCAGATCGTAGAGGGTGTCGATGCTCGAACCGGTCATCCCGGTCGCGCCTGTGTCGAGCCGGCCGAAACCGTCCCCGTCGGTCGCCGTGTCGAAACTGTCGTCCCGGCCGGTGTCAGCCTGCCGGAGGTCGGGTTCCGGTTTGATCGCCGGACGCCGGTCCATCGGTGCCACTCCCCTCGACCCACAGCGCTGTGGGTCACTCTGCCGCCAAGCCTAGGCGGGCCGACCGATTTCACCGTCGGCGGACCACCGGCCAGACGTCCGGATCTCCGACGTCGTCCTTTCACCCGTTGCGGTACGAGGTTCGACCGGGTTCGGAGTACCCCAACTGATGTTGTTCATCACACCGTCACGAGACCGTCTTTTCCCCTGACCAGGCCCGACCGGGACAGTGGCCGGTGCGTCGGCGTACTAGCGTGCGGAGCAGCCGACCAGGAGGAAGCACCAGATGTACGTTCCGCGCCGACACCGACGTAGCCGGTCGTCACTGACCGTCGCCGCCACCTGCCTGGTCGCAGCGGCCAGCCTGGTCGCCTGTTCCGGTGAGGACGGCCCGCAGCGCACCGTCGACGCCTTCCTGGACGGCTGGCGCAAGGGCGACCTGAACGCGGTCGGTTTCGTCGACCCGACCGGTGCGAAGATTCCCGCCGGCAACGTCGTCCAGGAGATCCGGGAGCTTTCCGGCGAACTTGTCGACGCTCCGCTCACGCTTACCCGCCAGGGCGATCCCGAGGTCGTCCGGGACACCGCCACCGCCACCGTCCGCACGGAGTGGACGCTGCCGGGCGGGACGACCTGGGCGTACGACCGGCCGGTGCGACTCACCCAGGGCCGCGACGACCAGTGGCAGGTGATCTGGGAGCCGCAGATCGTCCAGGAACAGCTCACCCGGGGCGACCGACTGGGGGTGCGGCGGGAACGGGCGCCCCGGGCCACCGTGCTCGACGGCGCCGGCGAGCCGATCGTGGCGCCGCGCGACGTGGTCCGGGTCGGGTTGCAACCCAACGAGGTGACAGACGTCAAGGCCATGATCCGCGAGTTGGATGCCGCATTCCGCGCCGTCCGGCCGGCGATCAACCCGCCGGTCGACCTGTCAGATCTGCCCAAACGACTCAAGGAGGCCAAACCAGACGCATTTGTCGAGGTGGTCACCCTACGCGACGAGGCGTACCGGCAGATCAAGCCACGCATCTACCCCTTGTCGGGGACGAAGTTCCCGACCGACAAGCTTGACCTCGCACCCACCCGCGAGTTCGCCCGGGCGGTGCTCGGCAGCGTCGATCCCGCGTACGCCGAGGACCTCGCCAAGCACCCCGACCGCTACTCTCCCGGCGACCTCGTCGGCCACGGTGGGTTGCAGGGCCGCTGGGACGAGCGGCTGCGCGGCGTACCTGGGCTGACAGTCGTCATCAACCGTCCCGGGCCGGACGGCACCGTCGAGCCGACCGGCACCGAGGTGTTCCGCAGCGAGCCCCAGCCCGGTCAGCCGGTTCGTACCACCCTCGACGTGGCCACCCAGAACGCCGCCGACCGGGCGCTGCGCGGGGAACGCCGACGGTCCGCGCTGGTGGCCGTACGGATCAGCGACGGTGCCGTGCTCGCCGCCGCCAACGGCCCCGGTGCGGCCGGGGAGAACCTGGCCTTCACCGCGCAGGTGCCACCCGGCTCGACCTTCAAGATGGTGAGCGCGTTCGGGCTGATCGAACGGGGTGCGGTGACTCCCGACACCACCGTCGCCTGCCCGAAGACGTTCACAGTGGACGGGCGCTCCTTCAAGAACTCCAACGACTTCGCCCTCGGCGAGGTGCCGTTCCGCACCGACTTCGCCAAGTCGTGCAACACCGCCTTCGCCGCGCTCGCTCCTCAGTTGGGCGCGGACGGGCTCGCTGCCGCCGGACGCACCCTGGGCCTGGAGGGCGAGTGGGGTGACCTGGGCCTCGACGCCTTCACCGGCAAGGTGTCGACGGGCGGCGGCGCCACCGAACAGGCCGCCGCGGCGATCGGTCAGGGTACGACAGTGGTCAGCCCGCTGGCCATGACGGCCGCGACCGCTGCGGTGGCTCGGGGCACGTTCCTGCCACCGCAGTTGCTCGTGGATCCCGCGCCGGAACGGGCCGCCGAGCCGGGGCCACAGTTGAAGCCCGAGGCGGTCAAGGCCGTCCAGGACATGATGCGCGAAGTGGTTACCAGCGGCTCCGGCACGGCGTTGCGGGATGTGCCAGGTGAGCCGGTGCACGGCAAGACCGGCACCGCCGAGTACGACGACAACCCCGAGAACACCCACGCCTGGTTCGTCGGTTGGCAGGGCGATGTCGCCTTCGCCGTCTTCGTCGAGAAGGGCGGCTCAGGCAGCGGCACCGCGGTACCGATCGCGGAGCGCTTCCTGCGCGCCCTGCCCCGGTGAACCAGAGTTCCCGCACGCCGAATTTCAGTTCTGTCGGATGTACGCCAATTGCTTGTCCACCGAGTTTCGGCTATCCGAAGGTTGCGTCCACAATCGATCGACCAGCGCAACACGTCACCGCCCATGGGCGGGCATCCACCTCACAGGCAACCAAACGACTTTGACGCCCTTCGCCTTCTTCGCCGCAGGGTAGTCAGCACTCGGACCACCCGGTACGGTGCCTGAACGGGCATGAGCAGAACGCCGTGCGTGAGCTGGCCACCGACCAATCGGTGCGTGACATATCCGGCGACGACGGCACGTGCTCCTCCGGCCCGCAGTCGACGATACCGTGTGACCCTCGGCATGGAGATCAATTGACACAATCAGCGGGCAGCCTCTCCGGCTCGGAGATCACAGGTGCTATTGACCGAGCACTCGACTGCCTCCGAGTCAACTTCCGGTCATCCAACAAGGCAGCAGGGTGGTACCACTTCCTGGACGATCCTGCGCCGGGCATCACGGCCTCCGCAGTGGGGCTGTTTACCTTCCGGCTTGCCGGCCAGGAATTCGAGCGAGTCGATGAGATCATCAAGTATCTGATCGACCATCAGGTCGTCGAACCGCCCGAACGGGCTGGTGGTTGGGCGGTTCGGACCACCAACGGCTTTCCGATCATCGAGGCAACGGCCTGGGTCGTACGCGCCCTGAGCCCTCCCGGCACCGGCCGGCTCGCAGCCTCAGAGTCCCTACGGGCGGGCGTGAGCTTCCTCGAACGAAGCCAGAACACCGACTTCGGCTGGGCGTCCTACGCTGGTCAGCCCTCCCGCGTCTTCCACACCACACTGTGCATGCTGGCGCTACAGGAGTGCGGCGGGCCCCCCTCGGTCATCGACAATGCCAAGAAGTGGCTGATCGGAGCCCAGAGCCCGGACGCTCCGGCATGGGGTCCTCTGCCGGGCACCGCACCGACCCTACTGCACACGAGTTTCGCACTGCTCGCCCTCGCCAGACTCGAAGGCGCGCTCAGCGTGAATACCATCAGCAAGACCGCCGACTGGATTCTCGACCGCCTGGTACCCGGCGAACATGCGGAACGGTCATCGACAGTGGAGGAGTTCGACGTCCCGTACCCCGACGGGAGCCGTCAACTCGTGTTCCAGAACGCCCTTCCGCACTTCGCCGGTCCCATCGCCGTGACCGCGCTACTGGCGGCAGGTGTCGATCCTCTACAACCCAAATTGTTCAGCACGGTTTCGGCCATCGTGCAAGACCAGGGAAAGACCGGGGCGTGGGAGCTACCCCGAAGTCCTCTGAGGGAATCCATCTGGGCGATCTGGCCGTTCGTTTCGGCGTTGTCCAAGATGCGCGAGGCGCTGTTCGCCGGCCACACAGGGGAAGCACAGTTGCTGTATCCCGGTTGTGCCCTCATACAAACCCAGACCAGCGCCAAGAAGCTGACCAGTGCCCTGCTCATGCGCAACGTCGTCGTGGGCTGGATGCGCCGCCACCGGCTGGCGTTGGTTCTGTGGCTCATAGGAGTCGGCTACTCGATCGGCGCGGTCATCCTCTATTCCGTCCGCGCCGTGGACCGCACGGAACTCCTGGTGGGTCTGATCCTTCCCGCGCTGCTGCTCATCTTTCAACTGGTGTGGGGCGCTCGGGGTCGGCTACGTGGAGGACAGGGACCGTGACCACAAATGATCCTGAGCCGCCCGACAACTGGAACCCCGCGGAGGGCCGGGACCGACCGAGTGATGAGGCAGGCAGGGGGTCGGTGACAAGGGTGGCAAGATCGCACACCTGCGAGCTGTGCCAGGAGGTAGAGCACAACGCTGCCGCCTCCTCCGCACCGGGCACCCGGCAGCACCGGCTGATCATGCGCGACTCAGGCATGGACGTCATGGCGGGACTCGGTTCGCTGGTTCCGGGCTACGCCCTTGTCGTACCGCACCGCCATGTGCCCAGCAGCGGCGACCTCCTACCGGAGGAGCGATCCCTGTTGCACGGGACGGCACGCTCGGTCGCGGCACTCATCCAACGGGTCTTCGACTGCCGCGTGGTAATGGTCGAGCACGGCTCGTCCGGCAAGGAGGTCGCCCAGCGAGGCGGCGGGTGTATCACACACTGCCACCTCCACCTTTTTCCGTTACCCGTGACGGCCGACCCGCAGAGCCTGGTGCCACCAGGTTCCCGGGTCATTCACGACTTGGAGCCGCTGGCTGCGGCTGCCTCGCGGCAGGAGAACTACTACTTCTGCTCCTGGCTACCCTCGACGCGCTATCTGACCTCGAAGCCCCCGCCGGTCTCGCAGTACGCACGTCGCGCCTGGGCACGTCTGGTGAATTTGTCGGATATGTGGGATTGGGCAGCTTTTCCCTATATTGAAAACTGCCACATCACTATCAGTGAGCTCCGACGGAACGAGGCCCGGGTGAGTCACACTACGGAGATCGATGTCATAAAGGAGACGATCGCCGCGTACGAGGCCAACGCCGTGGGGTACGCGGCCGCCACCGACTCGTTCGCCGCCAACTCCACACTCCCGAGCCAAATCGACGAGTTGCTCGAAGTGACCGAGGGTCCCGTGCTCGATGCTGGCGCGGGAGCCGGACGGGACGCCCATCACATGGCCCGGACCGGCCGCCCGGTGATCGCCCTGGACGCCTCCGCCTCCCTACTCGGGCAAGTGAGGTGGAGCGACGAGTTCCACCGGGTCGTGGCAGACATACGAGCCCTCCCCCTCGCCGACTCCTCCGTCGGCGCCATCTGGTGCTCGGCGGTGCTACTGCATCTCGGTCAACAGGACATACCGAGGGCCCTCGACGAACTCCACCGGGTGTTGCGGCGGGGCGGGCTCATGCAGGTATCGGTCAAGGAGGGCCGGGGGGTGGTTAGCGAGCCACTGGGGCGATCGGGAGCGATACGACACTTCTTCTTGTACGAATTATCTGATCTATGTACGTTCGCGAACAACGCCGGCTTCGACGTCACCCGGGCGTGGACTGAGGAGGAGGACAGTTCGGGCCGGACGCTACAGAGGTGGGCGAAGACGCTACTGAAGAAGACCGACTGAACGTGCTGCCGCATCTTCATCTTCATCTGGAACCCGAGCGACGCAAGCGGGCACAACTTGGCCTGCGCAACGCAGCGCGGCACCGGAACTCAGCAGCGGCCTTCTTCGCTTCCCACGACGTGCGCAACCGAACCCGACTACCCGTTACGCGGGACGACCTCGGTGCGTTTATTCGGGCGATTCACGCCGAGCAGCGACGCGAACAGGTCGACTACGCCGAACTGCGGCTCTCACCCCGCAGGTTCCTGCTGGATGGGCTGCCCCTTGAGGAGTTCCTGCACACCGCGCACGCTGCGATGCAGCCGCTCGAAGGCCCCACCATCAGAGGAATTCTCCTGGTCAACCGCGACAGCGACGAGGAATTCCTGGAGCAGTGCACCGCCCGTCTGGGCGATCTTCCCACCACTTTCGTCGGTGTCGATCTTGCCGGTGACGAAAGTCGACACTCCGACATCACCGCCTTTCGCGGCCTGTTCACCGCCGCCAGGGCACTGGGGCTCGGTGTCACCGTGCACGCTGGCGAGTTCGGCGATCTCGACGGCATCTGGCGCGCACTTGACGAGTTGGGCGCGCAGCGGCTGGGCCACGCACTGGCCGCCGCCCGCAGCCCGGCCCTGCTTGAACGGCTTCGGGACGACGAAGTCCTGATCGAGGTGTCCCTCTCATCCAACCTGGCGCTCGGCGCCGTCACGTCGGTTGCTCTGCACCCCGTGCGCGTCTTCCTTGACGCGGGCATACCCGTCAGCTTCAACACCGACATCCCGATGGAAAGCCGTTCGACACTGCCGGGAGAACTCGCTCTGGCGGCAGAACTGCTCGGCCTGACGACGGAGGAAGTGGTCGCGGTTCAGCGGGAGGCGGCACGCTTCGTCTTCCGAACATCCGCATGCTGAGGTCCCAGCTTCCTTGTCGCGCAGTGGGTCGGCCGCCGGCCCCGTCAGGCGACATCAGTGGGAGAGGACGTCTTCGTCGTCCTCGATCGTGCGAGCTGGCGTCGGCGACTCCGCGAGTTCACCGGGGCTCGGACCAGCTGACCCGACGTGTTCCGGCGCCGTGTCCGTCCGTGAGCGGGCAGTATCCGGTCCGCCATCGATCGGTGCGGCGGATGCCGTCACGGCGTCGCCGTCCGGGCCGGGACCGACGAGATCAGGTGTATCGGATTGGACCGGCGACCTGGAGGACGGCAGCCGCTCAGGCCGGAGCCGGGGTGCCGCCGAGCCGGGGGTCGTCACCGGGCGCAGGCCGGACACCACGGTGTTGACGATCTCCGCGGCGTACGCGCCGTCCGAATCGTAGTCGGGATCGAACACGGTCAGCTCGACACCGAGACAGTGCGGGGTGTCGACCAGACCGGCGAGCAGGATCTCCAGCTCGGCGAAGGCGATGCCACCCGGGTCAGGAGCGTCGACGGCCGGCATCACTGCGGGGTCGAGCACGTCCACGTCGACGTGCACCCAGTAGCCGGCGCAGTCGGCGAGTTGCTCGTGCGCCCACTGGGCGGTACGCGCCGCGCCCTCGGCGCGCAACGCCGGCACCGGTCGGGTGATGATTCCGGCGGCCTGGAGGTCGAGCCGGTACTCGTCCTGCGCACGGATGCCGAGCACCACCACGTCGACGTCCCGGAAGTAGGGCCGTCGTCCCTCGATGGCCGCCAGGTCGGCCTGACCCCGGCCGGTGACGAGGGCGAGATCCTCGCCCGCCGCCGCGCCCACGTACGAGGCGTTGCCGGGGTGCCGGAAGTCGGAATGGCCGTCGACGAAGACCAACCCGATCCGGCCACCGACCGCCTCGCCCAGCCGGTGCATGGCCAGGGCCGAGCCGAGCAGGATCGAGCAGTCACCGCCGAGGACCACGGGGAACTCTCCCCGGTCGATGATCGCACCGATCCGGTCGGCCAGTGCCGCGGAGTAGTCGGCGATCTCCCGCGCGTGGCAGACGCCGTCGCCGGGTCGCCAGTCACCCGCGTCGTAGCGGGGCGGGGTCAGGCAACCCGCGTCCCGGGCCCGCAACCGGGGCAGCAGACCCTGGTCGCGTAGCGCACCGGGTGCCTTCCCGCAGCCCGGCACGGAGGTGGGCGTGGGCGGGCGCAGACCGAGGTTGCTCGGCGCATCGAGGACGGCGATCCGGCGCATCATGGGCTCCCGTCCTCCGGTGTGGGGGGCGGGCCGGCGACACGCCGGCCCGCGCTGGCGTGGCAGGTGCTCAGAACAGGGCGCTGGCCAGGGCTCGGCGAGCCGAGGCGACTGCGGGATCCTCCGGCCCGGCGATGGCGAACAGACCGACCAGGTGCTGACGGACCTTCTCCCGGTCGTCTCCGCCGGTGCGGCGGACCAGCCCGACCAGACGCTGGTACGCCTTGTCGGCCAGGCCGCTGAGCACCTCGATGTCGGCGGCGAGCAGTTGGGCGTCGACGTCGTCGGGGTCGGCCGCCGCGGCGGTGAGCGCGGCCTGCGGGTCGGCGCCGGCCACCCGGCGGGCAAGTCCCACCTGGGCCAGCCCGGCCTCGGCCGCGGCGTCCGTCGGGGTCTCGGCGAGGATCTTCCGGTACGCCTGCTCGGCGGCGTCCAGGTCGCCACTCATCAACGCGTCGTCCGCCTCGTCGAGTCGTGGGTCCTCCGGCTCGGCCACGCTCACCCCGCCGGCCTTGAGCACAGCCTGGATCCACTGGCGCAGCTGCGCCTCGGGCACCACGCCGGAGAAGGCGTCGACGGGCTGCCCGCCGACCACCGCGTACACCATCGGGATGCCCTGGACCCGGAACATCTGCGCGAGCCGCGGGTTGGCGTCCACGTCGACCTTGGCGAGCACCCACGCGCCGCCGCCCTCCACCGCCAGCCGTTCCAGCACCGGGGAGAGCTGCTTGCAGGGCTCACACCACTCGGCCCAGAAGTCGACCACGACGGGCGTGGTCAACGAGCGCTCCAGGACCTCCGACTGGAAGGTCGCCTCGGTCACGTCGACGACTGTGACTCCGCCGACGGAACCGCCGGGTGCCCCGGCGGGCGGGCCGGCCTGTACCGGAGCCGGTGCGGAACTGGGGGCAGGGGTGCGCAGCGCGCTGAGGTCGACCGCGCCGCGGGTAAAGATCGACGAGGTGATCCGTGGGTCGCTCATGGTTATCTAGTCTCGCACGCAGTTCGCCGAACTCGGATCAGCCTCGGCCCGCACAGTTGCCACTGTCACCCCTGCCCAGCCGCCCTGGTGGGGCGAAGGTCAGAAGCGTGCGGGCTCGCGGTAAACGCCCCATTCCGCGCGCAGCGCGTCGCAGATCTCGCCGAGGGTCGCCTCCGCCCGGACGGCGTCGAGCATCGCCGGGATCATGTTCTCTCCGGTGCGGCTCGCCGCCACCATCGTCTCGATCGCGGCGTGCACCCGGGCGTCGTCCCGACCGCGCTTGCGTTCGGCGAGCATCCGGCGCTGCTCCAGCTCCACCTCGTGCGAGATGCGCAGGATCTCCAGTTCCTTGGCGACCGTGCCGGTGTGGCAGTTGACGCCGACGATCTTCTTCTCGCCCTTCTCCAGCGCCTGCTGGTACGTGAAGGCGGCCTCGGCGATCTGTCCGGTGAACCAGCCGTCCTCGATGCCACGCAGGATGCCGGAGGTCATCGGCCCGATCGCGTGCGGGCCCTCGCCGCCGAGCGCCTGGATCCGGGCGAAGATCTCCTCTGCCTCGGCCTCGATCCGGTCGGTGAGCGCCTCGACGTACCACGAGCCGCCCAGCGGGTCGGCCACGTTCGTCACCCCGATCTCCTCCATCAGGACCTGCTGCGTCCGCAGGGCGATCTCGGCGGACTCGTCGGTGGGCAGGGCGAGGGTCTCGTCCAGAGCGTTCGTGTGCAGCGAGTTGGTGCCACCGAGCACCGCGGCGAGCGCCTCGACGGCGGTGCGTACCACGTTGTTGACCGGCTGCTGGGCGGTCAGCGACACGCCTGCGGTCTGCGTGTGGAACCGCAGCCAGAGCGCCTTCTCACTGGTGGCGCCGTAGACGTCACGCAGCCAGCGCGCCCAGATCCGGCGGGCGGCACGGAACTTGGCGATCTCCTCGAAGAAGTCGACGTGCGAGTCGAAGAAGAAGCTCAGCCCGGGTGCGAAGACATTGACGTCGAGTCCCCGCGACAGGCCCAGCTCGACGTAGCCGAAGCCGTCGGCCAGGGTGTACGCCAGTTCCTGCGCGGCAGTGGAGCCGGCCTCGCGGATGTGGTACCCGGAGACCGACAGCGGCTTGTAGCGCGGGATCTCAGCCGCGCAGTACTCCATCAGGTCGCCGATCAGGCGCAGGTGCGGCTCCGGGTCGAACAGCCACTCCTTCTGCGCGATGTACTCCTTGAAGATGTCGGTCTGCAAGGTCCCGTCGAGGCTCGACAGGTCGGCGCCCTGCCGCTCGGCGGCGACCAGGTACATGCAGAACACCGGCACCGCCGGGCCGGAGATGGTCATGCTCGTGGTGACCCCGGCCAGGTCGATGCCGTCGAAGAGCACCTCCATGTCGGCGGCGCTGTCCACGGCCACCCCGCAGTGACCCACCTCGCCGAGCGACTGCGGGTCGTCGGAGTCGCGCCCCATCAGGGTGGGCATGTCGAAGGCGACCGAGAGCCCGCCACCACCGGCACCCAGGATCATCTTGTAGCGCTCGTTGGTCTGCCGGGCGTTGCCGAACCCGGCGAACTGGCGGATGGTCCAGGTCCGCCCCCGGTAGCCGGTCGGGTAGAGGCCCCGCGTGTAGGGGAACTCCCCGGGCCAGCCGATCCGCTCGAAGCCGGGGTACGCGGCACCGTCCGGCGGACCGTAGACGGGCTCGACGGGCATCCCGGAGAGCGTGGTGAAGTCGGCGTCCCGCTTGCGCGCGGAGTCGTAGCGGGCCTGCCAGCGGGCCCGCCCGGCCGCGATGTCGTCGGCGTTCATCCCCGGGCTCCTCCTCGAGTCCTCGACTGCACGTCGAGTGTAGAGCCCTTACCTGAACGATCGATAAGGCAGTTCGTACCGACCGGTAACCTGAGCTGCGCGAACTCAGCCGACGGGACCGTCGATGGCCACGTCGTCCACCCGGATGTTGATCTCGTCGACCCGCAGTCCGTACGCCTCGACCGCCCGGGTCACCTCGACCCGTACCGCCGTGGTCACCTCGGGTACCGGATGCCCCGCGTCGGTCACGATGACCAGGTTGATCACGGCCCCGCCGTTCGTCACGTGCGCCGAGCACCCCCGCCGCGCGTCGCCGACCTGGTCGAGCCCCACCCGGTCCAGCACGGCGTTGAAGAACCGGGCGATGTCGCCACCCAGCTCGACCACGCCGGGCACGGCCTTCGCCGCGGCCACCGCGATCTTCTCCACCACCTCGTCCGAGATGTGCGTACGCCCGCCCGCGACAGCGTCCGGCGTCATCGCCAACTCCTGCGTCATCTCGTGGTCCATGTATCCCCCAGCGGCCGTCGCAGCGCCCGCGCAACCGCGCGGCGGTGCGAGCCTAACCGTCCCCGGCGGTCCGCAGTGGACGCGGTCAGCCGGAGAGCTGAGCGAGCAGAGCCTCGGCGGCGGCGTACGGATCGGTCGCACCGGCCGCCACCTCGGCGGCGAGCGCCGGCAGCTGCGTACCGTCGCGCAGCGAGCCGATCCGGGCGCGGAGCACGCCGAGCGCGATCGCCTCGACCTCGGCGGCGGCCCGCGCCTCACGCCGACGCCGCAGCTCGTCGTGCTCGATCAGCCAGGCGCGGTGCTTGTCGATCGCGGCGGCGATGTCGTCGATGCCCTCGCCACGGGAGGCGGTCGCCCGCACCACCTGCGGACGCCACTGACCCGGCCCACGCTCGCCGAGGGCGATCATGCCCTGGATGTCCCGGACGGTGGCGTCGGCACCGTCCCGGTCGGCCTTGTTGACCACGAAGACGTCGGCGATCTCCAGGATGCCGGCCTTCACCGCCTGGATCGCGTCACCCATGCCCGGCGCGAGCAGCACCAGCGTGGTGTCGGCCAACGAGGCCACCTCGACCTCCGCCTGCCCGACCCCGACGGTCTCCACGAGCACCACGTCGCAGCCGGCGCCCTCCAGCACCCGCACCGCCTGCGGGGTGGCCGCCGACAGCCCACCGAGATGCCCCCGGCTGGACATCGAGCGGATGTAGACGCCCGGGTCGGTGGCATGGTCCTGCATCCGCACCCGGTCACCGAGGATCGCACCGCCGGTGAACGGGCTGGACGGGTCGATGGCCAGTACGCCGACCCGGTGGCCATGGCTGCGCAGGGCACGGACCAGCTCGTTGGTGGTGGTGGACTTGCCCACCCCCGGCGAGCCGGTCAGGCCGACCACCTGGGCCCGCCCGGCGTACGGGGCGAGTGCCGCGGCGATGGCCGGGAGGGTCTCGTCGCCCGACTCGACAAGAGTGATCAGCCGGGCGACGGCGCGCGGGTCACCGTCGCGGGCCCGTTCGACAAGCATCGGAACGTCCCGGCTGCGGCGCACCGAACCGGTGGCCGCCGCCGGGACGCGGGTGTTCGACTCGCTCACAGATCAGTTTCGGTGGGGTCGGGAACGTGGATGATCAGCGCGTCGCCCTGGCCACCGCCGCCGCAGAGCGCCGCCGCACCGGTGCCCCCGCCACGCCGCTTGAGCTCCATCGCGAGGGTGAGCACCAGCCGGGCGCCGGACATGCCGATCGGGTGGCCGAGCGCGATCGCACCGCCGTTGACGTTGACCTTGTCAGGGCTGATCCCGAGGTCACGGGTCGACTGGATCCCGACCTGGGCGAACGCCTCGTTGATCTCGATCAGGTCGAGGTCGGAGACGGTCAGCCCGCCCTTGCGCAGGGCGTGCTGGATGGCGTTGGAGGGCTGCGAGTGCAGGGAGTTGTCCGGCCCGGCCACGTTGCCGTGCGCGCCGATCTCGGCCAGCCAGGTCAGGCCGAGTTCCTTGGCCTTCGCCTTGCTCATCACGACCACGGCCGCCGCGCCGTCGGAGATCGGCGAGGAACTGCCGGCGGTGATGGTGCCTTCGGAGGTGAACGCCGGGCGGAGCTTGGCCAGGGACTCCGCGGTGGTGTCCGGTCGGATGCCCTCGTCCTCGCTGATCACCAGCGGGTCGCCCTTGCGCTGCGGGATGACCACCGGGGTGATCTCCTCGGCGAAGTGGCCGTTCTTCTGCGCGGCGGCGGCGCGCTGGTGGCTGTTGGCCGCGAACTCGTCCTGCTCCTGCCGGGTGATGCTCCGGGTGCTGCCGTGCCGCTCGGTGGACTCCCCCATCGAGCAGCAGTCCCAGGCGTCGGTCAGCCCGTCGAGCGCCATGTGGTCCTTGATCACCACATCGCCGTACTTGTAGCCGCCGCGCTGGCCGAGCAGCAGATGCGGGGCGTTCGTCATCGACTCCATCCCGCCGGCCACCACGATGTCGAACTCACCGGCCCGGATCAGCTGGTCGGCCAGGGCGATCGCGTCGAGCCCGGAGAGGCAGACCTTGTTGATGGTCAGGGCCGGTACGGACATCGGGATGCCCGCCTCGACGGCCGCCTGCCGGGCGGGGATCTGCCCGGTGCCGGCCTGGAGCACCTGACCCATGATCACGTACTGCACCTGGTCGGCTGCGACTCCCGCCCGTTCGAGCGCGGCGGCGATCGCGATGCCGCCGAGTTTCGTCGCCGGTAGGTCCTTGAGGTTGCCCAGCAGGCGCCCCATCGGGGTCCGCGCGCCGCTGACGATCACCGAAGCCATACCTGCCTCCGAGGGGGTGCCGACCTGTACGCCTTAACGATTGTTCGGCCAGACTAACGTCATGCCTGAGAACTCCCCCGTCGAGCCCGCTGCCGACTATGTCACAGACATCGGGCTGCGCCGCATCGACCATGTCGGGATCGCGGTGGCCGACCTCGACGCCGCCATCGACTTCTACCAGCGCACGTTCGGGATGCGCTGCGTACACACGGAGACCAACGCCGAGCAGGGCGTACGTGAGGCGATGCTGGCGGTCGGACCCGACACCGAGGGCGGTTGCGTGCAACTGCTCGCGCCACTGACCCCGGAGTCGACGATCGCGAAGTTCCTGGACCGCAACGGCCCGGGCGTTCAGCAGGTGGCGTACACGGTGGCCGACATCGACGCGGCCTGTGCGGCGCTGCGCGAGCGTGGCGTGCGGCTGCTCTACGCGACCCCGAAGCGCGGCACCGCCGACTCACGGATCAACTTCGTGCACCCCAAGGACGCCGGCGGCGTGCTGATCGAGCTGGTGCAACCGGCCGCGTCCCACTGACCCGGCCGCCGAGCACGGCGGACCGACCCGATGGCCGAGCACGGAGGTGCGCGCTTGCCGGAGCGAGCATGCACCTCCGCGCAGCGGCCGATGCACTTTTTCACAGGAGGCTTCCGACCCTAGCTACCGTTCAGTAACCTCCGGCCTCACAGGTAGCCCGAAGGCGCGGGATGTGTTGGCGGCCGACATGGTGATCGCCGCCGACCAGCGTCGACGATGGCACCCCCAGGCCCGCCGCTGGCGCGGCGAGAACCGGAGGTCACCGTGCAGAACATCCTCGAAGCCATCATGGCGGCGGACGGGTCGGCCGACCCGGCGCGTGAGTTGGCCGGCGTCGCCGGACTGCCGGTACCGGAGAGCTACCGGGGTGTGGTGGTCCGGGCCGAAGAGACCCGCATGTTCGACGGCATGGCCACCCGGGACAAGGACCCCCGCAAGGCGCTGCACCTGCAGGAGGTGCCGACGCCCGAACTCGGCCCGGGCGAGGCACTGGTCGCGGTGATGGCCAGCGCCATCAACTACAACACCGTCTGGACCAGCATCTTCGAGCCGCTTTCCACCTTCAGATTTCTGGAGCGGTACGGCCGCACCTCCGAGCTGGCTCGCCGGCACGACCTGCCGTACCACGTGGTCGGCTCGGACGCGGCGGGAGTGGTGCTCCGGGTCGGTGCCGGGGTGAGCCGCTGGCGCCCGGGCGACGAGGTGGTGGCCCACTGCCTGTCGGTCGAGCTGGAGGACGCGGCCGGTCACGACGACACGATGCTCGACCCGCAGCAGCGGATCTGGGGGTTCGAGACCAACTTCGGCGGCCTGGCCGAGCTGGCCGTGGTCAAGGCCAACCAGCTGATGCCCAAGCCGGCGCACCTGAGCTGGGAGGAGGCGGCCAGTCCCGGGCTTGTCAACTCGACCGCGTACCGGCAGTTGGTGTCGCACCACGGCGCGAACATGAAGCAGGGTGACGTGGTGCTGATCTGGGGCGCCTCGGGCGGCCTGGGCGGCTACGCCACCCAGATGGCCCTCAACGGTGGCGCCATCCCGGTCTGCGTCGTCTCCTCGCCGGAGAAGGCGGAGTTGTGTCGGCGGATGGGTGCCGAGCTGGTCATCGACCGCTCCGCCGAGGGCTTCCGGTTCTGGTCGGACGAGCAGACCCAGGATCCGGACGAGTGGCGCCGCTTCGGCGAGCGGATCCGCGAACTCACCGGCGGCGAGGACCCCGACATCGTCTTCGAGCACCCGGGCCGGGAGACCTTCGGCGCCAGCGTCTACGTCGCCAAGCGCGGTGGCACCATCGTCACCTGCGCCTCCACCAGCGGCTTCCTGCACCAGTACGACAACCGCTACCTCTGGATGCACCTCAAGCGCATCGTGGGCAGCCATTTCGCCAACTACCGCGAGGCGTGGGAGGCCAACCGGCTGGTGGCGCTGGGCAAGATCCACCCCACGGTGTCCCGGACGTACGCCCTGGAGCAGACCGGCCAGGCCGCGTACGAGGTGCACCGCAACGCCCACCAGGGCAAGGTCGGCGTCCGCTGTCTGGCCCCTGAGGACGGACTCGGCGTACGCGACCCCGAGCTGCGCGCCCGCCACGCCGAGGCGATCAACCGGTTCCGCGGGCGCTGACCTGACGGCCGAGGTGTCGATGGCCATTCGGTGATCGCCGATTGGCTTTCCACACAGGCGACCCGACGCCCATTCGTGCGATCGGGCGACGCGGGAAACAAAGGGCCGTGCGCCACCCCGCCACGGCCCTTTTCCACGTCACGCTCCGTGCCATCCAGCTCGCCCCGGAGCTGGCAAGATCGCATGTTGCCCCGGCGGTCGGCCCCGGCCCTGAGTTGACCATGTAATACGGGCGGCAAAGGGTGCCACGCTCTTGCGAAGCACCCCGGGGAGTCTGCCAGTATGTCCCAATGCCCCAGCAGCAGTCCTCCCCTCTCGCGTTCTTCGATAACGCGAACTCGCAGCCAGATTTCACGGTTGGCCTGCGCGGATACAACACCGGTCAGGTCGACGACTTCATCGGCCGGCTGAACGCCGCACTCAGCCAGGCCAACAAGGACCGCGCCGACGCCGAGCAGGCGCTCAACGACGCGCAGCGCCGGCTCCGGCAGTCCGAGCAGCGACTCACTGCCCTTGAGCAGAAGCTCACCGACACCAGCAAGCAGCTGGAGGAGAACAGCCGGCCCACGCTGTCCGGCCTCGGCACCCGGGTCGAGCAGATCCTCCGGCTCGCCGAGGAGCAGGCCAACGACCACCGCAACGAGGCCAAGCGCGAGTCGGAGGGGATTCTCTCCGCCGCCCGCCTCGAGGCGCGGGAGATCACCGACAAGGCGCGCGCCGAGGCGGCGGCCATGAAGGCGACCGCCGAGCGGGAGGCGGGCAACGTCCGCACCGCCGCCGAGCGCGAGGCCGCCGAGGTACGGGTCCAGGCCCGGCGCGAGGCCGACACGCTGCGCGCCGACGCGGATCGGGAGACCAAGCAGCTGCGTACGGTGACCGCGCACGAGGTCGCCGAGCTGAAGTCCACAGTGGAGCGCGAGGTGGCCACCCTGCGGGCCACCGCCGAGCGCGAGATCACCCAGCAGCGGGCCAAGGCCGCCCGCGAGGCCGAGGAGAAGCGCGCCGAGGCGACGAAGCTGCTCACCGACGCCCGCGACAAGCGCGACAAGGACCTCCA
This sequence comes from Micromonospora sp. NPDC049891, assembly GCF_040660295.1. Lineage (NCBI taxonomy): Bacteria > Bacillati > Actinomycetota > Actinomycetes > Micromonosporales > Micromonosporaceae > Micromonospora > Micromonospora sp. NPDC049891. The sequence continues at coordinate 49,099 of NZ_JBFAML010000035.1, forward strand.
GGCCCTGGAGCTGCAGCTCGCGGAGCGGCGCGAGAAGGCCGAGCGCGAGGAGTCGGAGCGGCACGCCGCCCAGGTCGCACAGACCCAGAAGCTGGTGAACGAGGCCGAGCAGCGGGCCCGCGCCGCGCAGGACCGGGCCAAGGAGATCGAGCAGCGCGCCGAGGCCCGCCGGGTCGAGTCGGAGCGCACCGCCACCGAGACGGTGGAGAAGGCCAAGGCGCTGTCCGAGCGGACGCTGAGCGAGGCCCGCGCCGAGTCGCAGCGCCTGCTCAACGAGGCCCGTACCGAGGCCGAGCTGACCACCCAGGCGGCGCGCCGCGAGGTCGAGGACCTCACCCGTCAGAAGGACGCCGTCACCTCGCAGCTCGGGCAGATGCTCTCCGGCCTGGCCGGCATCGTTCCGGGCGTGCCCAACAACAACGCCGCCGCCGCCGCGGCCGACAAGCCGGCCGCCAAGAAGGCGGACGGGGCCGACGACAAGGTGGCCGCGGAAACCTCCAGCTGACCAGGTCCACCGGGGCATGATCCACGGCGCGGGGTGACATCGGGTGACCGGTGACACCCCGCGCCGCCCTGCGTCAGCGAAACCCTCCCCCGGGCCGTGAAGTAGCTCCCAACAGGGGCGTCCGTATCGCCCCAGGAGGGCCCGATGCGTGTGAGGATGGGAGCATGTCGCACGGCGAGGAACTGTTCGCGCTCGGCGGGGACGTGACCACGGAGCCCAGCTTCGAGTCCGCCCTGCGGGGGTACGAGAAACGACAGGTCGACCGATACGTCGCTCGTGCGGAGCACGAGATCGCCGCGCTCGCGGCCGAACGGGAACAGGCGTACACCCAGATCCACAAGCTGGCCGGTCAGGTCGAGGTGCTGCAACGCGACCTCGCCCAGGTACGCAAGCAGGTAGGGGTCGTCGACCGGGCCGCCTTCCGGCACCTCGGGCCGCGGGTGGAGCAAATCCTCACGCTGGCGGAGGAGCAGGCCGAGGACATCCTCTCCGCCGCCAACGAGGAGATCGAGGCCCGTCGAGCCGCCGCCGAGCACATCATCGAGGAGGCCCGCGTCGCGGCGGCCACCGCGCTCAAGGACTTCGAGATCGCTCTGGCCGCCCGCCGGGCGGAGGAGGAGCGGCAGGCCGCCGCCCGCCGGGCGGAGTCGGAAGCCGCCGCGAAGTCCGCGAAGGAGGAGGCCGCCCGGCTGCGCAAGTCCGCCCAGGAAGCGCTGGCCAAGGCCGAGCAGGAGGCGACCCAGCTACGGGACGCGGCCAGGGAGATCCACAGCCGGGCCCAGCAGGAGGCGACAAAGCTGCGCGACGCGGCCCGGGAGGCGCTCGCCACCGCCCAGCAGGAGGCGACCCAGCTTCGCGACGCCGCCAAAGAGGTGCACGCAAAGGCCCAGCAGGAGGCGCGTCGGCTGGTCGACCAGGCCACCGAGGCCGGCCGGGCCACCCATGCCAAGGCCCAGCAGGAGGCCAAGCAGATCATCGACGACGCCGCCGAGGCCGGCCGGGCCGCCCGCAACAAGGCCCGCCAGGAGGCCGAGCGGCTGAGCACCCAGGCGACCGAGGCGGCGAAGCGCACCCGCGCCGAAACCGAGGCGTACGCGCAGCGGATGCGCGGCGAGACCGAGGCGTACGTGCAGCACGCCCGGGCGCAGGCACAGCAGGAGCTGGGTGCCTGGCGGGCCGGGGTGGAGCAGGAGGTCAACAGCCGACGCGAGGCGGCCGACCGGGAACTGACCGAGCGCAAGGCGACCGCCGAACGCGAGTTCACCGCCCGCCGCGATCAGCTGGAGAAGCAGTACAAGACCCGAAGCGCCGAGCTGGACGAGCGGATCCGCGCCCGCACCGCCGAGCTGGAGTCCGGTTTCGAGAACCGCCGGTCCCAGTTGGAGTCGGAGTACACCGCGCGGAAGAACGAGATCGAGCAGGGCGCCGACCAGATCCGCCAGGCCGCCGAGCAGGAGGCCGCCACGGTGCGTGGGCGGGCCGAGGAGCAGGCCGGTGAGCTGCTGCGCCAGGCCGAGATCGAGTCGGCCGCGAAGCGGCGCGAAGCCGACGAGTACGTCACCGCCGTCCGGCGCGAGGCCGACGAGTACGCGGCCAGCACCCACCGCGACGCCGACCAGTACGCCGACACGACCCGACGCGAGGCGGACGAGCACGTCACCGCCGTGCGGCGTGAGGCGGACGAGCACGTCGCCGCGTCCCGCCGCCAGTTCGAGGAGTACGCGGCCACCACCCAGCAGCACCTGGCCACCACCCAGCAGCATCTCGCCGCCACGCAGCAGGAGGCCGCGGCCGGCCGGCAGCAGCTCGCCCAGGTGATGCTGGAGATCGCCAAGGCCCAACAGCAGCTCGCCGACCTGCGCCAGGAGACGTGGAAGTCCCGGCAGGAGTCCGACGAGCTGGAGCGCAAGCTGCTCGGCCTGCGGCTACAGGCCGCAACGGCTCCCGACGGCGCAGCCGCACCCGCAGCTGCGGTCGCCGGCCCGTCCACGAACGGGACACGCCCCACCGGCGTCTCAGCGAACGGCGCTCAACCCGCCGGAGACAAACTGGCAGTCGCCCCGTCCAGCAGCGGCGACAGCGACGGCCCGGCCGGAGACAAGTTGACGGTCGCCCCGTCCGGCAGCGGTGCCAGCGACGGCCCGGCCGGTGACCGTCCGAGCGGTGACGATGCCGGGCCGGCGACGAAGCCGGTGGCGGAACCGGTCACCACTGTCGAGGACCCCTCGCCGACCCGGCCGGCGGCCGAACCGACGAGCGTCGACGGCGGCACCGCGAGCGAGGGCCTGGACGGCGAGCCGACGGTGGCGGCGGTTCCCGGCGAGGGCGGCCGAGGCGCCACCCCCACGAAGATCACCAGTACCGGCGAGAACGGCAAGCGCCCGACCAAACCGACAACGGACGAGCGCAGCGCCAAGCCCAGCAAGGTCACCTCCGACTGACGCCCCAACCCCAGCGGCGAGCCGCCACGGGGCGGGTCCGAGATGACGTTGGCGAGGACGCTGGTTGGGGATCGGCTGGTCCCCGACCTGTCGAGCTGAGAGCGTCGGCGCATCGAAACCGCCCACCGACGGCATTGAGCACGCTGGCCCTTGCCCACCAAGAGCCGCCAGCGCCGAGCCGCCAGCGCCAGCGCCAGCGCCAGCGCCAGCGCCAGCGCCAGCGCCAGCGCCAGCGCCGATCATGCAGTTGTGGTCGTTGATTTGTCCGCTACAGCCCAGTTTTTCGCGACCACAACTGCATGATCGGCGGGCCGGAGGGGGCGGTGGCGGGTCTGGTCCAGGCGAGGAAGCGGGAGAAGAGGGCCGGTGGCGTGGGGGCGTCGTGGGGGTTCAGGTGGTACAGGTCGCGCATGGCCTCGCACATCAGGCCCGCGAGGTAGATCGGCAGACCGGTCCGGTTGTGTTCGTACTCCACCCGAAGCAGCAGCCGCGCCTCCCCGCAGGGCCAGGGTTGCCCGTCGGTACGGCAGCACCAGGTTGGCCGCAACGGGGTGTGTGACGGCCGAGCTGGTCCGGCCGCGCGCTCTTTGAACACATCAAGCTCCGGCGAGGAAGGCTCTGGGTACATCTGTTGTCGCCAGAGCAGCAACAGATGTACCCAGAGCGGGCTGGGTGGGGCCGCCCGCGGGGGATGCGGGCGGCCCCGCCTGAACTCGCCCGCGCCCTCCGGGCCACGAACGAATCCGGCATGGCTGACAGTTTGGTGACGGGACCACTACTGTCGGAAGGCATCGAGGCTGGTGGTGGCCCTGGTGCGGGGGCGGGATGCCGCCGAGGTATGCCGAGCGATTCTCGGCGGGTGATTGTGGAGGCAGTGTGGAGCAGACGACGGCGGATCTGATCCGGTCACAGCTACGCCGGCTGCGGGTCGCCGCCGGGCACAGCCAGGAGGAGTTCGGCAAACTTGTGCACTACTCGGCGTCCATGGTCTCCGCCGTCGAGACCGGCTCCCGGCCGTACGATCGTCAGCTCCTGGCCCGGGCCGACGAGGTGCTGACCTCCGGCGGGTTGCTGGCGTCGCTGCTGCGGATCGCCGAGCGGGAGGGGCAGCCGTCCTGGTTCCTGCCCTGGCTGGACGCCGAACGCCAGGCACGGCAGCTCCGGGTCTTCCAGCCCACGCTGGTGCCAGCGCTGCTCCAGACCGAGGGCTACGCCCGCGCGGTGATCCGCTGCGACGACCTGCTCAGCGACGAGGAGGTGGAGCAGCGGGTGGCCGCCCGGCTGGACCGGCAGGCCATCCTCGACCGGCCCGACCCGCCGCAGCTCATCGCGGTTGTCGACGAGGCGATCCTGCACCGACGGGACCAGCGTTTTCAGGCGCTCATGGCACACCAGATCGAGCACCTGATCGCCTGCGCCGAGCGACCGACAGTCAGTGTCCACGTCGTACCGCTGAGTGTCGGGCTGCACGTCGGCCTCTACGGGTCGTTCTCGTTGGCCCGGAACGTGGACGGTGGCTGGGTGGCGAGCCAGGAGACCCAACTGACCGCCTCACCGACCGACAACGAGGCGAATCTGGCTACCCTGTTGGCGCGCTGGGAGACGGTGCGCAACGAGGCACTGTCCCGCCAGCAGTCGATCGAACTCCTCAACGAAATGGTGAAGTCATGGCCCTGACCGGCGCGACCTGGCGCACCTCCACCCGCAGCGGAAGCACCGACTGCGTGGAGGTGGCCGACAACCTGCCCGGCGTGGTGGCCGTCCGGGACAGCAAGGACCGGCGGGGCCCGGTGCTCGCGTTCACCCCGTCGACCTGGCGGTCCTTCGTCGACAAGCTCAAGCGGGCATGATCAGCTGCACCGGCCCGCACTGAACCACCCACGCGCTCAGCTCGACAGCGTGCCCGCACCACCACTCGGGTCGGCGCAGGCGGCTCGCCGCCAGCACACCCGCACCACGAACTCGGGTCGGCGCAGGCGGCTCGCCGGCTGGGGCAGCACGATCCGGCGGCACCGCCGGAACACCGACGGGGAGACCGGATGGCACAGCACGAGCCCGACGAGGCCGAGCCGAGGCCGGCCGCGCCCGACCAGCATGAGCCGGAACAGCCCAGAACAGGTCGAGGTGATACGGCTCAGGCCCGGGAGGCGACGCCGCCTGGCGCGGGGGCGGCAGGCTCCGACGGGGGTACGAAGAACACGGTGCCCGCCGGGGAGACCGCAACGGCCGGTGGGACGCAGCGTCCGGAGGGGACGGAGGGCAGTCGCTTCGGCACCCCCGGGCGTCCGCTGAGGCGCAACAGCTTCCTTGTCGGATTCACCGGGGCACTCGGCGTGCTGCTCGCGTACGCGGTCTATCTGGGGATACGCAACGCCGCAGGGATCCTGGTCCTGGTGGTGATCGCGCTCTTCCTCGCAGTGGGCCTGCACCCGGTGGTGGTCCGCCTGCGGTCCTGGGGTTTTCCGCGCGGGTTGGCCGTGGCGGCCGTCGTGCTGATCGTGGTGGCGCTGCTCGCCGCCGGGGTGCTGGCGCTGGTACCGCCGATCGTGACCCAGTCCGGGCAGTTCATCGAGCAGTTGCCGAGCTACCTGGAGTCGCTACGCCGCAACGAGACGGTGAACGACCTGGTCGAGCAGTTCGACCTGATGCGCCGCGCCCAGGAGGCGGCCAGCGCGGACGTGGTGGGCCGGGCGTTGGGCGGGGTGCTCGGCGGCGCCCAGCTGGTCTTCGGCACCGTCTTCCGGGTGCTGACCGTGCTGGTGCTGACCATCTACTTCCTGGTCTACTTCGATCGGCTCCGCGACCTCACCTACGCGTTGGTGCCGCGCTCCCGTCGCCAGCGGGTGCAACTCATCGGTGACGAGATCCTGACGAAGGTCGGGGCGTACATGGTCGGCGCACTCGCCATCGCGGTGCTGGCCGGCGCGAGCACCTTCGTGTTCGCGTTGATCGTCGGCCTGCCGTACCCGTTCGCGCTGGCGGTGGTCGTCGCGGTGACCGACCTCATCCCGCAGATCGGCGCCACCCTGGGTGCCGTGATCGTCAGCCTGGTCGGCTTCGCCACCGACCCTTCGGTCGGCATCGCCTGCGTGGTCTTCTTCGTGATCTACCAGCAGATCGAGAACTACCTCATCTACCCCAAGATCATGCGGCGTTCGGTGCAGGTCAACGAGGTCGCCGCGCTTGTCGCCGCGCTGCTCGGGGTGTCGCTGGTGGGGGTGATCGGCGCACTGATCGCCATCCCGACGGTGGCCGCCATCCAGCTCATCCTCCGCGAGGTGGTTCTCCCCCGCCAGGATGCCCGCTGACCTGCCGACCCGAGGCAGGCCAGCGACCGGCGGACCCCGGTCGGCCCGGCGCTGAGACGGATCTCAGTCGGCCTGGCGCTGCGGTGGGCCCGAAACCGGGGTGTCGGCGAACGCGGCGACCGTCCGGTCGGCGTACGCGCTGGCGTCGCCGGTCTCCATCGGGCCGTCCCAGGTGGTCGGCAGCGGCACCGGCACCGCGGGGTTGACTCGCCGGACCACCTCGTCCAGCACGGTCTCGGCGTCGCCGACCCAGAGGTGCTTGGCACCGGGTACGCCGACGACCTCGGCCTGGGGCACCGCCGCGAACTGTTCCCGGGCCTGCTCCGGGCGCAGGTAGTCGTCGAACTCCGGCACCAGCGCGGTGAGCGGCTTGCCCGACTCGGCCCACTGGGCGAGGTCTGACCGCCCGGAGTAGCGCAGCGGCGGGGAGAGCAGGATCGCGCCGGTCACCGCCGGGTCGCAGCCGTACCGCAGCGCCAGGTCGGTGCCGAACGACCAGCCCAGCAGCCAGACGTTCGGCAGCTCGTGGAACTCGGCGTACTCGATGGCGGCGGCGACGTCGAAGCGCTCGCCGACGGCGGAGTCGAAGCTGCCCTCGCTGGTGCCGCGCACGCTGCTGGTACCCCGGGTGTTGAACCTGAGCACGGCCAGGTCAGCCAGGGCGGGCAGTCGCCAGGCGGCCTTGCGGAACACGTGGCTGTCCATCATCCCGCCGTGGGTGGGCAGCGGGTGCAGGCAGACCAGGGTCGCGGCCGGTTCCCGGTCGACGGGGCGGGCCAGCTCGCCGACCAACCGCAGGTCATCCGCGGTGTGCAGCTCGATGTCCTCCCGGTGCCCCGGCAGAATCGAGGAGGCACGGATCGGTGTGCTCATGCTTCCAGTCTCCCGTTCCGACGGCCGCGCTGGATCACCGGGGTCCGTCGGTCGCGGGCACGCCAGCAGCCGGTGTGCCAGTGCCGCCGGTCGGTCAGGTCGCCCCGGCCGTCCGCCGGCCAGGCCACCACGTGCGCCACGCCGGGCCGGATCTCCTGGTCGCAGCCGGGGCAGCGGTACGTCTTGGTGGACGCGCCGCCGCTGATGCCGCGTACCTGCCACTCGCCGTCCCGCCACTGTTGGACCGCGGCGACGCCGTGCCGGGCGCGCTCGGCGTCGAGGCGCACCGCGTCGTCACGGCGGGGACGGTTACGACGGGGACTCACGTCGTCAAGCGTACGGGCGGACAGCCGTGAGCCGGTCAGCGGCGGGTGTGGTCGCGGAAGCCGCGGCCGGTCTTGCGGCCCAGGTAGCCCGCGGTGACCAGGTGCTCCAGCAGCGGCGCCGGGGCGAAACCGGGCTCGCGCAGCTCCAGGTACAGCTCCCGCTGGATGGCCAGCGCCACGTCCAGGCCCACCACGTCGAGCAGCTCGAACGGACCCATCGGGTAGCCGCAGCCCAGCTTCATCGCGTGGTCGATGTCGTCAGTGGTGGAGTAGCTGGCCTCCAGCATCCGCACCGCGTCGTTGAGATACGGGAACAACAGCGCGTTGACGATGAAACCGGACCGGTCACCGCAGACCACACCGGTCTTGCCCAGCGTGGCACTGACGGCCTGAGCGGTGGCGATGGTCTCGGCGGAGGTCCGGATCGTCCGGACGATCTCGACCAGCGGCATCGCCGGGGCGGGGTTGAAGAAGTGCAGACCCACCACGTCGGCCGGGCGCTGGGTGGCCATCGCCACCTCGATCACCGGCAGCGAGGAGGTGGTGGTCGCCAGCACCACGCCCGGCTTGCAGATCTCGTCCAGGCTGGCGAAGAGGGCCTTCTTGACGCTGAGTTCCTCGACCACCGCCTCGACCACCAGATCGACGTCGGCCAGGTGATCCAGCGTCGCCGACCAGTTGATCCGGCCGAGTGCGGCGTCCCGGTCCGCTTCGCTGAGCCTGCCGCGGACCACGCCCTTGTTGAGCGAGGTCTGCACCGCCTCGAAGACCTTGGCCGACTGCTCCGCGCCGCGGGTCACCGAGACGACCTCGTAGCCGGCCTTGGCGAAGACCTCGATGATCCCGGTGGCCATCGTCCCGGAACCGACGATGCCAACCTTGGATACGGCCGTGTCGGTGAGCGCCGGCTCCGTCGTTGTCGGCGTCTGCTCGTCCGGTACGACCTTCGGTGAGCCAGGTCGCTCGTAGGTGTAGAAACCCCGGCCGGACTTCCGCCCGAGCAGCCCTGCGGTGACCATCTGCTTGAGCAACGGCACCGGGGCGTGCCGGCGGTCCCGGCCACCACGCCGGTACATGGTGTCCAGGATCTCGTACGCGGTGTCCAGGCCGATCAGGTCCATCAGCGCGAGCGGCCCCATGGGCAGTCCGCAGCCGAGCTTCATTGCCGCGTCGATGTCCTCGCGGGTGGCGTACCGGGACTCGAACATGTCGACGGCGTGGTTGAGGTAGCCGAAGAGCAGCGCGTTGGCGATGAACCCGGCCCGGTCGCTGATCGTCACGTCGACCTTGCCGAGTCGCTCACAGAGCGCCTCCACGTCGGCGACCACGTCGGCGGAGGTGACCACCGTGCGCACGACCTCTACCAGCTTCATCACCGGGGCCGGATTGAAGAAGTGGATGCCGACGACCTGGTTGGGGCGGGCGGTGGCCACCGAAATCTCGGTGACGCTCAGCGACGAGGTGTTGGTGGCGAGGATGGCCTCGGGCTTGCAGACACGGTCCAGCTCGGCGAAGATCCGCTGCTTCAGGTCGAGGTGCTCGGGTACCGCTTCGATCACCAGGTCCACCGAGTGCAGCGCGTCCAGCCCGACGGCGAAGGTGATCCGGGCCAGCAGGGCGTCCCGGTCGGCCTCGGCGAGCTTGCCCCGGGCCACCGCCCGGTCCGTCGAGCCGGTCAGGATCGCCTGGCCACGGTCGAGTGCGGCGTCGGAGATCTCCACGGCCACCACGTCGATGCCGTTACGGGCGAAGACTTCGACGATGCCGGCACCCATGGTGCCCAGACCCACCACACCCACGCTGGTGAACTCGCGCGCCACGACCCGGCCTCCCCTGTCGGCGACGACACGGCCGGAGATGAACGGCCGCTAAGGTTATGCGCGCGAGTCTGCCACGTGACGCACGGTTGTCGAGGCGCCGTGGCACATGTCACCGATGCCCGATTCTTCGTGCCGACCGGTACCGGGCTGCCGGCCCGGGTCAGACCGGGTCGACCCCGGCGAGGGCGAGCAGTTCCGCGACGAACTCCGCCGGGCGCTCCAGGTGCGGGCTGTGCCCGCAGCCGGACAGCGCCACCTCCCGGTAGCTTCCGCCGGCCTCGGCGTACCGGTCGAGCACCGCGCGGGTCTGCCCGATCATCGGCTGCGGCGGACACTCCTGCGGCCCGGGCCAGCCGGGCACCACGCCCAGCGCCCCGAGCTGAGCCAGGTCGAACAGCGAAGTGTCCGAGACGATCACGTCGGCGTCACCGCGGATCCAGGTGACCGGCGGCTTGGGCGTGACGGCCACCAGTTCTTCGCCGACCCGGAACCGCGCGAGCGCGTTGAGCACGCCGCGACCGCCCGGCGCGCTACCCGGCCAGTTCGGCGAGCCCACCGCGTCGCCGGGGTAGTTGTCCGTACCGGTCGCGGTGGAGAGCACGCTGTCCAGCAGCAGTTCCTCGTCGTCGCCGAGGCAGGAGGGGTCCGCCACGTACGCGGCCCGCAGCACACTGCGCGGGCTGGTCCGCGCCTCGGCGCTGCGGTCACCGGCGGCCAGCCGCGCGACGAAGTCGCCGCTCGCGGTACCCGCGCCGGAGCCAGCGAGGTCCGTCGTGGTCGCAGTGCCGGCCAGGTCGCGGGTGGCACCGAAGCCGTACGGGGACACCGGCGCCGCGAGCAGCAGCCCGGCGACCCGGTCGGGGTGGTCCACCAGCAGCCGCATCGCCACTCCGCCACCGAGGGAGTGGCCGACCACCACGGGCCGGGCGCCCCCGGCGAAGAGCGACGGCTCGTCAAGCAACGCGGCCACGTCGTCGGCGAAGTCGGTCAGGCCACGGCCGGCGTCGACCGGAGCGGTCTGCGTGGCGCCGTAGCCGCGCAGATCCGGCGCGACCACCCGCAGGGTCTCCGGCAGGCGGCGCACCAGCGGCTCCCAGAAGGCGGCCGAGGAGCAGTTGCCGTGCACGAGCAGCACCGGCACCCCGTCGACGGGTCCGGCCACCCGGACGGCCTGGGTGATGCCGTTGGCGGTGACGACCTGCTGCTGGGTCTCCATCCGGGGCATGGTGCCACGATCGGCACCGCCGGTCCATGTGGCCGGCGACCACGCGTCCAGGCCGGCATGGGTGGCCGGCACCCACCCGGCCGGACGGACGTGGTGATTGAAACTCTGCCGTCAGCGGCGGACGCCGACCACGGCTGCCGCCGGCGGTACGCCGGGCTGCCCGGGCACCACGGGCGTCGCGACCGTGACGGGCAACGGCCGGGTCGAACGCCGCTCCTGGCGGGGCAGCTCGAAGCTCAGGCCCACCGGATCGGTCCGGGCCACGCCCGGATCGAAGAATCGCAGCTCGGTACGGCCGATCCGGATCACGTCGCCGTCGCTGAGGCGGATGACCTCGGTGGCCCGGATGTCGTTCACCCAGGTGCCGTTCGTGGATCCGAGATCCACGAGCGAGGCGCCCTCGCCGGCCCGCCAGACCTCGACGTGTCGACGGCTCAGGTGCGGATCGTGCACCACGATGTCGACAGCCGGATCACGGCCGATCACCTGCGGCCGGTGCAGCAGCCGGAAGCGCCGCCCCCGCATCGGCCCGGCCGTCACCGTCAACAGTGGCATCAGTTGCGGATGTTCCTCCATGGACGTGTCAGCCCCTCCACCCGTGCGACGGTCCCGGGTCAGCGTGTCACCACCGGGTGTCCACCTCCACCAGCCAGCCGGACGCCTACCGGTAACCGTCCGGGTGCTTTGCGTTCACATCTTCCATGGCGTCCAGCGCCGGAACTACCGGGACGAACAGGAGGTTCGTCCGGTTCAACCGCCCGGACGGCCGGGAGGATTCGCCCGTTTCCCCACCCCTACCGGCGAGTAATTCTCGCGTCTAGACTTCCGCCATGACGGCTGTGCGACCCCCCGGCACCCCGACGATCCAGCACGACCACCTCATCTCGACCAGCCCGGCGTCGGGTGACGAAGCGGGACGCGTTCCGGTCGCCACCGCAGTGGACGTCGAACGCGCCGTCGAGCGGGCCCGCGCGGCCGGCCAGTGGTGGGCGGGGCTCGGCTTCACCGGGCGGCGGGAGCGGCTGCTGCGCTGGCGGCGGTTGCTCGCGCAGCGGATGGAACAGTTGGCCGGCCTGATGCACGCCGAGGGCGGCAAGCCGGTCGCCGACGCACTCGTCGAGATCGTGACGGCGGTGGAGCACGTCGACTGGGCGGCCCGTAACGCCCGGCGGGTGCTGGGTCCCCGGCGGACCCGCTCGCGACTCGTCCTGGCCGAGTTCTCGGCCCACCTGGAGTACCAGCCGCACGGCGTGGTCGGCGTGATCGGGCCGTGGAACTATCCCGTCTTCACCCCCATCGGTTCCATCGCGTACGCGATGGCGGCCGGCAACGCGGTTGTCTTCAAGCCGAGCGAGTACACCCCGGTCGTCGGTCAGTGGCTCGTCGACAGCTTCGCCGAGGTGGTGCCCGAGCACCCGGTGCTCACCGCGGTGCACGGCCTCGGCGACGTCGGCGCGGCCCTGTGCCGGGCCGGTGTCGACAAGCTCGCCTTCACCGGCTCGACCGCCACCGCGAAGAAGGTGATGGCGGCCTGCGCCGAGTCGCTGACCCCGGTACTGCTGGAGGCCGGCGGCAAGGACGCCATGATCGTGGACGCCGACGCCGACCTGGATGCCGCCGCCGAGGCCTGCGTCTGGGGAGCGATGACCAACGCCGGGCAGACCTGCATCGGCATCGAACGGGCCTACGTGGTGGAGCCGGTCTTCGACGCCTTCGTCGACAAGGTCGTCGCACGCGCCGGGCGGCTCACCGTCGGTCCCGGGGACGCCGACATCGGTCCGATCACCATGCCGAGTCAACTCGACGTCATCCGGCGGCACATCGAGGACGCGTTGGACCGTGGCGGTCGCGCGGTGCTCGGCGGCGCGGACGCGGTACGACCGCCGTACGCGCACCCGACCGTGCTGGTCGAGGTACCGGAGGACGCCGCCGCCGTACGCGAGGAGACCTTCGGACCCACCCTGACGGTCAACCGGGTCCGCACCGTCGACGAGGCGCTCGCCCGGGCCAACGCCCTGCCGTACGGGCTGGGTGGTTCGGTCTTCGGTCAGCGGCGCGCGGTCGCGATCGCCCGGCGGTTGCGCTCCGGCATGGCCTCGGTCAACTCGACGCTGACCTTCGCCGGGATGTCCACCCTGCCGTTCGGCGGGGTCGGCGAGTCCGGCTTCGGCCGCATCCACGGCGAGGACGGGCTGCGCGAGTTCGCCCGGGCCAAGGCGGTCACCCGCCGCCGGGGCCCGTCCATGCTGCCCTCGACCACGTTCGACCGCACCCCGGCCGACGTGGCCCGGCTGGTGAAGGCGGTCAAGCTGCTCTACGGCCGGTGACCGGGGCGGGACCCAGGCCGCGTTTCATAAGGCTCGCCCGAGCGAGCCGAGGCCCAGGCGGTGGTCCGGCAAGGCGGAGGTTCGTCCGGATACCGGTGTTGTATCCG
>NZ_JBFAML010000036.1:0-52060 GCF_040660295.1 Micromonospora sp. NPDC049891
TGGCCCGCCGTGCCCGGCGCAGGGATCAAGCCTGACCGCCCGGAGCCGGGCACGGCGGGCCACACCCCCAACAGCACCCACAACGGAGGACGCGGGGCCCAACACGAAGGACGCCAGCCCACACCCCCACAGCGCCCAAAACGGAGGAGGCGGGCCCAACGCGGAGGACGCCAGCCCACACCCCCACAGCGCCCACAACGGAGGACGCCAGGCCCACACCCCCCACAGCGCCTACAAACGGCAGCGGCCGGAGATACGTGATCTCCGGCCGCCGGGTCTGACGGTCGTTACTGCTTGAGCATGTTGTCCAGCAGCAGGGCGCAGCGGATCACCCCGAGGTGGCTGTAAGCCTGTGGGTGGTTGCCCAGGCCGCGTTCGGCGAGCGGGTCGTACTGCTCGGGCAGCAACCCGGTCGGGCCCGCCGTGTCGATCATCTGGAGGAACAGTTCCTCGGCGTCGGTCCGCCGGCCGGTACGCAGGTACGCCTCGATCAGCCATGCCGTGCAGATGTGGAAGCCGCCCTCGCGACCGGGCAGGCCGTCGTCCCAGTGGTAGCGGTAGACGACCGGGCCGCTGCGCAGATCCGCTTCGATCTTGAGCACGGTGGAGAGGAAGCGGGGATCGTCACCGGCCAGCAACCCGGAGATGCCGATCCACAGCGACGAGGCGTCCATGTCCTCGTCGCCGTACGCGACGCTGTACGCCTCGGCGTGCTCGTGCCAGCCGTACTCCAGCACGTTGGCGCCGATCCGGTCGCGTAGCTCCACCCATTCCGGACGGTCCTCGCCGCCGTGCTGGCGCATCACGTGCAGCGCCCGGTCGACGGTCATCCAGCACATCACCTTGGAGAAGACGTGGTGCCGGGGTGGCAGACGGGCTTCCCAGATGCCGTGATCCGGCTCGTGCCAGCGGCGGCGGACCGCCTCGACCATGTTCTCCAGCACCCGCCACTCCTCGGCGCGTACCGAGCCGCGGACGTCGGCGGTGGCGGCGATCAGGTCGGCGATCGGGCCGAAGACGTCGAGCTGGAGCTGGTGGTTGGCGAGGTTGCCGACGCGTACCGGACGGGATCCGGCGTAGCCGGGCAGGGTGTCGATGACCGCCTCGGCGCCCAGTTCGTAACCGTCGACCGTGTAGAGCGGGTGCAGCCGCTCGGGGTGCCCGCCGGTGCGCTCCACACAGCCGTCCACCCAGCGCAGGAAGGCCTCGGCCTCGGTGATCGAGCCCAGGTCGACAAGGGCTCGGGCGGTCATCGCGGCATCACGCAGCCAGCAGTAGCGGTAGTCCCAGTTGCGGACTCCGCCCAGCTCCTCCGGCAGCGAGGTGGTCGCCGCGGCCAGGATCGAGCCGCTGGCCTCGTGGCAGAGGCCGCGCAGCGTCAGTGCGCTACGGGCGACCAGATCCCGGGCGGTGGTCGGCAGTCGCAGCGACGCCACCCAGTCCTTCCAGGGGCGCTCGGCCGCGGCCTGCCGTTCGTGGATGGGCAGCCGGTGGTGTTCCAGGCTGTGCGTACCGAACCGCAGCTCCAGCACCACCTGGCCGCCGAGCGCGGCGAGGTCCACCACCGCTTTCGCGGTCTCGTACCCGCCGTCGTTGCCGACCTCCCATTGCACACCGGGGGAGTAGAGCGCGATCGGTTCGTTGGAGCCGAGCACCAGCAGGCCGTCGCCGAGCGGCTGGAGCTGCACGGCGACCTGCGCGAACTCCGGTCGGGGCGCGAACTCGAGGCGAACCCGACCGGTGCCGGTGAGTACCCGGATCAGGGTCGAGTCGCCGGTGATGACCGCCGGGCCGTCCGGCGTGGCCCTGGGGTCCGGCTTGTCCAGCCAGTCGGTGACGGTGAGACCGGACCAGCGGGTCTCCACGGTCATCGTGCCCGACCGGTAGCGCTGGCCCAGCGGGATGCCGCCCCGTTCCGGTGCGACGCTGAAGTGCCCGGCCGGGCTGCCGCCGACCAGATCCGCGAAGATCGCCGCCGAGTCGGGCTTGGGGTTGCACAGCCAGCTCACCTTGGCGTCCGGCGTGAGCAGCGCCACCGTCCGGCCGTTGGCCAGCATCGAGTGCCGCTCGATCGGCACCGCTCGTTCGCCGAACAGCCAGTGCCGTCGGGTCTCCAGCAGCAGCCCGAGTGCTCGGGCGGCCTCGATCGGCTCGGCGACCCGGTAACCGGCCTTTGTCTCACCTGGGCCGATCTTGATGCCGACGTCCGGGCCGTGCAGGTTGCCGAACGCGTTCTCGTCGGTCACGTCGTCGCCGATGAAGAGCACCGCGCTGGCCGAGAGCTGGGTGCGTAGCTGGTCGACGGCGGTGCCCTTGTGGGTGGCCACGACGGAGATCTCGATGACCTCCTTGCCCTGGGTGACGGTGACGTCCGGCCAGGTCGCGGGGCCGCTGCGTACCGCGTCGATGGTGGCGGCGGCGATCTGGGGGTCCACGCCCCGGGTGTGCACGGCGACACTTGCCGGCTTGCGTTCCAGGCGGACGCCGGGGTGAGCGGCGGCGATGTCCCGCAGCGCGTCCCGCAGCCGGGTGCGCACGGCGATCAGTTCGGGGGAGAGCCGCTCGACGAAGCCGATGTCGAACTCGGAGCCGTGGCTGCCGACCAGGTGCACCTCGCTCGGCAGCCGGGAGAGCGCGGCCAGGTCGCGCAGCGCGCGGCCGGAGACGACCGCCACTGTGGTCTGCGGCAGCGCCGCCAGGGCACGTACCGCGGCCACCGACTCCGGCAGCGGTACGGCCTTGCTCGGGTCCTCCACGATCGGAGCGAGGGTGCCGTCGTAGTCGCAGGCGACCAGAAGCTGGGGCACCCGGGCGATCCGCCCGATGGCGGCGCGCAGTTCCGGATCCATCGGGCCCGCGACGGGCGTGGCGTTCTCGGTGGACGCTGCGTTCACGCCGCCTCCATGTCGGGCACACCTAGTTCGGTGAGGAAGGACTTCGCCCAGTGCCCCACGTCGTGGGTGCGCAGATGGCGTTGCATTGTCCGCATACGGCGACGAGCCTCCGGCTTCTCCACATGCACGGCCCGTAGCAGAGCGTCCTTGACCGCGTCTGGGTCGTGCGGGTTGCACAGGAACGCCTGACGCAGCTCGGTGGCGGCGCCGGCGAACTCACTGAGTACGAGTGCGCCCCCGTGGTCCGCCCTCGATGCGACGTACTCCTTGGCCACCAGGTTCATTCCGTCTCGCAGCGGAGTAACCATCATCACGTCGGCGGCGGCGTACATCGCAGCCAGTTCGGTCCGACTGTACGACTGATGCAGATAATGCACCGCCGGCACGCCAACCCGGCCGAATTCGCCATTAATCCGACCAACTTCGCGCTCGACCTTGACGCGAAGTGCCTGGTAGTGCTCCACGCGCTCGCGGCTCGGTGTCGCGACCTGCACCATAACCGCGTCGGGCACTGTCAACTTTCCGTCAGCGAGCAACTCGCGGAACGCCTTGAGGCGCAGTTCGATGCCCTTGGTGTAGTCGAGGCGGTCGACGCCGAGGATGATCGTCCGGGGATTGCCCAGCTCCTCGCGGATCTCCTTGGCCCGCGCCTGGATGGCCGGGTCGGCGGCCAGCCGCTCCATCTCCTTGGTGTCGATCGAGATGGGGAACGCGCCGGCCTTGACCTGGCGGCCGTCCACCTGGATCATCTGGCCCTCGTACCGCAGCCCCAGCAGGTGCCGGGCCAGCCGGACGAAGTTCTGCGCCGCGAGCCGCTGCTGGAACCCGACCAGGTCGGCGCCGAGCAGGCCGCGCAGGATCTCGGTGCGGAACGGCATCTGCATGAACAACTCGATGGGCGGGAACGGGATGTGCAGGAAGAAGCCGATCCGCAGGTCGGGGCGCAGCTCCCGGAGCATCGCCGGCACCAGCTGGAGCTGGTAGTCCTGGACCCAGACGGTGGCCCCTTCCGCGGCGACCTCCGCCGCGGCCTCCGCGAACCGGGCGTTGACCAGGCGGTACGCCTCCCGCCAGCGGCGCTTGTAGGCGGGCGTCTCGACGGCGTCGTGGTACAGCGGCCAGATCGTCGCGTTTGACTGCCCCTCGTAGTAGCGCTCCAGCTCCTCCGCGCTCAGTGGCACCGGATGCAGCCGGATGCCCTCCAGATCGAACGGGTCCGGGGCCGCGCCGGTGCCGCCTGCCCAACCGACCCAGGTGCCCTGGTGCTCGGCGAGGACGGGGTGCAGCGCGGTGACCAGCCCGCCAGGGCTGCGTCGCCACTGCCGCCCCTCGGGTGTGCTCACCTCGTCGACCGGCAGTCGATTCGCCACTACGACAAAGGAGCTACGGACGGTCACGATCGGCCACCTCCGGGTGCTGACGGGTCCACCGCGATGAGCGTACTGAGCGTAGCTGCGGCGTCTGTTCCCCTGTGCCGGACTCACCTACCCGCCCCGAACTCGGCGAACCCTGGACGTGATCATGTTGACAGGTGGGGCGGCCCGGCGAGCCGCTGGGGCGGTGACTGCGGGCTCGGCGTACCCCTGCTGGCGGGGCGATGTGGGCGCGGCCCGGCGTACCTGTCAGGATTGACAACGGCGTGCGCGCGGCCGGTTCCCGGCCGACGGCGGCGGACGGCGGCCCTGGCCCGCGCCCGTATCACGCGAATCGGCGATCGAAAAGCGACGGAGGAGCCCGCACCGTGGCCCAGTTCATCTACGTCCTGGACAAGGCGCGCAAGGCGCACGGCGACAAGGTCGTGCTCGACAACGTGACGCTGAACTTCCTGCCGGGTGCCAAGATCGGTGTGGTCGGTCCGAACGGCGCCGGTAAGTCCAGCCTGCTCAAGATCATGGCTGGTTGGGACCAGCCGAGCAACGGCGAGGCCCGCCTGATGCCCGGCTTCACGGTGGGGATGCTCGCCCAGGAACCGCCGCTCAACGACGCCAAGACCGTGCTCGGCAACGTCGAGGAAGCGGTCGCGGAGACCAAGGTCAAGCTGGAGCGGTTCAACAAGATCGCCGAGCAGATGGCCACCGACTACTCCGACGAGCTGATGGAGGAGATGGGCCGGCTCCAGGAGGAGCTGGACCACGCCGACGCGTGGGACATCGACTCCAAGCTCGAACTCGCCATGGACGCGCTGCGCTGCCCGCCGCCGGACGCCGACGTCACCCAGCTCTCCGGTGGTGAGCGTCGCCGGGTGGCGCTGTGCAAGCTGCTGCTGGAGGCCCCCGACCTGCTGCTGCTCGACGAGCCCACCAACCACCTGGACGCGGAGAGCGTGCAGTGGCTGGAGCAGCACCTGGCCAAGTACGCCGGCACCGTCGTCGCCATCACCCACGACCGCTACTTCCTGGACAACGTGGCCAACTGGATCCTGGAGCTGGACCGTGGCCGGGCCTACCCGTACGAGGGCAACTACTCCACCTACCTGGAGAAGAAGGCCGCCCGGCTGGCCGTCGAGGGTCGCCGCGACGCCAAGATGAAGAAGCGCCTGGCCGACGAGCTGGACTGGGTGCGCTCCAACGCCAAGGCTCGGCAGACCAAGTCCAAGGCCCGGCTCGACCGGTACGACGAGATGGCCGCCGAGGCGGAGAAGACCCGCAAGCTGGACTTCGAGGAGATCCAGATCCCGCCGGGTCCGCGCCTGGGCAACACCGTCATCGAGGCGAACGGCCTGACCAAGGGCTTCGGCGACCGGGTACTGATCGACGACCTCTCCTTCTCGCTGCCGCGTAACGGCATCGTCGGCATCATCGGCCCGAACGGCGTCGGCAAGACCACGCTGTTCAAGACCATCGTGGGGCTGGAGGAGCCGACCGGCGGCCGGGTCCGGGTCGGCGAGACGGTGTCGCTGTCCTACGTCGACCAGAACCGGCAGGGCCTGGACGGGGACAAGACCGTCTGGGAGGTCGTCTCCGACGGGCTGGACCACCTCATGGTGGGCAAGGTCGAGATGCCCTCGCGGGCGTACATCGCGGCGTTCGGCTTCAAGGGCCCCGACCAGCAGAAGCCGACGAAGGTGCTCTCCGGCGGCGAGCGCAACCGGCTCAACCTGGCCTTGACGCTGAAGATCGGCGGCAACGTCATCCTGCTCGACGAGCCGACAAACGACCTGGACGTGGAGACCCTCTCCAGCCTGGAGAACGCGCTGCTGGAGTTCCCCGGCTGCGCCGTGGTGATCTCCCACGACCGGATGTTCCTGGACCGGGTCGCCACGCACATCCTGGCCTGGGAGGGCGACGACGAGAACCCGGCGAAGTGGTTCTGGTTCGAGGGCAACTTCGAGGCGTACGAGAAGAACAAGGTCGACCGGCTCGGTGCCGAGGCGGCCCGCCCGCACCGGGTCACGTACCGCAAGCTGACCCGCGACTGACCGGGCGGGTCCGTCGTGGCTGACCGGTTCGTCTACCACTGCACCCTGCGCTGGTCCGACCTGGACGCGTACGGCCACGTCAACAACGCCCGCTTCCTCACCCTCTACGAGGAGGCCCGGGTGGCGTTGATGTTCGTAGGTGCCCGGGCGTACGGGGTGGACTCGTTCGCCGACGGCGTGGTGATCCGCCGGCACGAGGTCGACTACCTACGGCCGGTGGACTACGCCCTCGACCGGGCCACCGTCGAGGCGGCACCCACCGTGCGGATCGAGCTGTGGGTGGAGCAGTTGCGCGCCGCGTCGTTCACCGTCGGTTACGAGATGTACGACGGTGAACTGCTCATCAGCCGGGCACGTTCGGTGCTGGTGCCGTTCGACCTGACGCGGCAGGTGCCTCGGCGGCTCAGTGAGCCGGAGCGGACGTTCCTGCTCGGGTACGCCCCGCAGGGCGGCACGCCGTGAGCGTCGGGCACGGCATCGTCGACGTCGCCGACGCGGGGGCGTTCCTGGCCCGGCTGGTCCGGTTGGAGCGCGCCGCCCTGGTCCGACTCCGGCCGGTCGCCGCTGGCGCGCGTACCGCCCTCTGGGCGCGGCTGCCGTGGGGCGTGCTGGCCGTGCGGACGGTGGCCGGCCCGGGTGCCGGCGACGTCACGGTCGCCGCCGGGCAGTTGCTCGCCGAGTTCGCGGCCGGTCGTGCGGATCTGCCGGCCCGCCGCGACGCGCAGTGGCGGTGGGCCCTGCCGCCGGACACCAGCCGTCGGGTCGAGACGCTGCCGGGCGGGGAACTGCGCCGGCTGGCCGAGGCGGCGGCGGGGACGCTGCGCGAGGCCGCCGAGCACGGGGTCGGTGGCCGGGCGGTGGGGCAGCGGGTGCTGCGCGACGCCCTGCTCGACCACGTGGCGGTGGTGGTCACTCCCGACGACGAGCCTGACCGTCCGGTGGAGGTGACCCAGCGAATGGTGCAGGGTCTGGTTCGCATGGGTTTCCTCGGTCGGTCCGGGGATTCGCCGGATGGTGGCGGCGTGCAGGTACGTGCGGCTGGCCGATGGGTCGGACTGGTGGGACCGTACGGAGCCATCTGGTCGCAGAAGGCCACCGATCTTGTCGTACGGCCATCCGTGGCTCATGCGAACGGATGACCTCTGGTCATCCTTCCGGCTTGGTGCTGGCGTTGGGGGGGTGCTTCGTTCCGGCTGTCCGGGTACCGTCCATCCTCGGATCCACCCACTGTAGGCGACCGGATCCGCTGGGGAGTGAGGTGCGCGAGCGATGCCGTGGTGGTCATGGCGTCCAGGTCCCGCCAGTGGCGGTGACCCGGAAACTCGAAGCAGGATCATGGTGGAAGGTACCGTCCGGGTCGGCCCGCCGGCGCCCCGCCAACCGGGAGACGACTGCCCGGCTGCGGAGCGTCCGTTGATCGCCGACATGCCAGCCACCGTCGAACAGGTCACCCTGCGCCGGATCTGCGACGCGCTCGACCTGCTCGACGTGCGTTACCTGGCTGACGGAGACGGCAACCTGCTGGCCATGTGGGAACGGCACGCGGTGCTGGTCACCCTGGAGGGGCCGGAGGACGAGATCCTCGTGCTGCGGGCCCGACCACACGCGACGGTGCCGCCGGACTGGGCCGACCGTGCCTATCGGGTGGTCAACGAGTGGAACCACACCCGACGCTTCTGCAAGGCGTACGTGGGTGACGCCACCGAGCGCGGTCAGCTGCCGATCTACGCCGAGTTGCAGGTGCCGCTCGCGGCCGGCGCCCACGACGCGCTCCTGGTCGAGCTGCTCGACTGCGGCGCCGCCGTGGCCACCAGCTTCGTCGACTGGCTGCACGACGAGGGTGCCCTGCTCTGACCGGCGGCGAAGCCCGCCCCGCCGGACCGGCGGGGCGGTCGACGTCAGCCGTGTGCCGTCGGGTCCGCCATGTCGTTCACCATGAAGTACGCCGCCCGTTCGAGGTAGTTCCACAGCTCGGTGGCGAGCGCCGGGGGCAGGTCGAGGCTGTCGACCGCGCGACGCATGTGACGCAGCCAGGCATCGCGTTCCGCGGCACCGATCCGGAACGGGGCATGGCGCATCCGCAGCCGGGGATGGCCGCGTTGCGCTGAGTAGGTGTTCGGGCCACCCCAGTACTGCATGAGGAAGAGCCGCATCCGGTCGGCGGCCGGGCCCAGATCCTCCTCCGGATACATCGGGCGCAGCAGTGGATCGGCGGCGATGCCGGCGTAGAACTCCTCGACCAGCTTGCGGAACGTGGGCTCGCCGCCGACGGCGTCGAAGAACGTGACCGCCTCGCCGGGGCCTTCGGACTCACCTGCGGGATTCACCGTTCCATCCTGCCAGGCCGGCACCGGGGATCGCCCGCCCGGCACCGGGTGGACGAGGGTGGCTCAGGTCACCGCGTGCCGGGGCCGCCCCGGGCCCACATGCCCGGGACCGGGCTCGTCGGGGGAGGCGCCCTCGGGCGGTCCGCTGCGGGCGTCGGCCCTGCCGGAGGCGGTACGGGCGGCGTCGATGGAGGCGGTCACGGTCTGCTGATCGGGCCATCGCAGCGCGACGAGCGACATCAGCACCACGCCGGCGGTGCTCCACACCCCCACCACGATCGGGATCGGGAAACGCTCGGCGAGCAGCCCGGTCACCAGTACCGCCGCACCCTGAATGACCTGCACGCCGGTGGCCATGACACCGAAAGCCCGGGCCCGGAAGCCGTCCGGGAGGGCCTGGACGAAGAGCCCGTTCGCCATCGGCAGCAGCCCGGCGACCGCGAAGCCGCAGACGGCGGCGAGCAGCGCCACCACCACCGGCGGCGGGTCCAGCAACGCGGGCACCAGTGCCAGTGGGGCGGCCACGGCCAACGGCCGGAGCAGGAGCAGTCGGCGGGCCGGTGCGATGGTACGGCCGATGATCAGCCCGCCGAGGATGAAGCCGACCGGGGTGGCTGCCATGATCACCGCCTGCGCCAGCCCCGGGTCCATGCTCTCGCCGGCATGTTCGTTGGCCCAGGCGGCGGCCAGCCCCTCGGGCACGATGGAGAAGAGCATGGCGCTGAAGACCAGGACCGCGATCGCCCGCAGCACCGGTGTCCGGAAGACCATCTGGAAACCCGCGGCGGTCTCCCGGAGCAGGTGACTGCGGTGTGCACTGGTCATCGCCGGTGGCCGGTCGCGTACCCCGAGCCGGACGATCAAGGCCGACAGCGCGAAGGCACCGGCGTTCATCAGCAGCGCGGCGGTCGGGTTGACCGTGGCGACGGCGGCACCGAGCAGGTAGCCGACCACCTGGGCGGCCTGCCCCACGCTGGCGTTCACCGACAAACCGACGACGAGTCGGTCCCCGGGCAGGATCAGCGGCAGCAGCGCCGACCGGGCGGC
The DNA here is from genome assembly GCF_040660295.1 of Micromonospora sp. NPDC049891. NCBI lineage: Bacteria > Bacillati > Actinomycetota > Actinomycetes > Micromonosporales > Micromonosporaceae > Micromonospora > Micromonospora sp. NPDC049891. Next base: position 9,687 of record NZ_JBFAML010000036.1, read on the forward strand.
CTGACTCGGCGGGTTCGCCAGCGTGGTGGCGAACAGTAGCGCCAGGATCACCGGCACCGGCATCCCGGGAATGGCGACGAGCAGCATCAACGCCATCCGGATGAGGTCGCAGACGACCATGACCTGCCGGAACCGGTGCCGCTCGGCGATGGTGGCCAGCAGTGGGCCACCGACCAGCCAGGGCAGGTAACTGACCGCGAACGCGGCGGCCGACAGCGCAACCGACTCGGTCTCCCGGTAGACCAGGAGGGTGACCGCCGCCTTGGCGACATAGTCACCGACCCAGGTCAGCGTGCTGGCCGCGAAGACGGCGCGGTACTCACGCTGGGCGAAAACCTCCCGGAAGGTGGCCGGCCCTTCCGGAGAAGGTCGCTCGTCGGACACCATCGCCTCCATCGTCCCGGCGTCTGGCCACTCGTGATGGCGGCCCGGGACCATCGTCAGGTCTGCGGATCAGCGAGGACGTGACACCGCTCGGTAAGCGCGTGCACCGGATTCTGCCCGATCGTCTGACAACTGGCTAGGGCGAACGGTTGGTTGGTCGCATCTCCGACTGAACGAACGGACGATACCCGAGGGGCCGCTCAGCCGCGACCCCCGCCGGTCAGCTCAGGTGGCACCGCCCTGACCGGTCTCGGAGTCCGATCGAGTAGGTACGCCGGGGTAGAGGCGACCCGCCGCGATCCGTGCCGTGATGCCCGAGTTCTCCAGCGCCTCGGCCAGCCGGCGGCGCAGTTCCCGGCTCACGCTGAACTGACCGTCGGCGGTCGTCTTCACCACTGTCCGGATCACCGTGCCCTCCACCGTCACCTGCTCGACGCCGAGCACCTCCGGCGGCTCGACGATCGACGGGGCCAGCTCCGGGTCCACCGCGATCGAGGCGGCGGCGGTACGTAGCACGGCCGTCGCCTCCTCGGTGCCGGCGAAACCGATCGGCAGGTCGACCACCACCAACGCCCAGCCCTGGCTCTTGTTACCTACCCGGACGATCTCGCCGTTGCGGATGTACCAGAGCACCCCGCGTCCGTCCCGGACGGTGGTGACCCGTAGTCCGACCGCCTCGACCACGCCTGTCGCCTCGCCGAGATCGACGTTGTCGCCCACCCCGTACTGATCCTCGATAAGCATGAACAGACCCGCGATCAGGTCCTTGACCAGGCTCTGCGCGCCGAAGCCGAGGGCCACGCCGGCAATGCCCGCGCTGGCCAGCAGCGGTGCCAGGTCGAAGCTGAACTCCTTGAGCACCATCAGCACGGCGATGCCGAAGATGAACGCGGTGCTCAGGCTCCGTAGCACCGAACCGATCGCCTCGGCACGCTGCCGGCGGCGCTCCGGGACGAACTCGCCGGGCTCGCTGGCGGCGCTCGGGATGCGCTCCCGCAGCGGGCGGAGCATGGTCGGCACACCGGCGTCGCTGGTGGTGCGTACGAGCCGGCGGATCGTGCGGTGCAACAGCCACCGGGCGGCCAACGCCAGCAGCAGGATCAGGATGATCCGCAGTGGCTTGACGAGGATCCAGAAGCTGCCCTCGGCGAACCACACCGAGTCGGTCCAGTTCCAGACGATGTTGCAGACGACCTCGTCCAGGCACTCCGGGCTGGGCGTATCGGCCGGTTCCGGGCTGGACGGGGCGGGGGTGGGGCTGAGGCTGCTGACGGTCACCCTGTTTTCGTACCGCAACCGGCCGGCGGGCCCGCCGGCGACCCACCGACCGGTGACGCCCGGCCCGGGCGAGCGTGGTGGGGGGAAAGCGCCGGGGGTACCTAGGATTAGTACGTGCATTCGCGGGTCCGATCAGGGACGATTGGCGCAGCGGACGTCGGTGATCCGGCCGGCGTCGACGTGGTGCCCGGTTGTGCCCGGCACCGGTCGGCGGTGGCGAGTGGTAAGCCGCTTGACCGGGAGGGTGACGCGATGCCTGACATACGACCCACGGTGGGCTCCGGCGCGCTGGTCCTCAACGCCACCTACGAGCCGCTGTGTGTCGTGTCGGTACGTCGTGCCGCGATTCTCGTGCTCTCCGCCAAGGCGGTGTGTGTCGCCGACGGCGACGGCATCCTGCACAGCGCCCGCAACGCGCTGCCGGTGCCCTCGGTCGTCCGGCTCACCCGTTTCGTCCGGGTGCCGTACCGCACCCACGTTGGCCTGTCCCGCCGGGCCATCTTCGCCCGGGACGGCTGGCGTTGCGCCTACTGCCGGGGCCCGGCGGAGACCATCGACCACGTCTTCCCCCGCAGCCGGGGCGGCCGGCACGCCTGGGAGAACGTGGTCGCGGCCTGTGCCAGATGCAACCACACCAAAGGCGACAAGACCCCGGCCGAACTGGGCTGGCGACTGCACTCGTTACCCACCGCGCCCAAGGGGATCGCCTGGCGGGTGCTCGGCCACCGCGCGCCCGATCCGCGCTGGGCCGACTGGCTGGACCTCCGCGAACCCGAAGCCGCCTGACCGTCGAGCACCCACCCTGCCACCGGGGCACCACTCAGACTTCCCACCGCTTGTGCGGACGACACCCGCCGCCCTTCCGCGCGGGGAGTGCGCCGTCCAGATCTCCCACCACCCGCCTGTGCGGACGACACCCGCGCCTCTTACGCGGCGAATGCGCCGAACAGGTTTCCGGGGAGCCCGGCCCGCGCAGGGATCAAGCCTGACCGCCCGGAGCGGGTCGGGCTCCCCGGAAACCCCCACAGCAAGACAACATCACCGAGCCTCGACAAGCGAAGCGAACACCACGACGTTGTCCGCGTAGCCCGTCTCCCCACCGACCCAGCGTCCGCCGCACGTGATCAGCCGCAGCTGGGGCCGGCTGAAGTCCCCGAAGACGTCATCCGTCGGCAGTTGTTCCTTGTCGTACCGGCCGACCCGGTCGACCTCGAAGACCGCCACCGAGCCGTCCGAGCGGGCGACCTCGACCCGGTCGCCGGCCCCCAACTGGGACAGCTCATGGAAGACGGCCGGTCCGGTGGTGGTGTCGACGTGTCCCACGATGACTGCCGGTCCGTACTGCCCGGGGGTCGGTCCCTGGTCGTACCAGCCGGCCTCCTGGGCGCGCTCGGCCGGCGGTGCGGCGATGCTGCCGTCTGGCGCGATGCCCACGTTGTGCACCGGCGCCGCCAGGTCGATCTCGCTGATCTCGATGCCGACCGGCTCGCTCGCCGTCAGCAGCGGGAACTTCTTGGGCGGCTGCGCGAGTCCGGCGATGAAGCGGTCCGGTAGCAGGCTCAGCCCGGTCAGTCGCTCGACGCCGAGCATCGCGATGATCAGCAGCATCAGCGAGCCGATCACCAGGACCGGTAGCCCCGGACCGGATTGGCCGGGGCGTCTGGTCCCCACCGCCCAGGCCTGACGCCGCCGGGGCGGTAGCGGCGCCGCCGCGGGATCGGGCGTGGCGACGCTTGCTGAACCCATCTGCGCGGCGACCCGGACCAGCCGGCCGGCTGTCGTGGCCACTCGCCGCCAGGCACGCTGGCTCCTACGGGTGGTGGCCCGGCGCCGGCCGGGGCCCGGTTCCGGCGTGGGTACGCGGAAGCCGGCCATGGCGACTGTGGGTCAGGAACCGGCCCGGCGTCGGCTGCTCAGCAGCCCGAAGACCACCGCCGCGGTCACCGTGGCGACGCCGCCCAGCAGCAGCATCGAGCCGGTGCCCCGGTCGGCGGTACCGCCGCCACCGGTCGCCGGTCCCTTGGTGGGCTGGTCCATGTTCAGCACCGTCAGCGTGGTGCTGGCCGTCCGGCCGTTGTCACAGCGCAGGTGTACCGGATAGTCACCGGCCGCCTTGTCGCCGGGCACGGTGACCGATCCGGTGAGGAAGCCGTTGTCCGGCCGCAGGAAGACCCGGTTGAACGCGTCCGAGGTCACCTCGGCCTGGCGGTCGTTGGCGTTGTCACAGCTGGCCCGGATGCTCACCCGGGAGCCGGCCTGGACGCTGTTCGGTGTCACCTCGACGAAGGTGTTCTCACCCGCTCGGGCGGGTGCGGCGCCGGGCAGGAGCAACAGCCCTGCCAGAGCGAACGCCGCGATCAGGACGAACGCCCCGAACAGTCGGGCGATTGTCGACGGGGCGCGGTGGACGCCTCCGTACTGTCGCAGACCTCGCATGATCCTCCCTCCCGGCACCGGCGTACCGGGCCTGCTGGGGCGACCCGCGTGCTTTCCCCCTGCTCCGGTGGCTAACCGCCGGTGCCGGGCAGCGGGGCGACGGCCTGCCAGCCGAGTGGGGTGGAGAGCACCATCGTGCTCGACGGCTGGCCATAGGGGGCGAGTCGGTCGATGACCGCCTCGAAGTCTCCGATCGAACCGGCCGCGACCTTCAGCACGCTGCACGCGTCGCCGGTGATCCGGTGGATCTCCAGGATCTCCGGCCACCGTGCGACCTCGGGGTCGTGGAGGATGCAGCGGGCGCCGTAACAGGACATCCGGATCAGCGCGACCACCGTGCGGCCGGCCCGGGCCAGGTCGACGTGGGCGTGGTACCCGCTGATCACACCGGTCTCCTCCAGTCGGCGCACCCGCTCGGCGACCGCGGGTGGGGACAGGTGGACCCGCCGGGACAGCTCGCTGAACGACAACCGTGCGTCGGCCTGCAACTCGCGGAGCAGGGCCCAGTCCATCTCGTCCATGCCCGCGACCTTACGTCCGACAGGTGGATCCCGGCGAGCGGCTTCCGTTCCGCAGGTCGACCACGAAAAGTGCCGTTGAAGAGGCATTCCATCCGGCCAACCTGGCGGGAGATCATGACTGGACGGGCGACCCGGAAGGAGCGGACGCATGGAGCAGACGGATCTGCGCCCCCGAACGGAGGTGCGTCCGGTCACCGCACGGCAGCGGGCGGCCCGCGCCGCACGCAACGGCGGCGAGCCCACCCTGGAGTTCGCCGAACGGGTGCCGTACGACGCGTACGTGCAGGCCAGCACGCTGCATCGGCTGCAACAGCCGTTGAGTGGCGACCCGGGCGAGATGTCCTTCCTGATGGTCAGCCAGATCATGGAGTTGTACTTCGGCCTGACCTGCCACGAACTGCGCGAGACGTCCCGGCTGCTGCGCGCCGACCGGGTGTGGGAGGCGTTGGCTCCGCTGCGTCGCGCCGCGCTGCACCTGGAAGGGCTCAACGCGGCCTGGCGGGGCCTGCGCTGGATGACCCCGGCCGACTTCAACCGCTTCCGCAACCTGCTCGGCGAGGGTTCGGGCTTCCAGTCGGCGATGTACCGCCACCTGGAGTTCCTGCTCGGGCTGCGCGACCCGGCCCTGATCCGACCGTTCCGGCGGCAGACCGAGGTGTACGCCGAGCTCACCGACGCGTTGGCCACGCCGAGCGTCTGGGACGAGGTGGTCGCGCTGCTCGCCCGGCACGGTCACGACCTGCCCGCTGACCTGCTGGAGCGGGACGTGGCCAGCGAACACGAGTCGCACCCCGCCGTCGAGGCGGCCTGGGTGCAGATCTACGCCGACGCCGGCCCGGACAACCACCTGCGGCTGCTCGGCGAGGCGCTGACCGAGGTGGCCGAGCAGTTCGGCGACTGGCGGCACCACCACATCAAGGCGGTGCAGCGGACCATGGGTGCCAAGGTCGGCAGCGGCGGCTCCGCCGGACTGGCGTGGTTGCAGCGCAGCATGGCCCGGGTGGTCTTCCCGGAGCTGTGGTCGGCCCGGACGGCGATGTGAGGCGGACGTGACGACGATGAGCAGCGACACCGAGGCCGAAGCTCTCCGCCTCGACGCGGCCGAGCCGGGGCACCGGCACCTGTTCCACGTGCCGCCGGCCGACGGCGGACGCTATCCGGAGGCCGCGTACCTGGCGGGCAACTCGCTCGGCCTGCAACCGAGGGCCACCCGTGACGAGCTCCTGGCCGATCTGGACGCCTGGAGCCGGCTCGGCGTGGAGGGGCATCTGGAAGCGGACCGGCCCTGGCTGCCGTACCACGAGCTGCTGACGGCACCGGCCGCCCGACTGGTCGGCGCCCTGCCCACGGAGACCGTGGTGATGAACTCGCTCACGGTGAACCTGCACCTGTTGATGGTCAGCTTCTACCGGCCGGCGGGTGAGCGGACCCGGATCGTCATCGAGGACACCGCCTTCCCGTCGGACAGCTACGCGGTGCGCAGCCAGGCACGGTTCCACGGCCTGGACCCGGACACCACTGTCGTCCGACTCGCGCCGCGTCCCGGTGAGGACACCCTGCGGACCGAGGACGTCACCGGTTACCTGGCGGCCGAGGGGCACACCGTGGCGCTGGTCCTGCTCGGCGGCGTCAACTACCTCACCGGCGAGCTGATGGACATCCCGGCGATCACCGCGGCCGGCCGGGCCGCCGGCGCGGTCGTCGGGTGGGACCTGGCGCACGCGGCCGGGAACGTGCCGCTGTCGTTGCACGACTGGGACGTCGACTTCGCCGCCTGGTGCTCGTACAAGTACCTGAACTCGGGGCCCGGGGCGTTGGCCGGGGTGTTCGTGCACGAACGGCACCACGGCGACGGGACGCTGCCTCGCTTCGAGGGGTGGTGGAGCACGGCGGCGGCCACCCGGTTCGAGATGGCCCCGGTCAGCCGGCCACCGACCACCGTCGAGGCGTGGCAGATCTCCAACCCGCCGATCTTCGCGATGGGACCGGTCCGCACGTCGCTGGAACTGTTCGACTCGGTGGGCATGCCGGCGCTGCGGGAGCGCAGCCTCCGGCTCACCGGTTACCTGGAGCGGCTGCTGGACGAGGTCACCGCCGGTCGGCCGCTCACCGTGATCACCCCGCGTGAGCCGCGTCGGCGCGGGTGCCAGCTCTCGGTACGCATCGGCGAGGGCAGCGCCAACGAGCTGACCAAGCGACTGCGCCACGAGCACGGGGTGATCGCCGACGCCCGGGAACCGGACGTGGTCAGGTTCGCCCCGGTGCCGTTGTACTCGACGTACCACGACTGCTGGCGGGTCGCCGACGCGCTGGCCGCCACGGTTTCGGAGGTGGCCCGGTGACCCGGGAACGCGACGAGATCGCGGTGGTGGGTGCCGGGCTGGCCGGCTGCCTGCTGGCCTGCTTCCTGGCCCGCCGGGGCCATCCGGTGGCGCTCTACGAGCGGCGTCCGGACCCGCGCAGCGGTACGCCCGAGCGGGGTCGCTCGATCAACCTGGCGCTCTCCGAGCGGGGGCTCGACGCGCTGCGTCGCATCGGACTGGCCGAGCAGGTGATGGCGGACGCGTTGCCGATGCGGGGCCGGATGGTCCATCCGGTGCACGGGGCGCCGGGATTCCAGCCGTACAGCGTCTCCGGCGACCGGGCGATCAACTCGATCAGCCGGGGCGCGTTGAACAACGCGCTGCTGGAGGCCGCCGCCAAGCTGCCGGGGGTGCGGATCGCCTTCGACCACCGGCTGGTCGGGCTCGACCCGGCGACCGGGACGATGACCTTCGAGACGCCGCGGGGCGCGGTGACCGAGGACGCGCGGGTGGTGCTCGGCACCGACGGTGCCGGTTCGGCAGTACGCGGGCAGTTGCTCGCCCACGACCTGGTCACCGAGAGCGTCGACTTCCTCGACTACGGCTACAAGGAACTGACCATCCCACCGCTGGGCGGCGACTTCGCCCTGGACCCGGGTGCGCTGCACATCTGGCCGCGCGGCACCTCGATGATGATCGCGCTGCCCAATCCGGACCGCTCGTTCACCTGCACCCTGTTCTGGCCCACCCACGGCACCGCCAGCTTCGCCTCGCTGGGCAGCGCGGCCGCGATCGAGCGGCACTTCGCGCAGCACTATCCGGACCTGCCGCCGATCGCCCCTAACCTCGTCGACGACTACCAGCACAACCCGGTCGGTGTGCTCGGCACGGTGCGGTGTGACCCGTGGCAGGTGGACGGGCGGGTCGCCCTGCTCGGCGACGCGGCGCACGCCATCGTGCCGTTCTACGGCCAGGGCGCGAACTGCGCCTTCGAGGACGTGGTGGAGCTGGACCGCTGCCTCGACGAGTGTGCCGGGGACTGGTCGGCGGCGCTGCCGCTGTTCCAACACCGCCGGCAGGACAATGCCGAGGCGATCGCCCGGATGGCGCTTGCCAACTTCGTGGAGATGCGCGACAAGGTCGCCTCGCCGGTCTTCCGCGCCCGCAAGCAGGTCGAGCACGCGTTGGAGCGTGCGCTGCCCGGCCGGTACGTCTCCCAGTACGAGTTGGTCTCCTTCTCCACCGTCCCGTACGCCGAGGTGCGGCGCCGGGTCCGCCGGCAGTACCAGGTCGTCGGACTGGCGGCGGCCGGCCTGGTGGCGGCGGCCGGTGCGGCGGCGGCGCTCGGCTTCAGGAGGCGCGGATGACGCTCTGGGATCCCCGGCTGATGGGCGGACGGGCCCCTGACGGTCCCGGTCTGCTGCGCAACTTCGTCGGTGGTGAGTTCGTCGACGCCGGCACCCGGTTCACCAAGCACAGCCCGGTGACCGGTGCGCCGGTGTTCGAGGTCGTCGAGGCTGATCGATCCACTGTGGACGACGCGGTGGCGGCGGCGCGGACGGCGTTGCGGGGCCCCTGGGGCCGGGCAGGGGAGCGGGAGCGCGCCGAGGTGCTGCGCCGGATCGCCGACGAGTTGGAGCGCCGCTTCGATGACCTGGTGGCCGCCGAGGTCGCCGACACCGGCAAGTCCATCTCGCAGGCCCGCAGCCTGGACATCCCGCGCGGTGCGGCGAACTTCCGGGCCTTCGCGGAGCTCGTGGCGACCGCGCCGACCGAATCGTTCACCACTGTCACGCCCACCGGGGGTCGGGCGCTCAACTACGCGGTGCGCAAGCCGGTCGGTGTGGTCGCGGTGATCGTCCCGTGGAACCTGCCGCTGCTGCTGCTCACCTGGAAGGTCGCCCCCGCCCTGGCCTGCGGTAACGCGGTGGTGGTCAAGCCGAGCGAGGAGACGCCGGCGTCGGCCACCCTGCTCGCCGAGGTGATGGCGGCGGCCGGGGTGCCGGACGGGGTGTTCAACCTGGTGCACGGCTTCGGGCCCGGCTCGGCCGGCGAGTTCCTCACCCGCCATCCGGACGTCGACGCGATCACCTTCACCGGTGAGTCGGCCACCGGCGGCGCCATCATGCGGGCCGCCGCCGACGGGGTGAAGGCGGTCAGCTTCGAACTGGGGGGCAAGAACGCCGGGCTGGTCTTCGCCGATGCGGATCTGGACGCGGCGGTGGCCGGTTCGGTGCGGTCGAGTTTCACAAACGGCGGGCAGGTCTGTCTCTGCACCGAACGGATCTACGTGCAGCGGCAGGTGTTCGACGAGTTCACCGCGCGGCTCGCCGAGCGCGCTGGCGAGCTGGCGTACGGCTGGCCGGCCGACGAGGCGACGGTGAACATGCCACTGATCTCGCACGGCCACCGCGACAAGGTGCTCGGGCACTACGACCTGGCGCGAGCCGAGGGCGCGCGGGTGCTCGCGGGCGGTGGGGTGCCCCGGTTCGACGATGCCCGTGACGGTGGCGCGTACGTGCAGCCGACGGTGCTGACCGGGCTCGGCCCGGACGCGCGGACCAACCGCGAGGAGATCTTCGGTCCGGTGGTGCACGTGGCGCCGTTCGACGACGAGGACGAGGCGTACGCCCTGGCCAACGGCACCGAGTACGGCCTCGCGGCGACGGTCTGGACCCGTGACGTGGGTCGGGCGCACCGGGCGGGTGCCCGGTTGGACGCCGGCATCGTCTGGGTCAACACGTGGTTCCTGCGTGACCTGCGGACCCCGTTCGGCGGGGTGAAGGCCTCCGGGATCGGTCGGGAGGGTGGCGTGCACTCACTGAATTTCTACTCCGAACTGACGAACGTCTGCGTGGACCTGTCATGAGCGAGCGTGGCGAGCGAATCATCAGGCGCAGTGCGGCCGTGCCTCATGACGGCACGCAGCGGAGCGGAGTGGCGTCATGAGCGATGTCGAATTGGCGGCCCGGGAACTCTCCGAGGCCCGGGCGGGTGGGAAGCCGTGTCCGCCGGTGCGGGGGCGGTTGCTGCCGGAGGGGGACGTCGAGGCCGCGTACCGGGTGCAGCAGCGCCAGGTGGGCGAGTGGCTGGCGTCGGGGCAGCGCCGGGTGGGCGCGAAGATCGGGCTGACCTCCCGGGTGGTCCAGGAGAGCTTCGGGGTGTACGAACCGGACTTCGGAGTGCTCACCGACGCGATGGCGGTGCCCGACGGTGCGGAGGTGGCGATCGGCCGCCTGCTGCAACCCCGGGTGGAGGCGGAGGTCGCCTTCGTGCTCGGCACCGACCTGCCCGACGAGCGGGTCACCACCGCCGACCTGCTGCGCGCCGTCGACCATCTGCTGCCGGCCATCGAAATCGTCGACTCGCGGGTCGCCGGCTGGGACATCTCCATCGTGGACACCGTGGCGGACAACGCCTCCAGCGGCCTGTTCGTGCTCGGCACCACGCCCCGCCGGCCGGCCGAGGTCGACCTGCGGCTGTGCGGGATGGTCCTCGAACACGCAGGTGAGCCGGTGTCGGTGGGCGCCGGGGCGGCCTGCCTGGGCAATCCGTTGCACGCGCTGGCCTGGCTGGCCGGCACGATGGCCCGCTCCGGTGACCCGCTGTGCGCCGGGGACGTGGTGCTCTCCGGAGCGCTCGGCCCGATGGTGGCGGTGACCCCCGGCGCGGCGTACGAGGCCCGGATCTCCGGCCTCGGCTCGGTGCGGACCTGCTTCTCCTCCAGGGAGGTTGACGGATGACGGGCGTGGCGGTGATCGGGTCGGGCAACATCGGCACCGATCTGATGATCAAAGTACTGCGGTTGTCGGATTCGCTGCGGATGGTGGCGATGGCCGGCATCGACCCCGCCTCCGACGGTCTGGCGCGGGCCCGACGACTCGGCGTGGCCACCACCGCCGAGGGCGTGGCGGGCCTGGTCGCGATGCCCGAGTTCGCCGACGTGGAACTGGTCTTCGACGCCACCTCGGCCGGCGCGCACCGGCACAACGACGCGGTGCTGCGCGCGCACGGGCGTACCGTGATCGACCTGACCCCGGCGGCGATCGGCCCGTACGTCGTACCGCCGGTCAACCTGGAGGAGCACCTGGGCGAGACCAATCTCAACATGGTCACCTGCGGTGGGCAGGCGACGGTGCCGATCGTCGCCGCGGTGCGGCGGGTGACCGCTGTCGCGTACGGGGAGATCGTCGCGTCGATCGCCTCGCGGTCGGCCGGCCCGGGCACCCGGGCCAACATCGACGAGTTCACCGAGACCACGGCGCGGGCCATCGAGGTGGTCGGTGGGGCCGATCGAGGCAAGGCGATCATCGTGCTCAATCCGGCCGAACCGCCGCTGCTGATGCGTGACACCGTCTACTGCCTCTGCCCGGACCCCGACGCCGACCGTGACGCCATCGCCGACTCCGTCCGCGACATGGTGGCCGCCGTGCAGGAGTACGTGCCCGGTTACCGACTCAAGCAGGACGTGCAGTTCGACCGCGTCGACACCTACGTGCCGTCGCTGGGACGGCAGCTCACCGGGTTGCAGGTCTCGGTCTACCTGGAGGTCTCCGGTGCCGGGCACTATCTGCCCGCGTACGCCGGGAACCTGGACATCATGACCTCGGCCGCGCTGCGCACCGCGCAGCGGCTGGTCGCCCTGCGGGCGGAGGTGCTGGCCCGATGACGGAGCTGTACATCCAGGACGTGACGTTGCGTGACGGCATGCACGCCATCGCGCACCGCTACACCGTCGACCAGGTCCGCACCATCGCCGCCGCGCTCGACGCCGCCGGGGTCGCCGCGATCGAGGTCGCCCACGGTGACGGTCTGGCCGGGTCCAGCGTCAACTACGGCCACGGCGCGGCCAGCGACGCCGACTGGATCGCGGCGGCGGCCGAGGTGATGACGAGGGCGAAGCTGACCACCCTGCTGCTGCCCGGCATCGGCACCATCGCCGACCTGAAGGCCGCCCGGGCGCTCGGGGTGACGAGCGTCCGGATCGCCACCCACTGCACCGAGGCCGACATCTCCGCCCAGCACATCTCCTGGGCCCGGGAGAACGGCATGGACGTGGCCGGCTTCCTGATGATGTCCCACATGAACGACCCGGCCGGGCTGGCCGCGCAGGCCAAGCTGATGGAGTCCTACGGGGCGCACTGCGTGTACGTCACCGACTCCGGCGGCCGGCTGCTGATGTCCGACGTCGCGCAGCGCGTCGACGCGTACCGGCAGGTCCTCGAACCGACCACCCAGATCGGCATCCACGCCCACCACAACCTCTCCCTCGGGGTGGCCAACAGCGTGACCGCCGTCGAACACGGTCGGGTCGCCGGCGACGGCCCGGTCGGGTCGCCGACCGGCCGGACGGTCCGCGTGGACGCCTCCCTCGCCGGCATGGGCGCCGGTGCCGGCAACGCCCCCTTGGAGGTCTTCGTCGCGGTCGCCGAACTGCACGGCTGGCAGCACGGCTGCGACGTCTTCGCGCTGATGGACGCCGCCGACGACATCGTCCGCCCGTTGCAGGACCGGCCCGTCCAGGTCGACCGGGAGACCCTTTCCCTGGGGTACGCGGGGGTCTACTCCAGCTTCCTGCGCCACGCCGAACGTGCCTCGGCGCGCTACGGCGTGGACGTCCGTTCGATCCTCGTGGAACTGGGCCGACGCCGGATGGTCGGCGGGCAGGAAGACATGATCGTCGATGTGGCGCTGGACCTGGCTGGCAAGGAGACCTCATGATCGGGCCGGACATCGCCGGGATCGCCGAGACGCTCGGCACGGCCGCCGACACGGCCACCCCGATCGCTCAGCTCGCCGCCGAGACCGGGCTGGACGTCGACGCCGCGTACGCGGTGCAGACCGCCCTGGTGCAGCGTCGACTGGACCGTGGGGAGCGGCTCGTCGGATTGAAGATGGGGCTGACCAGCAAGGCGAAGATGGCCCAGGTCGGGGTGGACGAGGTGATCTGGGGCCGGCTCACCGACACGATGCGGATCCCCGACGGCGGCACGATCGACATGGCCGATTTCATCCATCCCCGGGTCGAGCCGGAGGTGGCGTTCCTGCTGGACCGGCTGCCCGAACCCGGTGAGCCGGTCGGTGACTTCACCGACGCGGTCCGGGCTGTCGCGCCGGCGATCGAGCTGATCGACTCCCGGTACGCGAACTTCACCTTCTCCCTGCCGGACGTCATCGCCGACAACACGTCGGCAGGTGCGTTCGTGATCGGGCCGTGGTCGCCGGTACCGGACGGGCTGGACAACCTGGGTGTGTTGCTGGAGATCGACGGGCGTCTGACGCAGGTGGGCTCGACGGCGGCCATCCTCGGCGACCCCCGACGGGCACTCGACGAGGGCATCCGACTGGCGGGGCGGCACGGGGTGCGGCTGCGTGAAGGCTGGGTCTTCCTGGCCGGCGCGGCGACGGCTGCTGTTCCGTTGCGTGCTGGCGCTCATGTCCGGGCTGTTGTCGAGAAGCTCGGTACGGCTTCGCTGCGGAGTTCGTCGTGATCGGGTCGGTCCTGGTGGGGGTTCCGGGCAGCCCGACCGGCTCCGGGCGGTCAGGCTCGATCCCTGCGCCGGTCGGGCTGCCCGGAACCCCCGACGTGGTCGGGGTCCGTGCGCCGGTGTCAGGTGGGTTGGGCCTGGGGTGGGTGCTGTCCGTCCGGTTCTCGGGGAGGTGTCGTGAGCGGGGGTGACGGGGCTCGGGTTGTCGCCGGGAAGGCGGTTCCTCGGGGGGCTTTTCCGCATGTGAAGGTGGCGGGCGGGTTCGTGTTCGTGTCGGGGACGTCGTCGCGGCGGGCGGACAACACGTTCGCGGGCGTGTCGGTGGACGAGTTCGGCACCACCGATCTGGACATCCGGGCGCAGACGCGGGCCGTGATCGAGAACATCGCGGACCTGCTGCGGTCGGTCGGCGCCGAGCTGACCGACCTGGTCCAGGTGACCACCTATCTGGTCAACATGAATGACTTCGGTGGATACAACGAGGTGTGGGCGGAGTTCTTCGACGCGACCGGGCCGACCCGGACGACTGTCGCCGTGCACCAGTTGCCGCATCCGCACCTGCTGATCGAGATGCAGGCTGTCGCCCTGCTCCCAGAAGGAGGCCAGTCATGAGTGAGATTGCCGAGCCGTTCAGCTTCCCCGGGTGGATCGCGCAGAACCAGCACCTGCTGAAGCCGCCGGTGGGCAACAAGGAGATGCTGCCCGGGTCCGAGGACTTCATCGTGATGGTGGTCGGTGGGCCGAACCAGCGAACCGACTTTCACGTCGACCCGTACGAGGAGTTCTTCTACCAGGTCAAGGGCAACATGCACATCAACCTGATGCTCCCCGAGGGCCCGCGTACGGTGCACGTGCGCGAGGGTCAGATGTGGATGTTGCCGCGGAACACGCCGCACTCCCCGCAGCGGCCGGAGGCCGGCTCGATCGGGATGGTGATCGAACGGGTACGCGAGGAGGGGACACTGGAGAAGTTCCAGTGGTACTGCCCCGAGTGCTCCCACCGGGTGCACGAGGTCGAGTTGCAGGTGCGGGACATCGCCGCCGACCTGCCACCGGTCTTCGCGGCGTTCTACGCCGACGAGTCGGCGCGTACCTGCGACAACTGCGGCACCCTGCACCCGGGCAAGGGCTGATGGCGGTTCCGGTGCCGTCGGTGTCTCCAGTGGTGGACGTGCACACGCACGTCGTACCGAAGGGATGGCCGGACCTGGCCGCGGCGTGCGGCGGGTCCGGCTGGCCCTGGCTCCGGATCGACTCGGAGCGCGCCGCCATGATCATGGTGGGGGAGACGCCGTTCCGCCCGGTCGGCGCGGAATGCTGGGACGCCGACACCCGGCTGGCCGACATGACGGCCGACGGGGTCGACGTGCAGGTGGTCTCGCCCACACCCGTCTTCTTCTGCTACGACCGCCCGGCCGACCAGGCGGTGAAGGTGGCGCGGATCTTCAACGACCTGACCCTGGAGGTCACCGCCGCCGGCGGGGACCGGCTGCTGCCGTTCTGCCAGGTGCCGTTGCAGGACCCGGACGCGGCGTGCGCCGAGGTGGACCGCTGCCTCGCGGCCGGCCACGTCGGCGTGGAGATCGGCAACCATGTCGGTGATCGGGACCTGGACGACGCCGGCATCGTGACGTTCCTGACCCACTGCGCCGAGGTCGGTGCGCCGGTCTTCGTGCACCCCTGGGACATGGCCGGCAGCCCCCGACTGAACCGCTGGATGGCCCGCTGGCTCACCGGCATGCCCGCCGAGACCCACCTGTCCGTGCTGGCGATGATCCTCGGCGGAGTGTTCGACCAGGTGCCGGAGACGTTGCGGATCTGCTTCGCCCACGGCGGTGGCAGCTTCCCGTTCTGGCTGGGGCGCGCCGACAACGCCTGGCACCGCCGTGGCGACCTGGTACGCGGTGCCTCCGCCGCCCCGCCCAGCTCCTACGTGGACAGGTTCTACGTCGACTCGGTGGTCTTCTCGACTCCGTCGCTGCGACTCCTGGTGGACACCATGGGTGCCGAGCGGGTGCTGGTGGGCAGCGACTACCCGTACCCCCTGGGTGAACGCCCGGCCGGTGCGGTGGTCCACCAGGCCGACTTCCTCACCGACGCCCAGCGCGCCGACCTGCTCTCCACCAACGCCCTTCGCTTTCTCGGCCGAGGCGACACATAGCGACTTCCTCCACCACGACCGGGACCTCGACCTCGTGGCGGAGGTCGGTGGTCCACGGTGGGAGTGGGGGTCGCCACCGGGCACCCTTTCCTGAGGCCGTGAGGCTCGTGTCGGGGCGGCAACGAGTGCCCTGAGCGGGCAGGATGGCGGCATGGCCGAGCCGCACGACCTGACCGCGCTGGAACAGGCCGCCGCGATCGCCGGTGGTGAGCTGTCCAGCCTGGACCTCGTCGAGCATCACCTGCGGCGGGTCGACGCGCTCGGTGACACGGTCGGCGCCTTCGTCACAGTCACCCCGGAGCTGGCGCGCGAAGCCGCCCGCGCCGCCGACGCGAGCCCGGCCGACCGGCGTGGGCCACTGCACGGGGTACCGACAGCCGTAAAGGACCTGACCCTGACGGCCGGTGTCCGCACCACCTTCGGTTCGGCCGCCTTCGCTGACTTCGTACCGCCCGTCGACGCCGACGTGGTGCGCTTCATCCGGGCAGCGGGGCTGGTCAGTCTCGGCAAGACCACCACCTCCGAGCTGGGCTGTTCGCTGTACTCGGAGACCCTGGTGGCGCCGCCGGCGCGTAACCCCTGGGCGTTGGCCAACACCGCCGGCGGATCCAGCGGTGGCGCGGCGGCGGCCGTGGCGGCGGGCCTGGTGCCCGTGGCGCAGGGCTCCGACGGCGGTGGTTCCCTGCGGATCCCGGCGTCGCTGTGCGGGTTGATCGGCTACAAGCCCAGCCGCGGCCTGGTCTCCGGCGGGCCGCTCGGGTTCGGCGCCTTCGGCCTGCCGACCAGCGGCCCGCTAGGCCGGACCGTCACCGACGTGGCCGCGCTGCTGGACGTGCTGGCCGAGCCGGTACCGGGCGAGCCGTACCTGCCGCCGCCAACGCCGCCGGGCGGTTATCTCGCCGCCGCCCGCGCCGCCGAGCCCGGACGGTTGCGGGTCGGCCGGTTCACCGCCCCGATGCTCGCCGACGAACCGGTCCACCCGGACTGCGTCGCCGCGGTGGACCGGGCCGCCGCCTTGCTCGCCGCCGCCGGGCACGAGGTCGTCGAGGTGCCGGCACCGCTCGGTCCGCAGGTCTGGCCGCTGTTCGAGATCCTCTGGTACGTCCTCGCGCTCGCCCCGGTGCCGCCGCAGCGCGAGTCCGAGTTGCTGCCGTTGACCCGTTTCCTGCGGACTCAGGCCGCCGGGATCTCGGCTGGCACCCTCACCGCGACCCTCGGTGAGATCCAGGCGCAGGTACGCCTCGGCGCCCGCCGTACCGCCAGCTGTGACCTGCTGCTCTGTCCCACCCTGGCGGCCCCGCAGGCACCGATCGGCTGGTTCACCCAGGGACGTACCCCAGCGGAGGACTTCGACAGGCAACGCCGCTTCTCTCCGTACTGTGCGGTTTTCAACGTCACCGGCCAACCGTCCGTTTCGCTGCCGGTGGGCGTGACCGCCGAAGGGTTGCCGGTAGGCGTCCTGCTCACCGGTCAGTACGGCGACGACGCGAGGCTGATCGCGACCGCTGCGCAACTGGAGGCCTCCAGTGGCGGATGGGATCGGCACCCCGCAGTCTGGCGGAGCGTCGGCTCCGCTAACGTGAATGACAGCGGAGTCGGGAGGTCACCGCGGTGATCCGCCACCCGACCCGATCGAAGATCTCTCTTTCCGCCTGGGGGCGTTGGGATTGTCTGTAACCGACACGTTGCTGGTCTTCGTCGGCATCCCGGCAGCCATCGTGCTGGTGATCGCCGGCCTCGTCTACGCGGGTAGCCAGGGTGGTGGTGGCGGTGCCAAGCGTTACCGGCCGGGCCGGCCGTTCAACTTCACGCCGGTGTGGTTCCTCGGCCGCCCCGAGGAACTGGCCGACTCCGGGGGCACCGCGCTGTCGGTGGGGGCACAGGCGCCCGCGCTGACCAGCCGCACGCAGGAACAGGCCGGCGTCGAGGCGCCGACCGGTGGAACCGGAGGCGCAAGTGACCGTTGGTGAGAAGCAGCACGCGGCCGGGACGGAAACCCCGCCCGACGTGCTCGACGGGCCGTTCTCGACCCGCCAACTGCTGCGCATCGACGAGGCGCTGCGGCTGGCCGACCGGACGACCGGCCTGGTCTTCTCCGTCTTCGTCGGCGGTCTCGACGAGCCGATCCGGGAGCACGCCGAACGGCTGCACCGGCAGCTCGCCGAGCCTGACCGGTCGGTGCTGATCGCGATCTCACCCAATCAGCGGCAGCTGGAGATCGTCACCGGCCGGTACGCCCGCAAGCGCGTCCCGGACACGTACGCCAAGATCGCCGCTCTGTCGATGGTGGCCTCGTTCGGTGGCGGCGACCTGGCCGGCGGCATCATCCAGGGTCTCGACCAGCTCTCCCGCTACGCCGGCAAGGGCTGACCACTGCCGTACGCACGAGCCCGGTCCCCCGCAGGGGACCGGGCTCGTGTCGTGAACGTCTCAGCGGGGCCAGGCGGCGGGGTCAGGCCGTTCGGGCGTCCCGGGCCTGCGCGGCGAGGGCCCGAACCACCCCGTCGCGACCCTCGGCGACCAGCCGCCGCAGCGGCCCCGGGTGGCCCTCCTGCGCCAGCCAGGCGTCGGTGGCCTCGACGGTGTCGTCCTCCACCAGGTACGCCGGGTACAACAGCATGGCGAACTCCTGTGCCGGCTCGCTGTCCCGGGTCGCCCAGACCTGCCCGACCGTGGCGAAGTACCGGTCCCGGTACGGCCTGATCAGCTCCACCTGGGTGGGGTGGCTGAAGCCCTGCAACAGCGCCCGGTGCCGCCAGTTCGGCAGCGCCTCCGCGCCGGTCAACTGAGCCCACACGGTGGCCTTGTTGGCCTCGGTCGGCACCAGCGCGTGCGCGTAGGCGGCCTCCCGCTCACCGCTGGAGGTCTTGTCCCGGGCCAGCTCCGCGTCGATCTCCGGCGCGCCGGCCACGCCGTTGGCCACCAGCGCCTGCAACACGCTCCACCGCAGCTCGGTGTCGATCGTCAACCCGGGGGTCACCTGGCTGCCCTCCAGCCAGCCGCGCAGCACGGCCAGGTCCTCGCCGGACCGGGCCGCCGAGACGTACGCCCGGGCCCAGGCCAGCTGGAAGCCACTGCCCGGCTCGGCCGCGGCGAGCGCGGTCTTCGCGGTGCGGGCCAGGTCGGCCCAGCCGGTGGGCGCCCACTCCGGGTCGGCGTAGAAGGTGAGTGCGCTGCTGACCTGCCGCAGCGTCGCGGTGACCAGGTTGATGTCCGTCTCCGCCGGCAGCCCGGCCAGCACCAGCGCGACGTAGTCGCGGGTGGCCAGTTCGGCGTCGCGGGTCATGTCCCAGGCGGCGGTCCAGCACAGCGCCCGCGCCAGCGACGACTCGAGGCCGGCGATGTGCTGCACCACAGTGGCCATCGACCGCTCGTCCAACCGCAGCTTGGTGTAGCTGAGGTCGTCGTCGTTGAGCAGCAGCACATCGGCCGCACGCACGCCGGTGAGTTCGGTGAGTTCGGTGAGTTCGCCGTCGACGTCGACCTCGTACCGTTCGCGGCGCACCAACCGGCCGTCGGTGAGGTCGTAGAGGCCCACCCCGATCCGGTGGGTACGCAGGGTCGGGTGACCCTCCGGCGCCTCCTGACGGACCAGCACCTGCTGGTACGTGCCGTCCGCGCCGATGGTCAGCTCCGGGCGCAGCGTGTTGACCTGGGCGGTCTCCAGCCACTGCGAGGCGAAGGTGGTCAACTTGCGACCGGACGCGGTCTCCAACTCGGACAGCAGGTCGTCGAAGGTGGCGTTGCCCCAGGCATGCCGGGCGAAGTAGGCGCGCAGACCGGCCAGGAACGGCTCCTCGCCCACGTAGGCGACCAACTGCTTGAGCACGCTGGCACCCTTGGCGTACGTGATGCCGTCGAAGTTGACCTCGACCGCCTCCAGGTCTGGCATCTCGCAGTAGACCGGGTGGGTGGAGGAGAGCTGGTCCTGCCGGTAGCCCCAGTTCTTCCGGATGGACAGGAATGTCGTCCACGCCTCGGTGAACCGGGTGGCGTGCGTGTTGCACCAGTGGCTGGCCCACTCGGCGAACGACTCGTTCAGCCAGAGGTCGTTCCACCAGCGCATGGTGACCAGGTTGCCGAACCACATGTGCGCCAGCTCGTGCAGGACGGTGTTGGCCCGCTGCTCGTACTCGAAGTCGGTGACCTGCGAGCGGAACAGGTAGTGCGACTCGGCGTGGGTCACGCAGCCGAAGTTCTCCATCGCCCCGGCGTTGAAGTCCGGCACCCAGAGCTGGTCGTACTTGGGCAGCGGGTACCGCACCCCGAACTGCTCGTGGAAGAAGTCGAAGCCCTGCGTGGTGACCAGGTTCAGGTCGTCGGAGTCGAGGTACTGCGCCATGCTCGCCCGGCAGAAGTAACCCAGGTCGATGCCGTCGTGGGTGTACCTGACCTCGTGGTACGGCCCGGCACACAGCGCGGTGATGTAGGTGCTCATCCGGGCGGAGGTGGCGAAGTGCAGGGTCTTGTGGCCCTCGCCGGCCGCCTCCTCGCGCTCCACCGGCATGTTGGAGATCACTTTCCAGTGCTCCGGAACTGTGGCGTGCCAGGTGTAGACGCTCTTCAGGTCCGGCTGGTCGAAGCAGGCGAAGACCCGCTGCGCGTCGGCCGTCTCGAACTGGCTGTAGAGGTAGGTTTCACCGTCGACCGGGTCGACGGTGCGGTGCAGCCCCTGGCCGGAGTTGGAGAACGCGAAGTCCGCGTCGACGACGAGAGTGTTCTCGCTGGCCAGCCCGGTCAGCGTGAGCCCCTTCTCAGCTGAGAAGTCGGCCAGGTCCACCGGGGCGCCGTTGAGCGTCGCCGAGCGCACCGAGTCGGCCGCCACCTCGATGAAGGTGCTGGCCCCCGGTTCGGCACAGCGGAATTGCACCTCGGTGGTCGACCGGAAGGTACGACCGTCGGCGGCGTGAACGGCACTGGACAGATCCAGCTTGATGTCGTACCCGGTCACGTCGAGCAGGCGGGCCCGCTCGGTCGCCTCGACCTGTGTCAGGTTGCGCACTCCCGGCACTGTTCGTCTCCATCCCACTCTCGCCGTCCGTCACGGCCGCATGGTCCGTCGACCGCTCGTGACGGCCGGTCCGGGCCTGAGTCTTCCATGTACGGGTAGGTGGTGGTGGGCGAGGTCACGGCTCGATCCTCGCGCCTGTGGAACAGGGCGGAGCAAGATCGGAGGTACGCCGGTGAGCCGGCGTGACAATTGCGAAGGGATCTTGTCGTGAACGAGCGCGTCAGCGTTGACATGTGGTTCGATCCGATCTGCCCGTGGGCCTGGCTCACGTCCCGGTGGCTGCTGGAGGTGGAGCAGGTCCGACCCGTCGACGTCCGCTTCCACGTGATGAGCCTGTCGGTGCTCAACGAGGGGCGGGATCTGTCCGACGACTACCGGGAGCTGATGCGCAACGGGTGGGGGCCGGTACGGGTCTGCGTCGCCGTGCAGCAGCGACACGGCTCCGCCGCCGTTCGGGCGCTCTACACGGCCCTGGGCACCCGGATCCACCTCGGCAAGGAGCCGCTCGGACCCGAGCTGTACGTCGCCGCCCTGGCCGACGCCGGACTGGATCCGGCGCTGGCCGAGGCGGCCGGGGACAGCGACCTCGACACGCCGCTGCGGGCCAGCCACGAGGCCGGGATGGGGCCGGTCGGTACCGACGTCGGCACCCCGGTCATCCACGCTCCCGGGCCCGACGGCCGGTCTGTCGCCTTCTTCGGGCCGGTGATCACCCCGGCACCCAGGGGCGAGGCCGCCGGGCGGCTCTGGGACGGCGTCCTGCTGGTCGCCGGCACCCCCGGCTTCTTCGAACTCAAGCGCAGCCGCGACCTCGACCCCATCTTCGACTGACGTCGCCGTGGCGACGGTGACCCTTCGGGCCGGCCGGGCGTCACCGGTGCCTTCGTGGGTTCGTTTGACCGGGTGTCCGCGGTGAAACCGGCGGGCCGCACCCGTGCCCGTTGGCCGCAGTCCGCCAGCTCGTGGAGGCGCCAGATGGCCAGACACCGTGCCCCGGTCGACGACCCCCGGACTCGGGAGGAGGGCGCCGGCGGTGCGACGCCCAGGCCCGCGGTGCAGCTGAGCTGGCCGGCACCGCGACGGGACCGGTCCGACCGCTGGCCCGGGCCGCCCCGGCAGGAGCCCGCACCACCCCGGCCGGAACCGGGGCTGTCGCGGCCGGAGTCGATAGGGCATGCGCCCATGCCGGGACCACGACCGTCGGGTGACCTGCCGCCGGCCCGCCGCGACCGGTCCCCGAACTCGTCCGGGGTGCTGGCCCGGCCGACCGTGGTGGGTGTCGCCCGGGTTCCGGTCACCTCCCGCCTCACGCCGCCGGGCCGGGAACTGCGCAACCAGGGCCCACGGCCGGTCCCAGCGACCCGGCCGGTAGTGGTGCCGGCGGCCGGTGGCCGGCACCGGCGGGCGGCGGAGCCCGACCGATGACCCGGGGCTCCTGCTCCCTGGTGGCTGTCGAGCAGGAGCCCCGCTTTCATCTGGTGGGCTCAGGCGGGTCCGGCGGCGGCACCCGACGCGCCGCCGGTAGCGTCAACGGTCATGACGGTCGTGCATCCGATCACCCGAGCCTGGATCACCACAGGTGGTACCGGCGCCCAGAACTACGACGAGTTCGCCGACGACGCGGAGATCACCGCGATCATCGAGGCGAATCCGCACAGCGCCCTCGGCATCGAGATGCCGCACAAGGCCCCGGAGAGCCTCGGCAGGTCGTTCGCCGAAGCCCTGCCGGACGCGGTGAGCCGACTCGCGGAGGCGAAGGCCGACGGCAGCTACACCCCGGCGGAGCAGGTGGTGGTGCTGTACCGGATCAGTGCGCCGGGCGAGG
The DNA here is from genome assembly GCF_040660295.1 of Micromonospora sp. NPDC049891. NCBI lineage: Bacteria > Bacillati > Actinomycetota > Actinomycetes > Micromonosporales > Micromonosporaceae > Micromonospora > Micromonospora sp. NPDC049891. The sequence goes on from NZ_JBFAML010000036.1 coordinate 32,094, forward strand.
AGACGGCCTACGGGCTGTTCGCCATGGTCGACACCGATCAGATCTCCACCCGCGCCGACGAGCCCGGCCTGGTCATCCGCAACGAGGACGTCTTCATCGCGAAGGTGCGCGAGCGGGTCGCGTTGGCCGAGGCGTTGGGGCACCTGCTCTCACCCGTACTGCTGCTGCAGACCGGGCGCGGTGACGAGCTGCACGCGGCGCTCGCGGCGGCCACCGACGCGGCCGGTGCGCCCGCCGCCACCGACACCGACCAGGCCGGACGTACCCACGCCATCTGGTTGGTCGGTCCCGGCCGGCAGCAGGACGACCTGACCGCGCTGGCCGGTGGTGGCGAGCTGGTCGTCGCCGACGGCAACCACCGCAGCCTGGCCGCGCAGACCGGTGGGATGTCCCGGTTCCTGGCGGTCGTCACCACGCCGGCCTCGGTGGCCATCCGGCCGTACAACCGCCTGGTCAGCGAGCTGACCACCACGCCCGAGGAGCTGCTGGAGCGGTTGACCGCGGCCGGTGCGCGGATCACCGCGCTCGACGGCCCCGCCGAGGTGCCGGCGGCCGGCGGCACCGTCGTGCTCCAGCTTCCCGACCAGGCGTACGCGGTGACGCTGCCGCACACCGGCGCCGGCCGCCTGGAGAACCTCGACCACGCCCTGGTCGAGCGGATGTTGCTGCGGGACGCCCTCGGTCTGGATCCGGGTGACAAGCGGATCACCTACGTCGGCGGTGACTACCCGGCGAGCTGGCTCACCGGTGAGGTCGAGGCCGGGCGGGCCGAGCTGGCCGTCCTGATCGCGCCGGTGACCGTCGACGACTTCGTCGCGGTGAACCTGGCCCGGGAGAAGATGCCCCGCAAGAGCACCTGGTTCACCCCGAAGGCGCGCGGTGGCCTGGTGGTCGCCGAACTGCCCGACCGGTCCTGACCCGTCCGGCCCGTCCCGTTCCGGCACCCCGCCCCGGCGGTGCCCGGTGGGACGGGCCTGACAGACTGCGCGGTATGCGCGTCTACCTGGGATCCGATCACGCCGGTTTCGAGTTGAAGGTGCACCTGGCCAACCACCTCGCCAAGCAGGGGTACGAGGTGGTCGACATCGGCCCGCACGCCTACGACCCGGAGGACGACTACCCGGCCTTCTGCCTGCACGCCGGCACCCGGGTGGTGGCCGACCCGGGCAGCCTGGGTGTGGTCATCGGTGGCTCGGGCAACGGCGAGCAGATCGCCTCGAACAAGGTGGCGGGGGTGCGTGCCGCGCTGGCGTGGAACGTCGAGACCGCCCAGCTGGGTCGGCAGCACAACGACGCGAACGTGGTCGCCGTCGGTGCCCGCCAGCACACCCTCGACGAGGCCACCGCCATCGTCGAGGCGTTCCTGACCACCTCGTTCTCGGGCAGCGACCGGCACGCTCGCCGCATCGCCCAGGTCGCCGAGTACGAGCGCACCCGGCAGCTGCCCGACCTGCCCTGACCCACGACCCCTGACGATCACACCGGATCCGGGGTCGGGCGGCCTCCGCTTCGGCGGCCACCCGCCCCTGGTCCGGGCCGGGTCAGCGGCGGGGCAGTTCGTCGCGCGGGGTCCAGTTACGGCGCACGATGACGACCCGCTCCGCCGCCTCGGCGAGATCCTCGTCGGTGGGCCGGGCGGCGTCCCGGGCCCGCATCGCGGCGGTCACACTCACCTGCGACGAGCCGGACCCGACCAACCCGCGCAGCCCCCGCTCGCCCTCCTCGGGAGCGCCGTTGCGTCGCCCACGCGGGGCGTCACCGCCGTCGTGCACCCCGGCAGTGGTGGCCGCCGCACCAGTGTCGGCTCCGCCGCCCGGAGCGCCGTGGTGCCGGTGTCGCCGCCGCCGCCGTTCCCCGCCATCCGCCACCCCCCGACCGTACCCCCACGGCCGTCACCCGACCGCCTCGCTGATCAGGCCGTCAGAAGATCTCCATGGCGGAGGGGGCCCGATGCCAGGTGAAGGCGGGGCTGGCGGCGGCGAGCGCGCCGGGGCGTAGCTCGCGCAGCCGACCGGTGTCGGCCAGCGCGGCCGGTGTCACGCCGCCGAGGAAGAGCTCGCCGAGGCAGCGTACGTCGCAGGCCAGGTCCGCCGGCCCGCTCGCCGGTGTGCAGGTGGCCTCGGCCGGTCCGCCGCGCAGCCGCCACCGGCCGGTGTTCTCCGGCAGCAGGTGGTCGGTCACCTCGATGACCACGTCGACGTCTGTGGCGTAGCGCCGGGCGGCCAGTGCGGCCGGCACGTCCACCACCCGTACCCAGAGCGCGTCGACCAGCCGGAAGTTGAGCCGGCGCGGTTCGTTCACCAACCGCAGCAGCGGCTCGTCCACCGCGGCCCGCATCCAGGTCAGCCGCCGGGTCAGGTCGAGCGAGAGCAGCATCCGCCAGATCGCCCGGTACGCCGTCGGGGTGCTCGCCACCACCTCGTCGACAGTGGTGAGGCTGTTCGGGCCGGCATCGTCCCACTCGGCCTTGGTGCGGAACAGCCCGTAACCGTCGACACCGTCGGGTCCCTCGTGCAGCACCACCCGCCGCTCGGTGGCACCGCCCCGGTGTGCCTCCGGGTCAACGAGCACGTACCGCCACCACCGGTCGTCCCGCGCCGACCAGCCGGGACGATCGGCGCGGGCCCGGTCGTACACCCGGGCCAGGTCGGCCTGTCGGTCGGCCGGCCGGTCCAGACGCAGCCGGCCCTCGTCCGGCGTCGATGCCGGCAGCCGCAGTTCGGTCGTCTCGCCGGAGACGTGGAAGCGCTGCGAGGCCAGGCCGTAGCCGAAGCGCGGATAGATCCGGCCCTCACTGGCCCAGAGCACCGCGACCGGCTCCCGGCGATTGTCGTGAATCTGACGCAGCTGGCGGTGCATCATCGCGGTGAGCAGGCCCCGCCGACGGTGGGTGGGCGCGACCCCCACCAGGGTGACGTGCGCCGCGGGCACCGCCCCGCCGGGTACGCCCAGGTCCCGGGTGTACGCCGCGGCGCTGGCCACCAGCTCCGATCCGTCGCGTACCAGCAGGGCCCGTTCCGGTTCGAAGATCGCGCGCTCGGCCTCGTGGGCCTCGGGTTCGACACTGTGATGGAACAGAGTGCCGAGGAAACGACCGATCTCGTCGTAGTCCTCGGCGCGGGCTGCCTCGATGGGCAGGGTGGAGGTGGTCACCGCTCGTGTCTAGTCGATAGGTGTGGGTAGGGCGACCGATTTGCGGGCTGGCTACCCTCGAAGTCTCCAGCGGCGTCCGGGGGCGTCGCCGGTGAAAGGGGGAGGCAACGACATGGCCGAGCAGACGCAGCCGTGGGCGGAGCGGACCGTCGAGGTGCCGCCGCAGCCCGGTGACGGGGTGCCGCCGCAGCGCGACCCGTACCGCCGTGGGGTGGCCCAGGTCGGTGCCCGCGCGCCGCGTACCGAGCCGTTTCCGACGGTGGAGCACGAGCCGACCGGCACCGGCTGGCCCGGCGAACCGGTGCCGCGCCAGCCGTTGAGCTGGCACGTGGCACGGCTGAAGCGGGGCGGTGAGTGGAGCTTCGCCGGCGCGCTGTTCGCGTTCGTGTGCTGGGGGATCTGGGCGATCTCCGGTGGCGGCGACCTCGTCGGACCGATCGTGATCTTCGTGCTGAGCCTGCTGGTCGCGGCCGGGTTGTTCACCCTGGCCAGGCTGCTCGGCCGGGTGGTGCTGGAACGCCAGTTGGGCCGGGTGCGACGGACCGCCCGTGGCGCGCACCTGGTCACGGCGGTGTTCCTGACCGGCCTCGGTGTCGCGTACCTGCAACAGACGCAGTGGATCATGGACGCCTGGAACTGGCTGACCAACTAGGTTGCCGGGTGCCCGGCCGCCGGGCGAGCCGGCCCGTCGGCCGGCCCGCCCGGGAGGTGGCCGCGGGGCACCGCGACCGAGGTCGTCACTCCACCAGGACGGCGGCCTGCTTACCCAGCCCGGCGCGATTCATCCCCGCTGGTGCGGTTTCCCGGACGCCGTCCGGCCCCGCCGCGACCGCCGGATCAGCCGTCTCCGCCGGCCGGATGACGCCGGACATCACCGACAGGTGACCCTGGTCAAGATATCTTGTCAGCCACTATATTGGGCGGATGAGTTCCGGGGCGATGACCGAACCGACCTTCTTCGTCCTCACCGCGCTGCTCGACGGCCCGCGTCACGGCTACGGCATCGTCGCCGAGGTGGCGGACCTGTCGCAGGGTCGGGTGCGGCTGAAAATCGGGTCACTGTACGGAGCCCTGGACCGGCTCGTCGGTGGCGGCCTGATCGAGCTGGACCGCGAGGAGGCCTGGCAGGGCCGGCTGCGCCGGTACTACCGGCTGACCGAGCGGGGACGCCACGCCCTCGACGCGGAGGCCCGACGGCTGGCCGCCAACGCCCGGCTCGCCTCGACCCGGCTGCGCCGACAGAGCCCGATCGAAGGGACGTCCGCATGAGCCGACTGGAGGAGCGCTACCGCCGGGTACTGCGGCTGCTGCCCGCCGGATACCGGCGGCAGTGGGAGGACGACATGGTCGCCGCCTTCCTGGAGACCATGCAGACCGGCGACGCCGAGACCGACGAGTACCTCGCGGACCACGGCCGCCCGAGCCTGGCGGAGGTGACGAGCGTCCTGTCCCTCGCCGCCCGGTTGCGGATCGGCGGGCCTGACGCACCACCACGCCCGTACGCCTGGGGGCAGGCGGTCCGCCTGGCGGTGCTGGCCGGCGTGCTGACTCAGGCGGTCATGGCCACCGCCGGTCTCGGCATCACACTGTGGCTCTCCGGTGCGCTGAGCTGGCTGCCCGCGCCCACCTCCGAATGGACTCTCGTCCCGCCCAGCAGCAGCTGGCAGGCCACCTTGACCGTCGCCGGGTACGCCTGGTTGCCGGCCTTTCTCGCCCTGGTCCTCGGGCACCGGCGGGTGGCCCAGGCCGTCGCCGCGATCGCCGTCGTGCCGCAGGGCATCGCGGTCGCCGTCGAGCAGGTCACCGGCCCGGTGCCGCTGACCGTGGCGCCCTGGGCGATGCTGCTGGTCGAGCTGCTGCTGGTTGTCGCGATGTCGGCCTTCCACCGCGACGCCGCCGCGGTGGCGCGCCGTCCCTGGCTGCTGGCCCTACCGGTCGGCATCCTCGCGGTTCCCGTGCCGCTGTTCGTCGCCCAGGCGACCACGTCCGCGTTGCGACTGCTGGACTGGCCGGGCCTGTGCTGTGCGCTGGTCGTCGCCGCGATGACGGTCCACCTGGTGGTACGGGCATTCCGCCCGCCGGCGCGCACCCTGCCCTGGTCGCTGGCGCTGGTGCTGCTCGCCACGACCGCGCTCGCCCTGCGGACCGCGACCCTGCCCGACATCGGCGGACAGGTGGAGCGCACGGCGCTGCTGACGGTCGCCTCCGTACAGATCGTCGCCGTCCTGGCGGTCGGCGTACCGCTTGCCGTCGTGGCGTTCCGGGCGCTGCGCCACCTGCCGCCGGTGTCGGCCGCCGTGGAGCCGCAGCACACCGATCCGTGACGTCGACCCACAGGTGCCGGTGCGCTCTCCGGGTCAGGCGTTGAGATAGGCCAGCACGGCCAGCACCCGGCGGTTGTCGTCCTCGGAGGGCGGCAGGTCCAGCTTGGTGAGGATGTTGTTGATGTGCTTGCTCACCGCCTTCTCGGTGATCCGAAGCTTGGTGGCGATGGCGGCGTTGGAGCGACCCTCGGCCATCTCACCGAGCACCTCCCGTTCCCGGACGGTGAGCACGGCCAGCGGCTCCCGGCGGGCGAGGAGCTGGGAGATCACCTCGGGGTCCATGGCGCTGCCGCCCGCGGCGACCCGGCGGACGGCGTCGATGAACTCGCCGACGTTGGAGACACGATCCTTGAGCAGGTAACCCACCCCACCCTGCGGGGTGCTGAGCAGTTCCCGGGCGTACAGGGGCTCGACGTGCTGGGAGAGCACGAGGATCGGCAGCCCGGGTATCCGGTTCCGGGCCGCGATCGCGGCCTGCAGGCCCTCGTCGGTGAAGGTCGGTGGGAGGCGGACGTCGACCACCGCCACCTCAGGCCTGTGCGTGACAAGCGCGGGTAGCAGGGCCGGGCCGTTGTCGACGGACGCGACGACGTCGAAGTCGAAGGCCGCCAGGAGCCGGGTCAGTCCGTCACGAAGGAGTGCGTGGTCCTCGGCGATGACAACGCGCACGGCAACTCCATGGTGACGACGGTGGGCCCACCAGGCGGGCTCGACAGCGCCATCGTGCCATCGAAGGCCGCGAGCCGCCGTTCGATACCGCGCAGGCCGGTGCCGGCGGCGGAGTCGGCGCCGCCGGCACCGTCGTCGGTCACCCCAATCGTCAGCCGTCCCTCGCCGTGCCGCAGCGACACCCACGCGTGGCGCGCGCGACTGTGCCGGACCACGTTCGTCAGGGCCTCGGCCACCGCGAAGTACGCCGCCGACTCCACAGGCGTGTCGAGCCGGCCGGGCAACTCGGCGTCGACCGCGATCGGCACGGGCAGGCTGAGCGCGAGTGCCCGCACCGCGCCCTCCAGACCACGTTCGGCGAGTACGGGCGGGTGGATGCCGCGCACCAGGTGCCGCAGCTCGACAAGCGCCGTACCGCTCGACTCCCGCGCCTCGGCGAGCATCTCGCGAGCTGCGGCCGGATTCCGGTCGACCAGTTCGTCGGCGAGACCGATCATCATGCCCAGCGAGACGAGCCGCGCCTGGATACCGTCGTGCAGGTCGCGCTCGATGCGGCGCAGCTCGGCGGCCTGAGCGTCCACCGTGCCGGCCCGCGTCACCGTCAGCTGGGTGACGCGCAACCGGAGTTCGGCGGCCCTGGTCGGCGCGAGGAGAAGCCTGTCGAACAGGGCGTCGACGCGACGCAGCCACGGAGCCGACCACAGGCCGACGGCGAGGATGGCGGCACCCTGCGGGACGCAGAGCAGGGCCTCACCCACCGATTCGACGGACCACACGGTGCCGTAGCCGTACCAGTCGGTGCCGAGCCAGATCCACAGCGGCGTCAGCGTCAGCCCCGCCACCCCGTACAGCGGAATGGCCAGCGCGACCACGCCGAGGACGATTCCGACGATGGCGCCCGGCACCAGCCAGGCGAGATCCCGCCAGGTGGCCGGGTCGGTGACAATCCACCGGAAACGGCGCCAACCGCCGGGCACGGCCCGCTCCGGAGAGTGACGGTACGGACGTGCCACCGGGACACCTGCCCGGGCGGCGAGCCGTCGCTCAAGATCAGCGCGCTTCCTGACCAGCGTCGTCGTCAACGGCACCAGCGCCATGCCGAGGAAGGGGACCGGGACCAGCAGCAACGCGACGACCGAGAGGACGAGCAGCGGAAAGTTCGTCAGCGCCAGACCGATCGCGGCCACGCCGGCAAGCACCGAACGCACCCCCTGGCGCACCCATGGGGCCATCCGTTCACCAGCTCCGGCCACGTCCACAGGCCATATTGTGCCCGCCGTGGCGGCCGTTCGTCGGTGGTGCCAGCACCCCCTTCGCGGAGGGGGTGGAACTCCTGACACGCAGGTCGTGAGGCGGTTTGCTGAGGCCATGACTACCACGACGAGCGGCAGCGACTTCGCCGCGCTCGCCCGCCGGATCACCGGAGCGGGACTGATGCGGCGCCGACCCGCCTACTACGTGCTCCGCCTGAGCGTCGTCGCGCTCATGTACCTCGGCGGTTGGACGGCGTTCTTCGTCATCGGCTCCTCCTGGTGGCAGCTGCTCACGGCCGTGTTCCTCGCCGTCACGTTCGCCCAGGTCGCACTCGTGGCGCACGACCTGGCGCACCGCCAGGTGTTCCGCACCAGACGACCCAGCGAAGTCGCCGGACTGCTCGTCGGGAATCTTGGCGTCGGGATGAGCTACGGCTGGTGGATGGATAAGCACACCCGCCACCACAACAACCCCAACCACGACGACCTCGACCCGGACGTCGCCCCCGAGGTGCTCATCTGGGCTGCCGAGGCGGCCACCGGCCGGCGCGGGTTGAAGGGCTTCATCACCCGGCACCAGGCGGCACTGTTCTTCCCCCTCCTCACGCTGCTCGCCGTCAGCCTCAAGGTGTCGAGCGTCAAGGCCCTGCGCGACGGCACGGTACGGCGTCGCGGTACCGAGAGCGCCCTGCTGATGCTGCACGCCGTCGGCTACCTCACCGCGCTGCTGGTGGTCCTCACGCCGCTTCAGGCCGTCGCCTTCCTGCTGCTGCACCAGGCACTCTTCGGCGTTTACCTGGGCCTGACGTTCGCCCCCAACCACAAGGGCATGCCGCACCCGACAGGCGACGAGGACTTCCTGCGCAAGCAGGTACTGACCTCCCGCAACGTGCACGGCAACTGGCTGACCGACGTGGCGCTCGGCGGGCTGAACTACCAGATCGAACACCACCTGTTCCCCGGCATGCCCACACCCAACCTGCGCAAGGCCCAACCCATCGTGCAGGCGTACTGCGCCGAGATCGGGGTGGCCTACGAACAGACGGGCCTCATCGACTCCTACCGACAGGCGCTGCGACACCTGCACGAGGTGGGCGCGCCCGCCCGCGCCGAACACGCGGCACGCTGAGCCCCGGATATCGTGCCGGTTGTGTTGTTCGAGCCGGTGTCGACGGAACTGTCCTTCGAGCATGACGGCGACGAACTGGTCGGTGACCTGGTTCGACCACCCACGCCGGGCCCGTACCCGGCGGTGGTCTTCGTCGAGGGCTCGGGACCCGGCGGGCGCGACCTGGGGGAGTGGCCGACCCGGCTGGCCGCCGCCGGCTTCGCCAGCCTCGCCTACGACAAGCCGGGTTCGGGTGCCTCGACCGGAGACTGGACCCGCCAGAGGCTCACCGACCGGGCCGAGGAGACCCTCGCGGCGGTCCGCGCCCTGCGCCAGCATCCGGACGTACGAGCCGACGCGGTCGCGCTGATCGGCCACAGTCAGGGTGGCTGGGTGGCCCCCCTCGCGGCGTCCCGGAGCGACACGGTCGCGGCGGTGGTCTGCGTGTCCGGTCCGGGCGTGGGCGTGCTGGCGCAGGAGGAGTACCGGCTCCGTCACCAACTTCCCGCCGAGGGCTTCACCGAGGCGGACGTCGAGCAGGCGTTGACGCTGCTCCACGAGCAGATCCGCCGGGTACGCTCCGGCGACGACCCGGTACGCGTCCACGCGGCCCAGGCACCCTGGCACACCGCACCGTGGTACACGACGCTGGCCGGCACGACACCCCCGTCGATCGCCTTCCTCGCCGGCATCGCCGACCACGATCCGACCACCGCGCTCAGGTCACTCACCTGCCCCCTACTTGCCATCTACGGCGCCGAGGACCTGCTCGTACCGGTGCGGGAGAGCGCCCGGGTCGTCGCCACCATCCTTCGCGAGGCCGGCCACGACGACCACGAGATCGTGGTGTTCCCCGGTGCCGACCACAACCTCCGGGTCGGCACCGCCCGCGCCCCCGGCTTCGACGAACTTGTCGTCACCTGGTTGCACCGCCGGCTCTACCACCGGTGATGGCGTCCCCGGTGTCGTTGCCCTTTGCTCTGCCGTCACTCCGCCAGATAGCCGGTGGCGGGGTCGATCTCGGCGAGGAACTCGCGGATGGCCGCCTCCATCTCGGCGCGGCTCATCACCGAGCCGTCAGACCGGGACAGCCCGAAGCCGTAGTCGTGCGGCCCGCTGAGCCAGTCGAAGTCGTACGTGCCGGCTGCGCCCGCCCGGGCCTGAACCCGGAAGTCCTGCCCGTCGACCGTCACCATCACGGGGTCACCCTGCTCGTGGCCGGGCCGCAGGTGCTCGGGCTGCACACCCGGCTCCGGTTCACCGGACACGGCTACTCCAAGAGATCGTGACGAGTGGGGCATCAGCGACCACGCGCCAGCTCCTCGACCTGGGCGAAGCTCTCGACGCGGTCACACTCATCATCGGTCAGCTTGTTGATCAGTGCCTTGCCGGCCTGGGCCTGCCGGGTGGTGGGCAGCGCACCGGCGACGAGTTCCGGCAGCACCAGTTCGTAGCCCACCCGGGCCCGGGCCGAATACCGATGACGGGTACGCGCCACCGCACTCGCCACCCGCAGGGCATGCTCGTTGCCCGGCGGCACGTGCTGACGGTCCACCTCCCGGGCACCGAACCGCATCCGATGGTGGAACTCGCACGTCTCGCACCCGGCCGGCCCCCGGGTCAGCCGTGCCCCACAAGCCGGACAGCTCAGCCGGTCGAGCGCGCCGTCGACGGTCCGCCAGTCGTACGCCGCCGGGTCATCGACCACCAGCCAGGCCAACTCGACCGCCTCGGACGAATCGGGGTCGACATCGAGGTCGACGGCAAGCCGCTCCCACGCCCGCCGAATCTCCGTCTCGATTTCAGCGACCACACGACCCAGCAGCGCACTACGCCAGGTGCGAGAGACGCTGGTCGAGGAATCGCCGGTCACGGCGGCAATCGTGACAGCACCACACCCACCGGGGCGACCACATTCCACTGTCTCGTCGTGCAGTGGAGCGGCTGCACGCGCCTCTTGCCCTGTTGCGCAAAGATCAAGGTGGTCACGCAACGGCTTACCCGGGAGGTGGGGTGACTCGGCGCTCGCAGCACCCGCGGGGCCGGTGTGCGGTCTGTAAACGCCTCGTGGCCCTCACCCCTGATGGAAAGGCCGCGCGGCACAACGGCACCATTCGGGCCTACGCCCCGCCGGAGGAGTGCCCCGGGGGTGGGCAACGAGCGGAAGCCACGGAGCCGTGAGCAACAGCGCGACCCGCAGATCCAACCGGGAGAGCGGCCGACCGGTCAGGATCAGGGGATTTCCCGCTGGCCCCGGCCGGAGTGCGGTGGAGCGGGCGACAGGAATCCGTACCGTCAATCTGGTGGCTGTACGGCCGGCGATGTGCTGTCAGCGGACGCCCTAGGCTGGCAACCATGTCGGCGGAGCGTGAAGCGATCGACCTGGATGAGCACAACCGCCAGCCGACGACGGCAGGCAGCGGGGCTCCGGACCGGCTCCTGGCCAGACGGAAGATGGCTGTCCGGCTCGTCGCTGCCTTCGTTGCCGGCGGGGTGCTTGGTGGCTTCGGTGTGAACGAGCTGCGGGACTCGCGGGAGGAGCGGGAGCGAATTGCTTCGGTCGCCCTCGTGGCCGTTCCCGTATCCATCGCTGGCGGGGGTTCGGACGTCCCGGGCGTTCTCCAGATGGACGGGCAACTGGCAGTGACCAACGCTGGCCAGGCGCCGATCACGATTCGTTCGGCGACTGGGCAGGGACCGGGTGCCCTGGTCCGTGACACCGGCAGCTCTCGCTCACTGCGCCCCGGCGATACCGGTCTGATCGATGTCGAGCTGCGCCTCGAATGCGCGACCGCGTTCGAGAGTGACCTGTTGTCGATGCGATTCTCGGTCGAGACCGGCGATCGCCAGGTCAGAGAGATCGACTACCCCGTCGCCCTGGCGGGGAGCGCCTGGCAGGCCAGGACTGAGCAGCCGTGCGCGCACATTCGTGAGATGGAGAAGAACGGCGGATAGCTCGGCCAGCCTCCCTGCTGAGCAGCAACGCCACTAAAGGTGGCGCGGCCGGATTGCGCAACTCTGCTACGACCTGCCGCCCTCGGTTGCCCGCTCCTGACCGCTGTATCCGGCCCGCTTCGCGGGGTAGCGCTTGTGCATCCACTCAGGGATGATCATCGTCATGTCCGAGCAAGACTTGGCCGGAACCTGGCGTCGCATCATCCAAGGGGACGGCAAGTCCTGGGTCGTATTCGCCCACGGCACGTGCGTCGTACTACCAGACCCCGGCCCCAGCGTTGACCTCGCCGCCCAGGCCGTCGACATCCTGCGCGAGTACGGCCCCGTCTACGCCGGCTCACCGGCCGGAGACTTCGGTACCATCACCCTCGATCCTGGTCCCGGATGGGTGGTCTACAGCCACCACAACGACGTGCTGACCTACGTAGGGCCCGACGAGGTCTCGAACGACAGCGATCTGGCCGTTGGTCTGTACGGACGCGGTAAGCGAGACCGGGACGGCCATGAGCTTGACGTCGTACACGTCGAGGACAAACGGCAGCGGTGATTCGGGGCCGAGTTTCCGTCGTCAGACGTTGAAGCGGAACCAGGGCCGCTGAACTGCTGAGACGATTCGACTTCATTTCGACGCGTCCAGCGGCGTCCGTCGTGATCGTTGCCCAGTTCGCTACTCACTGGCTCCGGGCCGCCCCGGTTCTACTCACCGCCGTTCCCCACGGGGAGGTTGCATCCTGACTGCGTTCCTTGTGCTGACCCACCGCCTCGGTGGGTCACAGGCCGGTACGCCCGTCGATGCACTCGCGCAGGAGGTCGGCGTGGCCAGCGTGCCGCGCATACTCCTCGATCACATGGAGAAGCACGTCGCGGGTGGCGTGGCTGCCATCGTCAACCAGCACCTCGCGGCCCAGGTCGGCCTCCTCGACGGCGTCGAGCCATTCGTCCGCCTTGGTGATCTCGGCCTTCCAGGTCGCGAAGGCGTCCTTCACCACCGCCTGATCGGGGACCGCGCCCCCGAAGTCCCAGTCTGGCTCGTCCTCGTGCTGGTAAAGGCACGGTGCGTCGGTCCGCCCCTGCAGCACACGCTGGAACCATTGGTTCTCCATCTGGGCCAAATGGCGGACCAGGCCGAGCAAGCTGAGGGTGCTGGGCGGCACCGAGCGTCGGCCGAGCTGCTCGGCGTCCAGTCCGTCGCACTTCATCTCTATGGTCAGACGGTAGTTGTCGAGGTACTCCCGGTAGGTCGCCTTTTCGCCGACAGGCTGACCGAAGACCCTGGGATCGTCCTCGGGTGCGGCCCACAGTTTGCTCACGGCGCCACCCAATCGCCGGCGGACCGCACCAGTCAAGTGAGTTGCCGTGCCCCAACTTCGACGGCCGCCAGGAGGACTTCGATCGCCGCTCGCTCATCGGCTAGAAAGCGAATGCTGCCCCATCCACCTCCTTGGCCAGAGGTTTCCGCCCGGAGAGCCGGAACTGGCGCGAGGAGCGAGAACGGCCCAGGTTCGGCGATCATGTCGCTAACCTGGGCCGGAGTTCGTGGAGCGGGCGACGGGAATCGAGCACGACCGGCTCTCCGCCACCACCGACACCCTGTTCGTGATCGCCGCGGTTGTCCGGCCTACTGGTTCGTCAGCGGCAGATACCGCTCCCGGCCGCTCTGCTCAGTCGTCTGCGTGAACCCGGCCGCCTCCAGGATCGCAGCGAACTTAGCCCGTCTGCGTCGACGAATGGAGACCAAAAACAGGGTGACCGACATCAGCGCCGCCCAGGCGACGGCGGCGACAGCCGCGGCGGCGGTGGGGGACGTCCCTCCTAGCCCGAGCCACACACCGAGGATCGCGCACAGCACGGTGAGGACGACATAGAGGAACCACGTTCGCTGCTTGTCGTCGTTCCAGCCCTCAAGGTCGTAGCTGATACGGGCCTTGAACAGCTCCAGCACGTCGGCAGGCACGGGGGGCAGTGCACCCCCGGTGGAAGCATCCGGGTACTGCACTCGGTTCCGCTCGGCCCTTTCGCGGGCCTGCGGACGGGGATCGGGTACGAAGAACATCTGCGGTCCGTTGCGGTGTCGCTGCCGGGTGTCCGTGTACGCGTAACCGAATTGCTCGGCAACAGCGGCCATAAGGGCAAGTGAGCGCAACGTGGCCACCTGCTCGACCTCCACCGGCTGCCCGCCGGCCATCTTCCGCAACATTTTCCGCACGTGCCGCTGCCCCACCAGCGATCCCCCATCACATCGTTGATCAGACTTGCACAGCCTCTCGCCAGGAAAGGCCGGAGGTCCATCCACCAGTGCCACGGTCCCGGGTTGAGCTAAGCCACCGTAGCGGGTTCGAGATATGCCGCAGCGGGCCGCCGCCCGGCCCCCCATGTCAAGCGGGCCTTGACGGCTCGTACGGGCGCTGCCGAGCACCTGCTCGGGACTGCTCGAAACCAGCGCTCACCTCCTTTACGCGAGTCCACATCGTTAGACGATCAGCACGGTCGCTCGAAGCCGGCGACACGGCAAGCGCCAGCAGGATCCGGACCTGCGTGGGCCGTGTCGGCTGTTCGACTGGCCGCATACTGATGGCCAGCCATAGGTCTGACGGAGAGAAAGTCGTAGGCATGGCACAGGGGAACGCTCTGCCGCTGCGTCGTGCCCGGGCCTACTGGTTCCTCGTGTGGGCCCTCCGCTGTCATCCGGTCGCCCTGCTGTTGGGTGGGCTGGCGGCGGCATCAACTGCTCTTGAAGCCCCTGCCTTGACTGCTGTACTGGCTGCCTGCACGGCGGCTGTCATGTTTCCCGCTGTGCTCCTTGGGCTTGCTGGGATGACGATGTTGTACGCGGGTGGGTTGATGCCGCGTGACGTGGCTCGTCGGCAGGCAATGACGGGCATGCTGTGGCGAGACGCGGTGAGACCTCTCAAGCGACGCTCGGTCCCGTCCGGGGAGTCTGGCGGCCCAGACCGCGACCTGATGAGGTGAATCGCACTCGGCTGCTGATCTTTCGGAGAGCCGGGACTGGCGCGGAGAGCGAGAACGGCCCAGGTTCGGCGATCATGCCGCTTGCCTGGGCCGGAGTTCGTGGAGCGGGCGACGGGAATCGAACCCGCACCGTCAGTTTGGAAGATCGTTTCCGGCTGTCATGTTCCGTCCGGATCGCCTGGTCAACGGCGGCGTAATCCTGCCCGATCATGACCGCTGAGGACCGTCTGAGACACCGGCTACTGGCACGTGGCTGGCACGGCTGCGGGGGCGAGTGGTTGTCCGGCGGCGTGTGGCTTACCGTCCCGGCCTCTCGGGCCGGGGGCGGCTTGCCGTGCCGCCGGCCTTCCACGCGCCTGAAGCCCGGTACCCGGTGGCAAGCCGCGAAGCGGCGCGGCAGCCGATCGCCCCGTTCGTACGGCTGCCGTCGCTACGCGATCGTTACGGCCTCGCTGTGGCACCTTGTCAGCAGTTGGCACCATCGACGATGTTCGGTTGGGGAAGGTGGAGCGGCGATGGGCTGGGAAGTGGCAGTATCGGCGGCCACGGCTGTTGTTGTCACGCTGCTCGGTGTCGCGGCCGGCGCTTGGGTCACCGAGCGCAGCCAGAAGCGCACGTGGTCGCGGAATGCGCTAGCGGAGGCATGCGCCACCCTGGTCCAAGAGCAGACCGCCACGTACATGGCTCTCATGCGGTGGCGCTCTGAAGAGATTGAGCGCGTCGACTGGACGGGCTGGAACGCTGCGCTTGCGCGGGTGCAACTGGTCGCACCTACAAACGTCGTGAACGCAGCCCTGAGCCTAGACACAGCCTTCTGGCACTTCAGCGATGGCATCAGGGATCATGTGGACGAGACTGGATGGTGCCAGCTACGCGACGAAGCCCAACAGCAGCGACTCGATTTCGTCAACCTCGTACGACAGCATCTCGCTCCTTCGGCGGGCGAGCTGAAAAGCCTTGTTGGGCGGCCGAGCAGATCGAGCGAGCAGGTCGAGGCTCCGGCGGCGATTCGCTCCTAGCGCCTCCGGTCGCCACGCCCGCCGTGCCGGCCGATGCCGGCCGCAGGCCGCCAGCAGGCCGAGTGCGGCGGGCGGGCCGCGCTTGCGCGGCCCTTGATCCAAGAGAGAGTGTTTCGGCAAGTTGAGCTCGCACCCAGCTTGCTCCCAGAGCTTGAACCCTGAACCCTTCCGGCGGTCGGTGGATCATCTCAGATCGGGCGGATCGGTGTCCTGACCTGCGCGAGGTTTCTCGTTGCCTTACAGCGGTTGACAGCCCTTTTCGGCGTCAATTGTGCCCGGCTTGTGCCCGACGATCTTGGTCGTTCATCGCACGCCGTCCATGTTCTGGCTTCGGCCTTGACCCCGTCGGGGGATGCGGTCGTAGGCTGTCGGCTGCTGCTAGCCGTGCCGGCCCGCGTCAATGCGCAGGTGTCAGGCGTCGTCGGTTGATGTCCGGCTCCGGCCCGCAGCAAGGCTTGCGCTGCCTTCTTGCTGCCTCGCTGCCTGACGCTTCAACTACAAGTTCTCGCATAGCTCCATTTGTTGCCCTCGCTACCGCGCTCATACACGCCTGTCACATCTTGGACACTCTTCGGCGTCGCAGCCTTGAAGCTCAGTCCGTAGATTGCTCAGATTGGAACTTCTTCCTACCAGGACGGTGAGCTTCTGTGACACGGCAGCGCCGGGTAGTCTTCGCGAGGATCAATCGCCGCAACAGCACTCTTGACATGCGTCCCTTCGCTGTGGACATGCGGGCGCTCGCTGAAAGCCGGCAGACTTCTTACCTTGTATCCGCAACGCCTGAGCGCCCGGCCCGTACCTGGTACGCCGCCGACATGCGCTTGGCCATGGGCGAGGACTTCATGACCGGGATCTTGGGATACTCGGTTGCTGATCAGAAGCGCTTCTTCGATTCCGATGGTTGGTCGTGGATCAAGGGACCTACAGAGGACTCCGACGCTGCGTCTCAAGACACCGTGGTTCCGTTCGCGATTGACCTGCGGGAGCACAACAGGTGGGTAGCCTTCGCTACCACGGGAAGGATCCAGCCGGCGAGCTTCCGGCCCGCGCTCGGCCAAGTGCTCTCTACCGCAGCCCAGAACCTTCACCTGCTACCCGCTGACTGGGAATGCGACCCCGTGGTCTCCCAGCATACGGTGCAGGAGTGGATTGAGCAGCACCCGCTTGTCAAGCTCCTTCGTCGCACGGTCAAGTTTTCCAACCCTGGACGGGATCTCGATGATGTCCGCGCCAAGATGCGGGCGATGAAAGCCCGGCGCGCAACCGAGGAGTATGCCGCCTACAACTCACAGGTCCTGGATGTTGAGTCCGACGCGTTCCAGGACAAGCTTCAAGGTCTAGAGACAGGCGACACAAGGGTGCAGATGAAGTCACGGGAGGCTCAGGGGGTAGACGCTACGTTCGACAGCGACACCAGGACCGACGACACCCGCATCGACGACTACGGTAAGGATCTTGAGCGGGGCATGGACCTTGTACTCCGGGCACTTGTCGTCTACGCGGACACCCGGCCGCCAAGGCCCGCTGCCTAGCCGATCACGCTCAAGCGATGTCACACCCTGGGCGTACGTTTGTTCTAACGCAGAGGAGGTGTGACGGGCGTGGCGAGTCAAATCAATCGACACCTGTGGGAAGCCCTCGACTTCAGACTCAGCGAACTGCTCCGCGTGGATCTCGGTGTGGGCGTTGTCTTCGGCGTGGCCGCACTCGCCTTGTCGTTCACTCATCCGGACGCCGTCGTACGGGCGGCCCCTGGGGCGATCGGAGTAGTCGGCGTCATAGTAGGCGCGGTCATTGCAGGCATTTCCTTCCAGGCGGCATTCATGGATCAAGCCTTCCTGAGGAAGCTAAGGGCGATCGAGTCCGAGCCCGTTTACTACCTGGCTCCCTTCCTCTTCACGGCGGTGCTCGGCGTGATTTCCATGCTTGCCTTGATCGTGATGTCGGCAGTGAGCCCCACGGCTCCTAAGGCGCTGATCGCACTCGTCAGCACTCCAACCGCCCTGCTGACGACATGGACCATCGCAAGCCTGATTCCAGGGCTAGCGACCTTGGTGCAGTTTGTTGGCCTGAAGATGGACGCCCTCGACGTTCCCGATGACGTCGCCTTGCCAGAAGGGCAGCAGCAATTCCCGCGATAACATCTGGCCATCCCGATGCTCGCACGATGTGAAGCTCCCTCGGTGGCCGTCCCGCCGATGACCTGGATAGGCAGCAGGGCCAGCCTGCCGCAACAGTCCACGATCGTCCGTGGGCATCCGACGTCGGCCGCCCCGGTCGTCATCCAGCCCGAGCGCCAGGCGGTGACGCGGGACTTGAACCCCCTAAGCCGCGATGTGGCGGCATGGCGGGACAAGGTGGACAGACCGGATCTCAAGCCTGGCTCGCAGCCCCGGCAGCTCTCAACAGGTGACGCACTGCTCAGGCACACTCGCGGGAATGTCGGCACTTTCGGGCACTGGGATTCACCGACATCGTGTCTATGATGTCGCTATGGCCCTGGACCCCTCCACTCTGCCGACCAAGAGCCAGATCAACAAGTGCGGCAAGCTGCTTAAGAAGGCGGAGTTCGAGGGTGTCAGTGCTTCCCAGGAGGAAATTGAGAATGCACTTCGCGTTGTCAGGCATTTCCGTGCAGTCCATGCCTATCCGATGGTAAAGGTAAGGCTTGGACTCCGAAGCATGATTCGAACTGAGATGGCCGATGAGGCAATTACGCAGCGCCTCAAACGAGTGCCGCGCATTATCCGAAAGCTTCACCGTATGCCAAACATGCCGTTAGCGAGTCTAGAGGACATCGGGGGCGTACGGGCAGTCCTTGCAGACGGTCCGGAATTGGATAGGGTGCGTGATCGGGTAATGCGTCGATGGAAACCGACGCTCCTAAGAGAGCCTAGGGATTACATCAGCCAACCGAAGGATATTGGCTATAGAGCCATCCATTTTGTGGTTGAGCGCGACGGTCGCGCAATAGAGGTTCAGCTCCGAACTCGGGGGCAACAGCAATGGGCAGATGCAGCGGAGGCCGCTGACGCTCGACTGGGTCTAACGCTGAAGGACGGCGTTGGCCCAGCCGACATGGTCGAGTATTTTTCGGCAGCAGGAGAGTTGATCTTTTTGCGGGAGTATGGTAGAGGTGTTCCACCCGAGCTGCTCCAGAGGTTCGAGGAGGCACGACAGGCTGTCCTTCGTGCTGGCTACTACTCAAAGTGACGAGGGAGGAAGGATTCGGGTGAAAAGGCCACAGACGGTTCACTTCCTGCTCGTGTACAGCTTCGATCAAGCAAAGTTGGTCGAGCAAGATGAGTTCACCGACGTTGCTATCGCCACCAAGGCTTACGGCGAGGCGGAAGCCCGCTACCGTCATCTTCTTGACAAGTTCGAGATCGTGCTGGTCGGTGCGGACAGCATCGAAACCGTGATGAAGACGCACGGACACTACTTCCACGCATCCGACCAAAGTCTCTTCTCAGACTTCCTAACTGACGGCCTCGTCAACGGGTAGTCCCCTCCGCGAGGAACGACAGCCGCCCGGCACATATGTCAACAGGTGTCGACAGTCGGGCGGCGCATCATGTCGGTAAGGGCGGGTGCGGCGCGTGCACCTTGGGCAGGGCCGCCACCTGTCGGCACGCCTGGATCGCAGCAGACGGTGGCCTTGGGCGGAGACTTGCTCGACAGACTTCAAGCAGAGGTTCGGTGCGATCATCGGTCTCATCGCCATGGGGAACGTGGGTAGTCACCCCACGCCCATTCCTCGATTAATCGCCGCCGCAAGAACGTTGACAAGGAGATCTCTTCCACCCTCGCCGAGAAATGCGGCAGCCTGCTTCAGTTTAGAGCGCTTCTCCGTATCTGACTCAACGTCGGCGGCAGCCTGCAATGCCGCGAGGAGGCGCTCGGCGACGGCTTCAGGCGTAGGCCACTGTCCGACAGCGCTGCGTGCTGCGGGGTAGATCCTCCTGACTCCAGTGCGACACAGGCCTCCTCCAGTCCTAAACGCCTCGATGTACGTGCCGTCAAGTCTCAACATGGCCTTCCCGACCTCGTTCTCGTCAATATCTAGCAAGGGCGCGAGGTCGTATGCCTGGGGAAACTCTCCGTAGTCGCGGTCCTCGATGTACTTCACAGCGGCCTTCAGGACCGGAAGATCAATGCTCGTCCAAGTGTCTGTCACGACGGGGATGGTAGCGACGGCGCAACAAGCGGCGCTGCCATCCCGTCTGCTGCCGACCCGCCCTCCTGGGGAGCGGGCCGCCGCCCGGCCCGCCACGTCAAGCGGACCTTGACGCAAGTTCGGACGCTGGCGGGCCGGGCGGTGGTCTGCTCGGCTCGCCCGGTCGCCGGCTGGCGGGATGGCTCTGCGCAACCACCCACGGAACGCAACGCGCGGACGGAGCCCTAGCCATCCTGGAGTCGTTGCCCCCGTTACCTTTTTGATCGTCCCCAGCCGGGGACCCTCGGTCGCCCGGCCCGGTATGACTTTCTGCCCCTGTCGTGTGGATGATCCGGGGGG
>NZ_JBFAML010000037.1:0-45425 GCF_040660295.1 Micromonospora sp. NPDC049891
CCCACACCCTGCCTCTCGACGAGGCGGAACGCGGATTCGAGATCTTCAAGAACAAGCAGGGCAACTGCGAGAAGGTCGTCCTCAAACCCTGACCATAAACCGCATCCCGGCGGGCACACAGCAACGTATCGGGTGCCTGCCTAACCGGGCCGGTATGTGACGCAAGAACGGAACCTCCCAGTACCGACCAGCCCGAGCTCCGAGAGGCGGCGTGCCGGTGACCGAGTGGCTGCTGCTGGCTGGGGCGGGCCTGCTGATCGCGGCGAACGCGCTGTTCGTGGCTGCGGAGTTCGCCTTCGTCACGGTCGACCGATCGACGGTCGAGCGCCGGGCGCAGGAGGGCGACCGCCGCGCCGTTAGACTACTGGCACGGTGAACTCGTACCGAAGAACTGGGCGACCTCCGAACCGCTGCGCGTCGGCCGCGCCGTCGCCCTGTCCGGGACTGCCCCCGGTTCGGTCTCGCCGGGTGGGGGCGCTCGTGGGTCTGCGGTCGGGGCCGGTTCTTGCGGCACTGGCTCTGACTTTCCGGGTGCGGCTCAGCCGGGCAGGGTTTCGATCGGCTGGCCGGTGAGCGTGGCGATGAGGTCGAAATCTTTGTCGACGGCCAGGACGGTTAGTCCGGTCTTTTCGGCGGTTGCGGCGATCAGTAGGTCGGGGATTGACGGGGCGCGGTGTTGGCCGCGGTCGGCGAGCAGCATCTGCACTTCCAGTGCCCGGTCCTCGATTGCGGGTGTGAGGTGTTCGACCGGCATGAGTGACAGCGGTGGGGCGGCGAACTGTCGGCGTCCTGCTTCTCCGGAGCGCGCCGAGTAGCCGAGTTCGAGGCGCGTGATGGTGGAGAGGCGGACGAGTCCTCGGCTGATGCGTGCGCTCCACTCGTCGCGGTTCGCCGCTTGACCATGTTGGAGGCGTATGTACGCGGACTTGTCGATCAGCCAGCTCGTCACCGCCACGCGGCCTCCATCACCGTAGGGTCGGCGAGGTCGGCGAAGGCCTCTGCGGATCGTTGCCAGTCCTCGGCGGTGATCGTCCGGTCGCCAGTGGGGCTGATGTTCTCCTCGAACTTGCGGCGTAGGTACTCGTTGCGGGACAGCCCGAGGCTGGCGGCGGCGGCGTCGATGCGGTCCACGGCTTCTTGACTGAGATCACGGACGAGGATGTTGGGCATGTAGCACCTCCCTTGGGCGAATGATATCACGATATCATTCCGACGATGACGTGAACGCGGATCCGGAGCGTTGCCGCACATGCCTCGCTGGTCTACGGACGGGTCGAGCGGCCCCGGCTGGCACGAGCCACGGTCACCTGCCGTGATGGTGCTCCGTTGGTGCTCGGATGTCCGGTACTTGATCGGCACGAACTGATCGGAATCGGCAACGGACGCCTCGCTCGCCGACATTTTACGCCTGATCTTGACCCTTCATCCGCTGTAGCGCCCGGACCAGCAGGTACTCAGCCGCTTGTTTCGGCACGCAGCACCACTCGGCGGCACACATGAAGCGCCGGTTACGCAGCGTGGAGAGCATCTGGTGGGTTCGGACTACGGATCAGAAGGTTAGGGGTTCGAGTCCCTTCGGGCGCGCAAGATCATAAGGGCTCTGAGCTGCGGGAACGCGGTTCGGGCCTTTTCTGTTGTTGGACCTGTTTGGACGGTGGGTGTCACGTGGGCGCCATTCGGGTGTCATCACGTTCCGTGACGATGGGTTCCGTCGGGGGTTGGTGACCTGTGGCTTCTTTTCCTTGGCGGTTGCCTTGCGGGCTGGAGTATGTGCCGCCGATCGCGGCTGGGGTCGGTTGCGGCGGCCCTTCTTGCGGATCTTGGCGCGGGTGCGGTGGGCGGCGGCGAGGACCAGGTGGGCGGTGGCGTCGGCGCAGCGGCGTTGGGCGTGGGGTAGGACGCTGGTGTAGGTGTCGGCGGTGATGACGATGCTGGAGTGTCCGAGCATGTCCTGCAGGGTCTTCAGATCAGCGCCGGCTTCGTGGGCCAGCGAGGCGGCGCCGTGGCGCAGGTCGTGCAGCCGGACCGGCGGGATGCCGGCGCGTTTGACCAAAAGCCGAAACCGACCGCTGGCATAGCCGGTGCAGGGGACTGCCGTCCTTGCGGACGAACACGTAACCGGACTCGACCCATGTCTTCCCGCCCGCCTTCCGGCGGGCTTGCTGGTCTCGTTGGCGTTCTCGGTGGTCGCGCAGAACCTTGACGGTGCGCTTATCGAGGGCGACCGGGCGGCGTCCAGCGGCGGTCTTGGGGTCGCCTTCGATGACCTGGTAGCCGGCGGTGGTGCGGTTGCGTTCGACGTACAGCACCCCGCGGTCGAGGTCGATCTCGGTCCACCGCAGTCCGCACATCTCACCGCGGCGCAGGCCGCGTAGGGCGGTGAGCCACCAGAACGCGAACAGCGGGTCGTCGACCACGGTGTCGAGGAACGCGCCGAGCTGCGGGGCGGTCCACACCGCGACGGTGGGGTGTTCGCCGGTGGCCTGCCAGGCGTGGACACGGTCGTCGGTCCACACCTGGGCGTGGGGTTTGCGGTAGCCGACGACGGTGATGTGCCGGGCCGGGTTCGCGGCGATCAGGCCGTGTTTGACGGCGAGGTTGAGCGCGGCGCGCAGGGTGGTGCGCAGGTGCTGCATCGCCGAGGCTGACTGTGGCAGTCCTTTGGTGTTGGTGGTGCGGGCGATCTGGTCGAAGACGGTGCGCAGTAGTCGGGCGTCGAGGTCGGCGAGCCGGTACGGGCCGAGGTGGGGGATCAGCACGCGTTCGACGTCTCGGGTGTAGTGCAGGCGGGTGGTCGGCCGGATCCGGGTGTGCTGCTCCAGCCAGTGCCGCAGCCACCGCTGCACGGACCAGCCGCCGGCGGTGCGCTGCTCCTCGGTCGCGGCCAGCCACTCGTCGCGCGCCCGGCGGGCCGCCGCCTGCGACGGGTAGCCGCCTCGGCGGACGCGTTCGGATCGGCCGAGCGCGTTGCGGGCGGAGCAGTGGAAGTACCAGGTGCCGTGGTTGCGGTCGCCCAGGTTCGGGCAGCGCTGTTCCAGCCGTCGGCCGCTGTCGTTGCGGCACCCGCACCGTTTGAAGATCACACCTGACGTCGCCATGACGGCACCTTCCTCGTGGAGTCACCTCTTTACCGATGCCGGTCTGCCGGCTGGTACGGGTCCGTCAGCCGATAGTCGCCAGCTTCCGACCATCAGCGCGCCCTGCCCGGGGGATGAGCCGTCGCTCGGCCGGCAGAGCGGCGGGTTGCGGCACTGGTGTGCTCCGGTGTCGAGGGCCGGTTCGCCGCCGCCTGCGCTCATGGTGGTGTGTGCCGCTGCTGACACCGGGTCGTCAACCATCGGCCGCCCTGCTGGCAGTGTGTTGTTCAACCCGGACCGGCAGGCCACGCCGACGGCGATCGCGTTCGCCGCGGCGGTGCTGGTGCTGCCGTATTCGCTGGTGGGGCCGTTCGCGGGGGTGTTGCTGGACCGGTGGAGCCGCCGGACGGGGACCGTGGTGACCAATCTGGTCCGGGCGGGTGTCGTGCTGCCGATCGCCGCGATGATCTTCTTCGGGTCGGAAGGGCCGCTGTTCTTCGTCTCGACGCTGGTGGTGATCGGTTTGGGCAGGCTGCTGCTGTCGGGACTGTCGGCGGCGACTCCGCATGTGGTGCCCGGCCAGGGGTTGGTCACCGCCAACGCCGGTCGGCGGTACGGCGGGGTCGGTGGCGTACTCGCTCGGGTTGGGCTGCGCCCTGCTTCTGCTGCAGACCGCCTTCCCGGCTGGCGACGCCGGTTACGCCGCCATCGCGCTGCTCGCGCCAGTCGGCTACCTGGCGTCGGCCGCGCTGGCTCGGTTCTCCTTCGCCCGGCTCGAGCTGGGTCCTGACGGTTCCCTGCCGCATCGCCCGGGCCTCGCGGGAGAGGCGGTTGCGGTGGTCCGCGGCATGGCCGACGGGATACGCCACCTGGGGCGGGCGCGCGGCGCCGCGTACGCGATGGTGGCTCAGGCGGGGTTCCGGCTGTTGTTCGGGGTTCTGGCTTTGGCGATGCTGCTGCTTTACCGCAACCGGTTCGCCGGCGATGATCTCGACGGCGTACCGGCGCAGTTGGGTCTGGTCTTCGCCGCGGGCGCGGGCGGGGTGTTGCTGGCGGCGGCGGTGACTCCGGCGGTGGCCCGCCGGGTCGGGGGGTGGCGGTGGGTGGTCGGGCTGCTCGCGGCGGTGGCGGTGGCGTTGCCGGTGTTCGGGTTGCCGTTCGACCCGCTGCTGCTGGTGGCCGTCGTCCTCGTCGTCAACGTCGCCGGGCACGGCATCACTATCGTGGTGGACACGAGTGCAGCACGAGTGTGCCGACGCGTTCCGGGGGCGGGTGTTCGCGGTCAGCGACACGACGTTCAATCTCGCCTACGTGCTCGGCATGGTGGCCGCGTCCCGGTTCATCCCGGACGACGCGCGTTCACCGGTGCTGCTCGGTGTCGCCGCGGCCGGCTACGGGTGCCTCGCGGGTCGGGTACGCAATTGCCGCCGGCCGGTGGGCTCGCGAAGCAGGGGCGACATCGCCCTGTCAGCCACGGGGATGCCGGGCGCCAAGCGGTAGCCCGTCGGCCGCGCCTGCCGCCGGTAAAGACGACGGCCACGGCGGAAGGTGCCGCCGTGGCCGTCGTCTGTCGTCTCACCCGTGCCGCGCCCTGCGCGGGGCGGGTCAGCTCTTGAAGGCGTCCTTGATCTTCTCGCCGGCTTGCTTGACGTTGGCGCTGGTCTGGTCGCCGCGGCCCTCGGCTTCGAGCTGCTCGTCGTCGGTGGCCCGGCCGGCGCCTTCTTTCAGCTTGCCGGTGGCCTCTTCGGAGGCGTTGCTGATCTTGTCGTCGATACCCATGGAGCCTCCCGCGTCTCGTGGTGGCGCTACACCGGCGTCAGTACCCTCGGCGCCGGGCCTGAACCACCGTCGGCAGGTCAGGTGTTGAGGCCGTGCGCCTGGTGGGTGCGGCTGCCGGTCGATGTCGGGTTCGAGGTAGATCGCTGTGGCGGTGGGCAGGACCCGGCGGATGCGGGCCTCGGCGTTGTCGATGGTGGCGGCGACGTCGGCTCCCGGTCGGCGGTGCCGATGGCGATCTTCGCCGCGACGAGGAGTTCGTCCGGGCCGAGGTGCAGGGTGCGCAGGTGGATGACG
The DNA here is from genome assembly GCF_040660295.1 of Micromonospora sp. NPDC049891. Classification (NCBI taxonomy): domain Bacteria; kingdom Bacillati; phylum Actinomycetota; class Actinomycetes; order Micromonosporales; family Micromonosporaceae; genus Micromonospora; species Micromonospora sp. NPDC049891. The sequence continues at coordinate 5,151 of NZ_JBFAML010000037.1, forward strand.
CGGTCGACGCCGGGGGTGGAGATCAGCTCGGTGTGGATCGCGGTGACCTCTTCGGGCAGGGCGGCCTCACCGATGAGCAGGCTCTTGGTCTCGACGGCGAGGATGACGGCGATGGGCGACCAGCAGGACGCCGATGCACAGGGTGGCGATGCCGTCGAAGAAGGCGTTGCCGGTGAGCACGCTCAGGCCGATGCCGGACAGGGCGAAGAGCAGGCCGAGGAGGCGCCGGCGTACTCGAGGAGGATCACCGGCAGTTCCGGGCTGAGGGCGTGATGGCCCTGGCCGCGATCGACCGGGTCGGCCTGTCGCACCGCTCCGGGCACCATCCGCACCAGCTTTCCGGCGGGGAACGGCAGCGGGTGGCGATCGCCCGCGCGCTGGCCAACGAGCCGGCGCTGGTGCTGGCCGGCGAACCGACCGGCGCGCTGGACACGAAGAACGGTCAGGCGGTGCTGCAACGGCTGCACCCGGAAGGCACCACCATCGCGGTCATCATCCACGACCGGCAGACCGCCGCGTCGATGCCGCTCTGCGTGGAGATCGTGTGGACCCGGACGGCCGCGGATCGCCTACGCAGCACCGCCGAGTTCGCCCAGGCCGACAAAGACCAGGACGCGTGCGAGCGCGAGGCGTTCCGCGAGGCCATCGCCGGCTACGGCAACGACTGACCGAAACGCTACGGATCAGGACATCAGGGGTTGGAGTCCCTTCGGGCGCACTTCACGGTCAAGGCGGTGACCAGCGTAAACGCGGGCTGCGGCCGTGATCGCCGTGATGCGGGCGTGCGGTGCGGGGTCGACCCTGCCGAGTTGTCCGCGACGGACAATCAGGGCTTCAGCGCATCGTCCATCGGGTTCGGCCGTTCCCGGTGGAGTCCAGGGATCGGGTCACCAGGTGCAGACACTTCAACGCGCCTACTCGTTGGGGAAGTGGCTGCGGCTCTGTGACCAGGCTGGCGAGAAAAGGGACCAGGAGCCGGCCAGGAGCGGAATTGTCAGGTTGCTACCAGAAAGCCATGCCACACTTCGACCACCGCTGGCACGAGGAGGAGTACGACCCGATGGGCGACGGCAAACGTCCGAGACCATTGGCCCGCCGCTGCGGGCCTGATTCGCCCGGCTTCACCCGCATCAGGTGCGTAGCCCCGTGTGGGTGCTGAGTCTCCTCCTGGGGCTGCTGGTGGTGTTGGCGATCACCGCGGCCACCGGTTACTTCGTGGCGCAGGAATTCGCGTACATGGCCGTCGACCGGTCGCGGCTCAAGGCCCGCGACGCGGCGGGTGATCTTGCCGCCAGGCGGGCGTTGGACGTGACCCGACGGACCTCGTTCATGCTGTCCGGTGCCCAGCTCGGGATTACCGTGACCGCTCTGCTGGTCGGCTACGTCGCCGAACCGTTGATCGGCGAGTCGGTCGGTGTCGCCCTCGGCGGGGTCGGCGTCCCGACCGGCGTCGGCGTCGCCATCGGTACGGTGGCCGCGCTGCTGCTCTCGACCTTCGTGCAGATGCTGTTCGGTGAGCTGTTCCCCAAGAATCTCGCCATCTCGCGGCCCGAGCCGGTGGCCCTCTGGCTGGCCAGATCGACCCAGATCTACCTCCGGGTGTTCGGATGGCTGATCGCCTTCTTCGACAAGTCCTCCAATGCCCTGCTGCGCCTGTTCGGCATGGAACCGGTGCACGACGTGGAGCACGCCGCCAGTCGCCGCGACCTCGAACACATCGTCAGCGATTCCCGCGACTCCGGGGACCTTCCCGCCGAGCTGTGGATGCTGCTCGACCGGGTGCTCGACTTCCCTGACCGCGACGCTGCCCACGCGATGGTCCCGCGGGCCCGGGTGGACGTCGTGGAGCCCGGCCTGACCCCCAAGGAACTGTGGACCAAGATGGCCGGCGGCCACTCGCGCTACCCGGTGCTCGACGACCGCGACGGCGTGATCGGGGTGGTGCACCTCGCCGACCTGCTCGCCGTCGACAGGGGCGGTGCCGGCACGGTGGCCGACATCATGCGGCCGCCGGTGCTGGTCCCGACCTCGATGCCACTGCCCCGGGTCGTGCAGATCCTGGCCGAGCGGAAGGCCCAGCTCGCCTGTGTGCTCGACGAGCACGGCGGGTTGGCCGGCGTGGTGACCGTGGAGGACCTTGCCGAGGAACTGGTGGGGGAGATCGAGGACGAGCACGACGACGCCACGGCACCCATGTCGCCGGCCCGGCCGGCCGCGGCGGACGGCACCTGGGAACTGGTCGGCACCCTGCCGCTGGACGAGGTCGAGCGCACCATCGGGCATGACCTGCCCGAATCGGACAGCGAGACCCTCGCCGGTCTGGTCATCGAACTGCTCGGTGAGTTGCCCGCTCCCGGCGCCGTGGCTCGGCTCAGCCTCGGCGAGGTCAAACTGGCACTTGAGGTGGTGGAGTTGGAGCGGCACGTCCCGTCGCTGGTTCTGCTGCGGACGGAGGAGAACCGCTGATGGGTAACCCGTGGGTGGTGGTGGCTGTCACCGTCCTGCTGATCGTGCTCAGCGCCTTCTTCGTGGCCGCCGAGTTCGCGTTGCTGGCGGTCCGTCGGCACCGCCTCGACGCGCGTTCCTCGCACAGTCGGTCGGCCCGGGCGGCGGTGCGCAGCTTCGACGAGCTGACCGTGCTGCTGGCTGGCTGCCAACTCGGTATCACCGCCTGCGCGCTCGGGCTCGGCGCGGTCACCAAACCGGCCGTCAACTACGCGCTGACTCCGCTGTTCCTGTCCTGGGGCGCACCCGGTTGGACGGCCGACGCGGCCGGTTTCGCACTGGCGTTGCTGGTCGTGACCTTCCTGCACCTGGTCATCGGGGAAATGGCCCCCAAGTCGTACGCCATCGCCCACCCGGAGAGAACCGCCATCGCCCTGGCGATGCCGATGCGTGCCTTCATGTGGTTCACCCGTCCGGTGCTGCGTGCCCTCAACGCCAGCGCCAACTGGTGCCTGCGCCGGGTCGGCGTCGAACCCCGGGATACCATCGCCACCGGCCAGAACGCCGCCGATCTGCGCCACCTGGTCGAGCACTCAGCCAACGTCGGCGCGCTCGACGCGTCATACTCCGCGCAGCTGACCGATGCCCTCGACCTCGACCAACTCACCCTGGCCGACCTCACCAACCCGGAACGTGAGCTGACCGCGGTGAGAGCGGACGACACTGTGCTGACGGTCCGCACGGTGGCCCGCGACACCGGGCACCTGCGGGTAGTCGTCCTGCGCGACGGCGCGGCCGTCGGCGTGGTCCACGTCCGCGACACGATGGACCAGCCGGACAACCAAACCGCCGGCGAGGTGATGCGCAACGTCCTCGTGCTCGACGGCTCGACGCTCGCCTACGAGGCCCTGGCCATCATGCGGACCACCCGCCACCACCTCGTGGTGGTCACCACCCCGAACGGACCGGCGGTGGCCACCTTGACCGACGTGGTCGAGCGGCTGCTCCGAACCCCTGCCGCGGCCCGCTGACCCTCCCACCCGTCCGGTGGCCGGGCCGGTAGCGCACACCACAGCGTGCGGCGTGGCGCCGGAAGCCCGGCACCACGCCGCGAGGGAGCTACTTGCCCCCGGCGAGGGCGACCAGGGCGTTGGCGGTGCGGAAGTACGGGTTGCGGCCGAGGTCGCCGACGGTGGTGACGTTGAAGGCGTCCTTGAGCAGCTTGGCGTCGCCGTCGCTAACCCCGGCGAGGGCGGACACCGGGGCGTCGACGATCTCGGTGAGGGTCTTGTCCTGGTAGGCCTTGTCGACCAGCTTGGTGAGGTCGGCGGTGACGGGCATGCACACTCCTTCGAAGTCCCGATCGGGCAATCCGACCGGTCATGGACAAACCTGCCGAATTAGATCATGGAGCGAGTGCAGGGATCCACTGTGGATCCCGATCGGTTCACGCCTCTTCGTCGCCGCCCTCGTCGTCACCGAAGGAGTCGAAGACCTCCTCGGCGACCATGCCGCCGGCGAAGCCGAGTGCGGCGCCGCCGACCACCCCGGCGGCGACGGCGCCCATGCCGGGGCCGCCGTGCCGCTCGTGGTGCTCCTCCTTGTAGTGCCCGCCGGGGTGGCCGTACCCGGCGTGGCCGTAACCGGGAGCGCCGTAGGCGGGTTGCCCGTAGCCGGGCGGCGGGGGCGGGGGCGGGTAGCCGGGGGTGCCGTAGCCCTGGGCGGGCGGGGCGTAGCCGTGGCCGGCGTGCAGGCGCTGGTATCCGTCGAGGGCCTGACGGACCCAGCCGTCGACCTGCGCGGCCCAGTCGACGCGGTCGGCGTCGGCGTGCGCGGCGTGGTAGCGGCCGAAGGAGTCGTGGCCGCCGGTGAACAGGCCGCCGCGCTTGTCGAACTCCAGCACGACGTCGACGCCGTGCTCGTTGGCGACGAAGGTCAACTCGACCTCGTTGACAGTGTGGGCGTACTGCGGGGCGGCGTAGTACTCGATCTCCTGGTAGAACGGCAGGCTCTGGTGCAGCCCTGAGATGTGCCCGCGCTCCAGGTCGGCGCCCTTGAACGGGAAGCCGAGCCTGCCGAAGGCATCCAGGATGCGCTCCTGCACCGGCAGCGGGTGCACGTAAACCGGGTCGAGGTCGCCCTTGTCGACCGCGCCGCGGATCGCCACCTCGGTGCGCAGGCCCATGGTCATCCCGTGCAGGTGCTGCCCGTACAGGTCGGTCACCGGGGTCTCCCACGGCATCTCCACCTGCAACGGCAGCGACAACTGCTGGCCCTCGCGCAGATGCAGGCCACCCGCGACCTGAACACGGTGGAACTCGACGAGCGCGTCGTAGTCCTCCTCCGCGCCGTCGACCTCCACCCGGGTGACCAGCCCGACGGTGATGTGGTCGATCTCCACATCGTGGCTTCCGCCGGTGAGGTTCATCTGCCCACCCAGCATCAGCCCCGGGCGGGTGCTCGGATTCGACAGGACGGTATCGACGCTGGGGCCGCCGACCCCGAACGCGCCCAGCATCTTCTTGAACACCACGAACCTCTCTCTCGACGCACACCGAACGCGCGACACCCGGATCCGATGGAACTTCCACGCGAAACCGTTATGCCGCAACGAGATCAACGACGTCCATAATGGAAGTCGCCGCGCCGGGAAGCTACCAACACCGCCTGAGAAGTAGCTGAATGTATTCGTTAGGTTACCGTCGGGAAGGGTTTAGGAACTCGTCTCGTCCTCGCCGGCCTCATGCCTGTTGCCGGGCGTCGGTGTGGCGCGCAGGCGTACCCGGGTGATGGCCCGCCCGGTCACCTCCGCCACCTCGGCCGTCAGGCCGGGTAGTTCGATCACCTCGCCGGGCGTCTTCGGGATGTGGCCGAGGTAGGCCAGGACCAGGCCCGCCACGGTCGTGTAGTCCCCGGTCTCGAGTGTGTCCTCGTCGAGGTCGATGCCGATGTCGGTCAGGTCGTGCAGCGGGAAGCCGCCGGGCAGCAGCAGCGCCCCGTCCGGCTCTCGTACGACGGCCTGCACGTCCCGGTCGGTCTCGTCGTAGATCTCCCCGACGATTTCCTCGACCAGGTCCTCCATCGTCACGATCCCGTCGATGGAGCCCCGCTCGTCCACGACGAGGGCGAACTGCTGCCGCTGGGCACGCATTTCCCGGATCGCCTCGGTCACCTTCAACGTCTCCGGCAGATACACCGCCGGGCTGGCGTACTGGGCGACCGGGCCTTCCTGGTCGAGCAGGTCCCGCAGGTGCACCACCCCGACGGTGTCGTCCAGGCCGCCGCGACCCACGACCGGGGCTCGGGTCTGTCCCGACTTACCCAGCTCGCGCAGCGCCTGCGGTGCCGTCAGCGACGCGGAGAGGGTGACCACCTCGCGACGCGGGACGAGGATCTCCCGCAAAATCCGTTCGGCGACCTCGAAGGCGCCAGAAATGATCATCCGGTGTTCGGGAGTGAGGTTGCGCTGCGCGGCGACCATGTCCCGCAACTCCTCGGTGGTGACCTCCTCCCGCCGCGCGCGGGGGTCACCGCCGCTCAGGCGTACGACCGCGTCGCTGGCCTTGCTCAGCAGCCAGACCGCCGGCCGGGAGAACGCCGACAACGCATCGAGGGGGCGGGCGACGAGCAGCGCCCAACCTTCGGCGCGCTGCATGGCGATCCGCTTCGGTGCCAGCTCACCCAGCACCAGCGTGACGAACGTCAGCAGGACGGTCACCACGACGATGGACACCGGCTCCGCCGCGCCACCGAAAAACCCCAAGGGGCCCACGAGCGGCTGGGCCAGGGACACCGCCGCCGCGGCCGACGCCAGGAAACCCGCCAGGGTGATGCCGATCTGAATCGTGGCCAGGAAGCGATTCGGGTCCCGCGCCAACTTCGCCAGCACCCGCCCGCCCCGGGAGGTCCGCTCCAGGCGCTGTAGCTGGCTTTCCCGCAGCGACACCAGCGCCATCTCGCTGCCCGCGAACACCGCGTTCACCAACACCAACACGAACACGAGCGTGACCTGCACGCCATAGCCACCCACGGCCTGTTCGACGCCTCCTCCAGCGGACCCTCCGGAGCATCAACCGTAGCCGCCGCGCACATCCCACCCACCCGGGGCCGGCAAACACGAGGGGCATTTTCGCCACCCATCGGTGGGTTCGCCACCGGTGCCCGACCTGACCGGCCGCGTCGCCGCAGTCCTCGGCGGCAACATCCTCGACGTGCTCACCCTCGTCGCCGGCGACCCCGCGTACCGGCACGGAGCCGCATGCCACACCGCCGGCAGCCAGGAGCTGCTCGCCACCACCGGCCTGTTCATGATCGCCACCCTGCTCGGCGGCCTGCTCATCCGCCAGACCTGCGGCTGAGGGCGCCTCGGCTTCGCATGGGTCGTGGTGAGATGCATCCGCAATCGTGACGTGCCACCGTACGGACACCTGTCGTTGAAGGCCGGAGGTAGCGCGTGCCGTGCGGCAGCGGCACCACCAGAGACTGGCTCCGGCGATCTTGATTCCGGCGCGCCGAGTGTCCTGGCGAAGCGCGACCACAGCTGTGCCACGTATCCGGCGGTCAAGTCCCGCCCTGCGCGTTCAAGCCGCTCGGGCTGGCCGCGCCTCGACAAGCCGCCGGTGCCAGTCCGCTGCGTGTTTGAACCGCCCCGGATCTTGTAGAGCCATCGCCGAGCCCGGCGTCTTGTGTCGTCGTTGCCGGACATTCTTGCTGCCGTCAGTAGGCGGACCAGTCATGTGGCTTCCTTGAGGCACTCGAGGATTGCGGTCTGTGCCTGCGGGGAGAGGTTGGCCTCGGTGGTGGCGTCAACACCGTCCGCGCCGTGGAGCAGCGCTGCCAGTTGGTCGTCGGGGGCGTAAGTGAGGTACCAGTCCGCCACGCACTCGGCCGCCGGGTCGGGCACGTCGGCCGTGCGTGGGTCACGCTTCAGCGCGGCGATGACCTCGGCCCGGTCCGGCCGGTCCGGGCCCGCCGTGAGGACCGAGCCGAGTACGGCCGTACCGGCGGCAGAGGCGACCACGGCAACGGCGAGGATGGTGGTCCACCGTGGAATCCTGGCCATGGTCGTCACGGTAGCGGCCGTCCGCATCGCGCGCTGCCCGCCTGCCTGCGCGCGGCCGCTGCGGCCTCCACATGGCCAAGCGACCCCCACCGAGGGATGACAGATCGCGTTGATGTCGCTACGGTGGGTTCGCACGCGGCGATCGATGAGCTTCATCGCAATGAGCGTCGACGTCGCCGTTGACAATTGATCTAACGGGGGATCAATGAGCGCTACGCGTGGCTTCCGTCTGCGTATCCGTCTGTCGGCGCTGGTCGTCGTCACGCTCGGCCTTGGCTTCGCGCAGGCCCCGACGCCTGCGTTGGCTGCCGTCCCGGAGCCGGGTGCCCGGCTTGCAGCCGGGCAGGCCGGGCCACTAGAGCACTTTTACGATGCCGCAGGCCAACTCGTTGCGACTAGCGACGGTACCGATGCGGCCGTCAACCGGTATGACGAAGCCGGCAACCTGTTGCGCACCGATCGGGTACCGGCGTCTCGTGTCACGATCTTCGCACTGGTGCCGGCGCGTGGCCCAGTCGGCACGAGGGTGGAGATTCAGGGCACGGGATTCGCTCCGGCGGCGGCCGACAACGACGTCACCGTCGATGGCATTCCCGCGACGGTTACCACGGCCAACGCCAACCGGCTGACCATTGAGATCCCTGCCGGCGTCACCGACGGTGTGGTGCGGGTGGCGACCGGCGGCGAGGCGGCGACGAGCCCGACGCCGTTCACGCTGGCGCGTGGGGTGACCAAGCCGCAGATCACCGAGGTGTCCACGGACCACGGCAACCGCAACGAGATTGTCACCATCACCGGAACCGGCTTTGACCCGGTGGCGAGCCGCAACGTTGTCCAGTTCCACCGGACGGTCGCGCGGGTGGAGCAGGCGAGTGCGACGAGCCTGCGGATACGGGTGCCCGACGCGGCGTCCGCGGGACGAATCAGCGTGCGTACCCCCGGTGGCGTGGCGGTCAGTTCGGAAGATTTCCTCGTCTCACCGCGCGGGTTCGTCATGCGTGACCTGGTTTACGCGGGCCGGCTGGCCAAGGACGGTCCGGCGATCGCCGCCACCATCCCGGCCGGCAAGGCGGCACTCCTGCTGATCGACGGGACCGCCGGCGAGCGACTCAACCTACAGACCTCGAACAACACCATTCCTGTTCGTTCGGCGCTATGGATGTTCACCCCGTACGGCGGCAACTTCGCCCGCGGAGCGCTGGGCGACCCGCTCGACATCTGGGCCGGTGCGCCGCTGAGCCAGGACCTGCCGGCCATGCCTACCACCGGCACGTACGCGATGGTGATCAAGCCGAACGACGGCGCGGCGGGGCAGGTCGCGATCGCGGCGTCCACGACGCTCGCCGGTACGAACCTGACGAAGAATGGCGCGGGCGTGCCGTTCCAGATCACCGTGCCGCAGCAGGCGACCGAGTTTCCGTTCACGGCGGCGGCTAACGAGTGGATCAGTCTCGGCCTGACCGAGCTGAGTGAGCCGTCCAACCGCTTCGTTGTCACCATCACCGCGCCCGATGGCACGGCGAACACCTGGAACTACGCCCTAGCCGACTACATCCCGACGATGGTCTACCGGACCCGGGGCGCCGGAACGTACCGGCTGGCGGTCACGTTCGGGCCGAACGAGTTGGGCTTCGGTAAGATCTGGCTGTCCTCGGTGATCAACGGGTCGACGCTCGGCGTCAACGGTGCCGAGGCCAGCCTGCGTATCGAGCGGCCGGGCCAGTCGGTGCGGCTGCCGTTCGAGGGCATCGCCGGGCAGGATCTCCAGCTCGGGTTTTCGGAGAACCTGCTCCAGCAAAATGACCGCCCGTACTATCCGGGCGCGTTGCTGATCGAGCCGGACGAGGTGCAGCGCGAACTGCCACGGGGATGGCCCGAGGCACGTTCCCTACCGACCCTGCGCAAGACGGGCACGCACCACCTGCTCATCACCGGGTGGCAGGCGGTGGGCACGGTCAAGGCGTGGCTGTCGACGTCGATCGACGGCGGCACGCTGGCTTCTAACACCCGCTCGTCCGTGACGATCGACCGACCGGGCCGGGATGCCGAGTTCTTCTTTGACGGTACCGCTGGTCGGCCGATCTCTATGGGCACGATCAACAACGCGATACCGGGCGAGGTGACGCTACGGCTGTTCCGGCCCAACGGCAGCCAGGTCAGCCTGGGCAGTGGGCGCAGCTTCGACATCGCCGCGTTGCCGGACACGGGCCGGTACCGGCTCCAAGTGGATCCGGAGTCACCAGGCACCGGGCGGGTCAACGTGTACGCGGCCGAGGCGATCGACGTCGGCGAGATGGCGCTGGACACGGCGATCCCGGCTCCGGTGGAGCTGCCCGGGCAGAGGGTGGTGGGCCGGTTTGCCGGGCAGGTTGGTCAGCGGCTGAGCCTCGGAACCCGAACCCCCATGGCGAACCTCACGGTTCGGGTGTACCGGCCGGACAACTCGCTGCTCACCAGCGCCAACATCGACACCCGGTTCGGTCTGGACTTGCCGGCGCTGACGGTTTCCGGTGAGCACCGAATCGAGATCACCACGTTCAACCGGGAGACCGGTGATCTCACGCTCTTTCTGTCGACCGAAGCCGACGCGGGCGACTTCACCGTGGACGGCGCGAACAAGACGATCACCATCGCGCGGCCGGCGCAGAATGCACGGCTGACGTTCACCGCCAACGCCGGTGACCGAATCGACATGAACATCGTCGCGCTCGGACTCGAGGGCGGCGGCGCCTTTTACTACACTCTCGTCGGCCCGGACGGGCGGGTGCTGGCCAACCACTGGTGGCCGGTCCGGTTCCGGGAACAGTTGCCCACGCTGACCGCCACGGGCGTGCACACGCTGATCCTCGACCCGGGCACGGGCGCCACCGGCACTATCGAGCTGGGTCTGAAGAACCGCACGACGCCGTTGATGCCCAGGACTGCTGACAGGAAGGCGCTCACCGAGCCGCGACCGGTCACCCCGGTATGCGACACGGAGCCGGAGACCGCACTCGTTCCGTCGGCGCCAGCGCCCGGGCAGGCGGACGCGGCGCCGAAGCCAAAGCCTGCGGCCAGCGCCTGTCAGGTCGCCACCGGCTGGAAGCCGGACGCCCGACACCTCGACGGCGGCGATTGGGTCACCGGGGAGTGGACTCCGCCGCACCGTGATCGCGCATTGCAGTTCCCGGTCGGGATGACCGGCGTGGTCGGCAAGGTGCTCGACACCCGGGGCCAGCCGCTGGCAAAGGTCACCGTCAGCGCGGCCGGCAAGCGCGCCGTCACCGACGCTAAGGGACGCTTCGCCCTGGCCGACGTGCCCGGAGGCCATCTGTCGGTGCGCGTGGACGGCCGCACCGCGGAGGGCGAGTACGGCGTGTTCGACATCGGTGTTGAGGTCGAGCGCGGCCAGGTGCTCGTCCTGCCGCACACGATCTACCTGCCGGAGATCGACCCTGCCGACACGGTCCAGGTGCCCAGCCCAACCACGACGGAGGTCGTGCTCACCACCAAGGCGATCCCCGGCTTGGAGGTACGCATCCCGGCCGGCACGGTGATCCGCGACGCGGACGGCAACGTTGTCCGGGAACTGAGTCTCACCCCCGTGCCCATCGACCGGCCACCATTCCCGCTTCCGCCGACGAAGGTGCCGGTCTACTTCAGCGTCCAACCCGGCGGCGGGGTGCTGTTCCCCGAGGGTGCCACGATCGTCTACCCGAACTACACCAAGGAAGCTCCGGGCACCCGGACCCAGTTCTGGAACTACGACCCGGACGGCCGCGGCTGGCACATCTATGGACACGGCACGGTCTCCCGGGACGGCAAGCGGATTGTGCCCGACAAGGACGTCAGGTTCTACCGTCTGACCGGTGCGATGACTGCTGTGCCGGGGATGAATCCCCCGCCGCGCGCCCCGGTGGCCAACGGCGTGCGGGTCGCGGATCCGGTGGACCCGGCCACAGGCCTGCTCGTCGACGAAAGCGTCGACCTGGTCATCGACGACATCCTGCCAATCGAGATTAAACGGACGTACCAGCAGGGCGACCAGGACGCCCGAGTCTTCGGCACGGGAATGAACTTCAACTACGGCATCTTCCCGTGGTCACCCGGTAGCATCGGCAACTTCGACTTTCAGACGTTCGACCTGATCCAGCCGGACGGCTCGAAGATTCACTACACGAGGACAACGCCGGGCACCGACTACGCCGGTGCTGTCTTCCGGGCCGCACCGACTCCCACAAAGTACGACGGGTCTACCGTGGCGTGGAACGGCGACGGCTGGGACGTCACGCTCCGGGACGGCACCGTGATCGTCCTCGGCGACGAGGCACCCGTCCAGGCGATCCGCGACAAGTATGGCAACACCACCACCATCACCCGGGCCACGGCCGGTCCGGGTACCGACGGCAAAGTCCGGCAGAACGGCGCCATCACCCAAATCACCTCCCCGAGCGGCCGCTGGGTGCGGTTCAGCTACGACTCTGCCAACCCGCCGCGCATCAGCGCCATCGAGGACAACATCGGGCGCCGGGTCAGTTACACGTACCACGGAACCGGCCACCTGAAGACGGTGACGAATCCAGACGGCGGGGTCACCGAGTACTCCTGGGATACGGCCGGCCGAATGAAGACCGCCCGCGACCCACGCGGCACCGAGTTCATGGTCAACGAGTACGACGACCAGGGCCGGGTCGAGTCGCAGCGGGCCGCAGATGGCGGACTGACCGAGTTCGAGTACACCACCGCTGGCGGCGCCATCACCGAAACGCGGATGACCGACCCCCGCGGCCACGTGCGTCGGTTCACGTTCAACGCCCACGGTGCGGTCCTCACGGACACCCGCGCCTTCGGCACCGGCAGGGCGCAAACTGTCCGGACCGAGTACGACGACAGTGGCGTGCGTCCCGTAGCCACGGTGGACGCCCTCGACCGCCGAACCACCTACGACTACGACGATGCGGGTCAGGTCCAGGAGATCACGTATCTCGCCGGCACGCCGCAGGCCCGCTCCGAGGTGTTTGAACGAAACGGCCCGCACGGTGAGCTGACCAACTTTACTGACACGTTCGGCAACAGCACGAGCGTGGACCTGGACGGGCGCGGCGCCACCAGGAGCGTCACCGACGCGACCAACCGCCGTACCACGTACGAGGTCAACGCAGCCGGACTGATCACCAAGGAAATCGATCCGGGGCAGCGCGAGACGACGTACGTGTACGCCGACGCGGACCCGGTGACCATCACCGATCCAGATGGGCGGAGCCTGCGGGCCGGCTTCGACGCGATTGGCCGACCGGTGTACGAGGTCGACGGCCGCGGTGCCGCCACCGAAACCGCCTGGGCGCACCACGGCAAGGCGCGTTCGGTCACCGACCCGCTCGGACACACGACTGTTTTCGAATACAACGCGAACGGCATGCTCCACATCGTGACCGACCCGCGGGGCGGCGAGACGGTCTACGACTACAACGAGATGGATCTGCTCGAGAAGATCACCGACCCACTCGGCAGGGCCGAGACCTTTGGGTACGACCGGAACGGCAACCTGACCCGGCACACCAGCCGGCGGCAAATCGTCACCGAGCACGACTATGACGAGCTGAACCGCCCCGGGCAGACTCGCGTCGGCGGGACCACGGTCGACTACACCTTCGACCTGGCCGACCGGCTACGCGGCACCACCGACTCACAGGCCGGCACGACCACGCTCGAGTACGACGACTTCGACCGGGTACGCAGCGAGATAACGCCGCAAGGCACCGTCAACTACAGCTACGGCACGACCGTGCGAGACCGCACCATGACGCTGCCAGACGGCGCCACCCGGCATGTTTACGACGCCAACGGCGCCCTCAGCGAGATCCATCGCAACGGTACGCAGGTCACCGCCATCACCCGGGACGCCGTGGGCCGGCCGGAGCGGGTAGGGGCGCCCGGCGAGGGCGTGCACCAGGTCTACAACTACAACCACGCGGGCCAAGTGAAGTCGATTACCTACCAGGCCGGAACGACCGTGCTGGGCGAGCTGGTGTACGACTACGACGCTGCCGGCCTGCCGATCCGGACCTCCGGTAGCTACTCTCGTCCAGTCCTACCCGCGCCGTTCGGGCCCGCGACCTATGACGCGGCCAACCGGATCGACACCTTGGACGACGTCGATGTCACCTACGACGCCGACGGCAACCTCACCTCCGATGGCGAGACCACGTACACGTGGAGCCCGCGTGGCGAACTATCCTCACTGAGCCGCCCGGGGTTGTCCGCCACCTTCGGATACGCCACTGACGGCCGCCGCACCGCCCGCACCATCGGCGCAGCTACCACGAACTATCTGTACGACGGGGCCAACCCGGTGCAGGAAAAGGTGGCTGGGGCGGTCACGGCGACGATGACCGGTGCCGGGTTCGACGGCTGGCACCTGCGCGAGTCGGGCGGTACGACCAAGCGGTTCCTCACCGACGGCGTGGGTAGTACCGTGGCGTTGGTCGACGACGCCGGGGCGGGGGCGCAGTACGCGTACGACCCGTTCGGCACCACCAGTGTTACCGGTGACGACGGTGGCAACCCCTACCGCTACACCGGCCGCGAAGACGACGGCACCGGGCTCTACTACTACCGGTCCCGCTACTACAGCCCGGTCCTGCAGCGTTTCATCAGCGAAGATCCGATCGGCATCACATCGGGCGAGTCCAACCCGTACACGTACGCCCTGAACCGGCCGACCGCGCTGAACGACCCACTGGGCACCAAGCCGGCGCGTCCCGGCGGCGGGCGAAGCTGTTCGACACCGAACAGCTTCACCCCGGAGACGTTGGTGCAGATGGCCGACGGTTCGCGCAAGCGGATCGCCGACGTGCGGTTGGGTGACAGGGTGTTGGCCGGCGATCCCGAGACCGGCCAAACGGCGGCCCGCACGGTCACCGGTGTGATCACCGGGGACGGCGTCAAGCGCCTGGTGGACATCGCCGTGGACACCGACGGCGACGGCGCCGCCGACGGCACGCTCACCGCGACCGACGGCCACCCATTTTGGATGCCCGAACCGGGTGAGTGGCGTGAGGCGAAGGACCTGCGGACGGGCGACCTGCTCCAAACCGGGGCCGGCACCCACGTCCAGATCACCGCGATCCAGCACCGCACCGACGTGCAGCGGGTCCACAACCTCACCGTCGACGACCTGCACACGTACCACGTGGTGGTCGGTGGCGAGCCGGTCCTCGTCCATAACACCAACGCGCCGCGCATCTTCGCGGTGGGATGCAACGGAGACACCGAGGTCCTGCCGGTGCATGAGATCAACCGCAATCGGTACCCGGATGTGGCCGACAACTTCGAAAACGCTATCCGCAACGGGCACAGCCCGATCGTCACCCGACAGACCGGCCGGTCGAATGTCCGGGCGAACCGCAACGCTGCCCAGGCCGGCGAGCCGCGGCCGGACTCGCTTGGCCGCAACCTGTCCTGGGAGGAGTACCCGTTCGCGTCGACCCGCGAGGGGGGAGCCGGAGCGCAGCTGCGTCTCATCGACCGGACACAGAACACCTCGCACGGCCGAGATTCGCTGTGGCCGTTCCTTCGAGACAACGGCGTTGCCAATGGTGATCGTTACTATGTGCGCGTCAATTGACGAACGGGAGCGCACATGCTGATCGACCGTCTAGACGAACTGGTGACGATCGTCCGTGAGCTAGGTCGTCCAGTCGCCTCGTTGCTCGTGCCGGGTATTTCCCGCCGGGAGGTGGAGCGCGCGTACGGTGCGCCCGTGCCCGAGGACGTGGCCACCTGGTTCGGCTGGTGTAACGGAGTTCGCTCCGAGCCCGGGCAGATCCAGGACACCGTGAACCTGGTGCCCGGCTACCGGCCGCTGTCGGCGGCTGAGGCCGCTGCCCTTCGGCCAGCGTATGAGGACGATCCGGTGCTTGGTACGCGGTGGATGCCGCTGCTCGGCGGACCGAGTGGTGACCTCTACGCGGCGGTGTGGTCCGGGAACGAGCGGCCCGGCATCGCCGGAGTGCTGATTGGTGAACCGACCGAGATTGAGTTTGCCGATACCGAACGGCTGGTGGACTTTTTCGTCCGCTGCTATCGGCAGGGCGCGTTCACCGTCGGAAGCGACGGGCTGCTGACGATGGACACCGACCGGTACGACGCGATATACGCCGACATCGCCGGCGGCTGAGCCGGCCACACACGGGGGAGGAATGGGTATGGCAAAGGATTCTTCGTGGCGCTGGTGCGGGCGGGTCGCGGCGGCCATGCTGGTCGTCGCGCCGCTGGCGGCAGGTGGATCCGGCGCGGCCGCGGCACCGCCCGACGGCCACATCGTCGTTCCGCACGGCGCCGAGGTGGTCGAAGGGCAGTACATCGTAGCGCTGCGACCGGAGGCTGGCCGGTCGCCCGCCTCGCTGGCCGGCGCGGTGGCGCGCCGGTATGGCGGCACCGTGGTGCGGACGTACGAGGCGGCGCTGGACGGATTCGTGGTGAGAACCACCGAGGAGAGGGCGCGCCGGCTGGCCGCCGACCCGTCGGTGGCGCTGGTCGAGGCCGACACGCTGGTCTACCCGGCGGAGACCCGGCCGTACCCGATCTGGAGCCTCGACCGAATCGACCAGCGCACATCGGTGCTGAACGACGAGTACATCTACCCAGACTCGGCCGGTGCCGGCGTGCACGCGTACGTCTTGGATACCGGGATCCGTACCGATCACCGTGAGTTCGGCGGTCGCGCCAGCGTGGGCTTCGACGCCATCCAGGATGGCTGGGACGGTGAGGACTGCAGCGTGAACGGGCACGGCACGCACGTGGCCGGCACCGTCGGCGGTGCGACGTACGGGCTGGCGAGCAACGTGTCGCTGG
Organism: Micromonospora sp. NPDC049891; assembly: GCF_040660295.1. Classification (NCBI taxonomy): domain Bacteria; kingdom Bacillati; phylum Actinomycetota; class Actinomycetes; order Micromonosporales; family Micromonosporaceae; genus Micromonospora; species Micromonospora sp. NPDC049891. The sequence goes on from NZ_JBFAML010000037.1 coordinate 21,493, forward strand.
TGTCGGTTCGCGTGCTGAGCTGCGCCGGACCCGGCACGCAAAGCCAGGTCATCGCGGGCGTCGACTGGGTCACCGCCAACGCCCAGCACCCGGCGGTGGCGAACATGAGCCTCGGCGGTGGCTTCTCCACCCTGCAGAACCAGGCCGTCTCCGCCTCGGTCGCCAGCGGTGTCACGTACGTCATCGCCGCCGGCAACAAGGACGCGAACGCGTGCAACTACAGCCCCGCCTCCGAGCCGTCCGCAATCACGGTCGGTGCCAGCAACTCCTCCGACGAGCGGGCGCGCGGATGGGGCGGCACCGACCCGGGTTCCAACCACGGCACCTGCCTGGACCTGTTTGCCCCCGGCGAGAACATCCGCTCAGCCAGCCACGCCACCGCCAGCGCCTCCAGTTCCCAGCGCGGCACCTCAATGGCTGCGCCGCACGTCGCCGGCGCCGTGGCGCTACTGCTGGCGGAGGAGCCGACGCTGACCCCGACCCAGGTGGCACAGCGAGTCATTGCCGCATCGACCGTGAACACGCTGCGACTGGCGAGCACCGACACCTCACCGAACCGGCTGCTGTACGTCGGACCGGAACTGTTCGGCCGGACCGGCGATGCCTGACGGCGACGGTCGGGAGCCGCACCGGCCGCACATCCCGCACCGTGGCATGCGCCGTCGGGCAGTCCTAACCGGCCTGGTCGCCGCAGGCACCGCCGCCAGCGCGGCGGCTGGCTGCCGCCGGCCTGACTCGTCGAACAACGCCGACCGGGCCACGCCGCCCGGCACCGGACGACCAGCCATCGACCGCGCCGCCCCGGTCGTCCACCCGGCCGGTGTCGTCTCACCGCCGCTGCCCGCCTGCACCATGACCGCATACGACGTGACCGCCACGAATCGTGTCGGACTCGCAGCGGCTCTGCGTGCGCTGGGCCAGCCCGTGCGCGACGCCATCGTTTCCGTCGCGGTCGGCGGCTCACTCTTTGACGACCGGTTCGGGCTGAGCCCGCCACGACTACTGACGGCCATGCCGGAGTTCCCCAGCGACGTGCTCGATCTCGACTGGTGCCACGGTGACCTGCTCGTGCAGATCACCGCCACCGACCCGACTATCGCCAAACGGGCGTCGCGCCGGTCGCTACCAGGCCTGCGGCCTCGCTGGCGGCTGGATGGCTTTCACCCGCGTAACCGGGGGCCCGGGGTGCGCAACCTGTTCGGCTTCCGGGAGGGGGCCGGCAACCCGGAGGCGTCAGACGCTCAACTGATGGACGACCTGGTCTGGGTGAAGCCGGGCGACGGTGAGCCGGCCTGGTGCGTCGGCGGTACTTACAAGGTGGTGCGGCTGATCCGCCTGGCCATGTCGAGCTGGGACGTGGAGTCCACAACTGAGCAGGAAAAGGTCTTCGGTCGACGCAAGGACACGGGGGCACCGCTGGGGCAGGACACTGAGACCGCCGACCCGGACTATGCTGCCGACCCCGACGGCCGCACCATCGCACTGAACGCGCATATTCGCCGGGCGAACCCGCGCACCCCGGACGCGTTGGCGCACCAGATCCTGCGCCGTGGCTGGTCGTACCGGCGCCGTGACGACGCGGCGGGGGAACACCTAGGGCAGATCTTTGTCTGCTACCAGCGGGACGTGGAGAAGGGATTCGCCACCATCCAGCAGCGGCTGGCCGGCGAGGCGCTGGAGCGGTACCTGCTGCCGTACGGCGGCGGCTACTACTTCATCCCACCTGTCGGTGGCGAGTACCCCGGACAGGCCATGTTCACGATGTGACGCCGCACGAAAGGTCGAGTGAGCTCCTTGCATAACGCGCCGGGCCAAAGAGGTCCTAACGAAATGACGTTGGGCGCGTCCTCGGGAATTGAGGGTCGTTCTGTCTGAACGTAAGGAGGGGTGAGCAGCCTGTACCGTTCGAAAACTCGGCCACGGGCGTTGACGTGCGACTTTGTCCGCCATGGGATCGATGAGTGGCGTCATGCTGCCGGTCATGATCCTGTCGATCGGCTACCTGATTCTTCGTCAGGCACTGCAGTTGATCATCCTGTTGGCCCGCGGCGGTGACACTAACGCGGTCGTGCTGCGGCACCAGGTCGCGGTCCTGCGTCGGCAGGTGCGCCGGCTGGATCTGGAACCGGCCGACCGGTCAGTGCTCGCCAGCTTGTCGAGGCTATTGCCGCGGACCCGGTAGGAGGCGTTTTTCATCACCCCGGCCACGTTGTTGCGCTGGCACCGCAATCTGATCACAAGGCGGTGGACCTACCCGAGACGCCGACGCGGTCGACCACCGGTCACAACCGAGGTCCGCCAGATGGTGCTACGGCTGGCCCAGGACAACCCCACCTGGAGATGCCGGCGTATTCAGGGCGAGTTAACTGGCCTGGGCTACCGGCTCGCCGCCAGCACGATCTGGGCGGTCCTGACCAAGGCCGGTGCCGGGCCGGCTCCACGACGGGCGGGACCGGCCTGGACCGAGTTCCTCACCACCCAGGCCAAAGGCATCCTGTGCTGCAACTTCTGCACGTCGACACCATCAGACTGACCCGCATCTACGTCCTGTTCCTGATAGAGGTCGCTACCCGGCGAGTCCACCTGCTGGGCGCCACCACGAACCCGACCGGCGACTGGGTGGCACAGCAAATGCGCAACCTCATGATCGACCTGGGCGATCACGCGAACCAGTTCCGGTTCCTGATCCGGGACCGGGACGCCAAGTACACCACCGCGTTCGACACCGTGTTCCAAGCCGAGGGTGTCGAGGTGCTCCGAACGCCACCACAGGCGCCCAGGGCTAACGCGTTCGCGGAACGCTGGGTACGCACCGTACGGCGAGAGTGCCTGGACCGGATCTTGATCTACAACACCCGATACCTGCTCGCCGTGCTCGGCGAGTACCTCGCGCACTACAACGGGCATCGGCCACATCAGGGCCGCGGGCAACGCCCACCTGACCGGGACACCGTCCCAGTGCCGGCGACCCACCTGGATGCCCTCCGAGTACAGCGCAGGAAGGTCGTCCACGGGTTGATCAACGAGTATGAGCAGGCCGCGTAGCCGAAACCGACTTCTCGAACGGAACACGGTGCGACCGGCTGCTGGAAGGTGGCGCTGCGGCGCGACCTCTGGCGATCGTGGTTGCTCGGTGGCTGCTCGGGCGTCGGGAGACTGACGCTGACGAACCGCTACCCGCGCGGACCAGACCGGAGATGCGGCACCCTCCTTGTCATCGAAGAGCGCGAATACCAGCGTCACCACCGCGTAGACCTGTATGAACGCAACCGGATCGGGGCGGACTGTCGGGCTTGCGGTCGTACGAGTTGGGTCGAGTGTTGGTCGTAGAGGACATGCGCCCATGGCTTTGCACTACGGATCAGAAGGTTAGGGGTTCGAGTCCCTTCGGGCGCGCAAGATCATAAAGGGTCTGGCTTGCGGAAACGTGAGCCGGGCCTTTCTTGCTGTCTGTCCTGTTCGGATGATGGGTGTCCGGCTGGTGTCTGTTGGTGCGGGCGCCGCCAGTTGGCTCTGTGTCGGTGCGGCGGGGTCGGGGATAGAGCACAGCGACAGTGCGCAGACCACCGTGTCGAACGAGCCGTCGGGGAAGGGCAGGTGCTCGGCGTCGCCCTCCCGAAGGTCCACATCGCGGCCGAGGTCGGCGGCGCGTTGCCGGGCGATGGCGAGCATCGCGAGGCTCAGCTCAACGCCGTTGACGGTGGTGTCGGCTGTCCAGCCCGTGCCGCAGCCACCGCTCCGACGGTCCAGCCCTGCCGGTGCGGTCCGCCTCGGTGATGGCCAGCCACTCGTTACGGGCCCGGCGGGCGGCGGCCCGGGAGGGGTAGCCGCCGCGGCGAACGCGGTCGCGGCGGCCGAGCAGGTTGGTGGCAGAGGCGTGGAAGTGCCAGCTGCCGTGCCCGCGCTCGCCAAGGTTAGGGCAGGAGTTCTCAAGTCGCCGCCGGGTGGCGTCCCGGCATCCGCACCGTTTGAAGATCACACCTGACGTAGTCATGCCGATCGCACTCCTGCGGTTGTGGAGGCAGGATGCGCTGGGGTCGTCGGCTGCCGCTACGGCTCCGTGCAGGTCGTGCGGGTGCCGCGTGTTCAGCTGGTCAGCGGCTCCCGGGGTACTGCTTCGGGGACGTTGGGCGGGTCAGCATGCCGGTGGCGGCGAGGACACAGCAGGTGGCCACGGCGCCGAGCAGGAGGGTGTATCCGCCGTCGATGTGCAGAACGGCGGCGGCACCGAGAGGCGCGGTGGCCTTGGCGACGGTGACGGGGGCGGCGAGTCGTCCGGCGATGGTGGCGTACGCGGCGGTGCCGTAGCGGTCGGTGAGCAGAGCTGGGGTGGCGAGGCTGGCGATGCCGAAGCCGAGCCCGAATCCGGTGACGGTGACGATGGCTCCGACGCGGGTTCCGGCGGCGAGGGGCATGGCGAGGACGGCGACCGCCTGGATGGCGAACACCGCGGCGACGATGGTGGTGACCGGAAGCCGGCGTCGGGCGGCGGTGAGGACGAGTCGTCCGGTGACGGACAGGACACCGAGGAGGCCGGCGGCGGTGGCGGCGAAGGTGGCGGGGTGGCCGCGGTTGCTGAGGTAGCCGACCAGGTGGACGCCGATGGTGCTGGTCGCGGCGCCGTGGGCGATGAGCGTGGCGGCGAGGATCCAGAATCGGGGGTCGCCCATCGCGGCGCGGGCGGCTGCCCGTCGCGAGGTGTGGTCCGTTCGTGGCGCGGGGGTGGGCGCGGTGACGTGCGGTGGTTTGCGGATGGTGAGGGCGTGCAGGGGCACGGTCACGACGCCGTGGATGACGGCGAGGGTGAAAAGCGCGCCGCGCCAGCCGAGGTGTGCGGCCAGAAGGCCGGTGAGGGGCATGAAGATGGTGCTGGCGAACCCGGCGACGACGGTGACCGCGAGCAGGGCGGTGGGGCGTCGGTCGGGGGTGAACCAGGTGACGATGACGGCGAAGGCCGGTTCGTAGAGGACCATGGCGCCGGTGATCCCGATGCCGATCATGACGGCGTACAGCTGCCCGACGGTCTGGACCTGGGACCAGGCGACCAGGAGGGCGGTGGCGGTGATGGAGCCTGCGGTCATGAGGGCGCGTCCGCCGTGCCGGTCGAGCCATCTGCCGACGGGGATGGCCATCAGCGCGCCGGCGAGGACGCTGGCGGTGAGCGCGCCGGTGACGGCGGTGGTGGAGGCGTCCAGGCTGGTCGCCATGGGGCCGAGTAGGACGGCATAGGCGTAGTAGAGGGTGCCGTAGCCGACGGTCGAGGTGATGGCGAGGGCGGCGACGATGCGCCACCCGTGGCGCCCGCCGACTGTCAGGTCGGCGGGCGCCATCGTGGCGGTGGTCATCAGCTGGCGCAGCAGCCGCCGGTCTGGCCGCTAGCCGGGGTGTCGAGGCTGATGGGGTTGAGCGGCGCGGCGAGCAGCCCACCGGAGATGCCGGTGGCGAGCCCCTTACCGGCCGGCTGCGGGGTGGGGCCGCAGCAGCTGTCGGTGCCGGTGGACTCGGCGGGGTTGCTGTTGCAGACGCCGGTCTCGGGCAGGTCGAGCTGGACGGCGCGGGCGGCCTGCCAGTCGCCGGCGAGAGCGGCGACGACGGAGCGGACCTGCTCGTAGCCGGTGGCCATGAGGAACGTCGGGGCGCGGCCGTAGCTCTTCATGCCGACGGCGTAGTAGCCGGTCTCCGGGTGGGCGAGTTCGTCGACGCCGTGCGGAGGGACGGTGCCGCAGGAGTGCTCGTTGGGGTCGATCAGCGGGGCGAGGGCGCGGGTGGCGCCCATGACCGGGTCGAGGTCCAGGCGCAGCTCGGCGGCGATGGAGTGGTCGGGACGGAAGCCGGTGGCGGCGACGATCCGGTCCACGACGATCTGCTCGTCGCCGCCGTCGGCGTGGCGGACGGCGACAGCGACCCGGCCGCCGGTCGGCGTGAGGGCGTGGACGGAGAAGCCGGTGAGCAGCCGGATCCGGCCGGCGTCGACGTGCTCGCGCAGGCGTGAGCCGAGCGCCCCGCGGGCGGGCAGGGCGTCGGCGTCGCCGCCGCCGTAGGTGCGGGCCGGGGCGGCCGAGCGGATGGCCCAGGTCACCCCCGTGCCCGGTTCCTGCGCGGCGAGGTCGGCCAGGGAAAGCAGGGTGTTGGCGGCGGAATGCCCGGCACCGACGACGAGGGTGTGCCGGCCGGCGAACCGGTCCCGGTCCGCGCCGAGCACGTCCGGCAGCGCGTGCTCCAGGTACGCGGCGGCGTCCCGCTCACCGCGGGCGGGCAGGCCGGACGCGCCGAGGACGTTGGGGGTGCCCCAGGTGCCGGAGGCGTCGATCACGGCACGGGCCAGGATCTCCTCGCCGGTGGTGAGGCGGACCAGGAAGGGGGCCTGCTCGCGGCTGGCGGTGCGGAGCCGGTCGAACCCGAGTCTGCTGATCGCCTCCACCCGGGCCTCGTAGCGCAGGTGCGGCTTGACTTGAGGCAGCTGGGCGAGGGGCTGCAGGTAGTCGGCGACCAGTTCCGCGCCCGTGGGCAGGGCCTCGAGGTCGGGGGCGAGCCAGCCGGCGTCGTCGAGCAGACGGCGGGCGGCCGGGTCGATGTTGTACCGCCACGGGGAGAACACGCGGACGTGACCCCACTGCCGCACGGCGGCACCGGCGGTGTCGCCGGCTTCGAGGACGGTGAATGGCAGCTCGCGCTCGTGCAGGTGCGCGGCGGCGGCGAGGCCGACCGGGCCCGCGCCGATGACAGCGACGGGCAGTTGGTCCAGGGCGCTCATCAAAAACTCCTTACGTTGAGATTCATCGAATCAGCAGGGCGTAGCGGGTCGCGGGCAGCGGCAGCGGCAGCGGCAGCGGCAGGTGGTCAGGTAATGGCAGGGCTGCGACGCTCGAGCAGGACGACGTCCCGCCATCGGTCGTGGTGGCGGCCGACGCGTTCGCGGGTGCCGATGATCCGGAACCCGGCGTGCTGGTGCAGGGTGAGGCTGGCCGTGTTCTCGGGGAAGACGCCGGACTGGATGGTCCAGATGCCGGCGGCCTCGGTCGACGCGATCAGCGCATCGAGGAGTAGCCGGCCGGCTCCACGCCCCTGGGCGGCGGGGTCGATGTAGACGGAGTGCTCGACGACGCCGGCGTAGACCGCGCGGGCCGACGCCGGTGACACGGCGACCCAGCCAAGCACGGCCTCGTCTGCGTCGACGGCCACGAAGCGGTGGTCGGCCAGCTTGCCGGCGTCGAATGCCGCCCAGGGCGGGGCGACGGTCTCGAAGCTGGCGTCGCCGGTGTCGAGACCGGCCTGGTAGATGGCCAGGACCCGGCCGGCGTCATCCACCGTCATCGGGCGAACGGTGATGTCGGCCATCAGCAGGCTCCGTTCGGGGTCGGGGCCGGGCGGCCCATGACCACGTCGGCGGCGGACGGGAAGCAGTCGACGCAGGCATCGTTGATGCGGTAGTGGCGTGCAGTGCCGGCCGGCTCGACGAGCACGAATCGCACCTCGGCCAGGATCTTCAGGTGTTGGGAGACGGTGGACTGGGCCAGCCCCACGGCGGCGACGATCTCGCCGACGCTCATCGGCCGGTTGTGCCGGGCGAGGTACTCGACGATCTGCACCCGCGTCGGGTCGGCCAGTGCCCGGAACCACGAGGCGTACGTCTGCGCGGTCGCCCGGTCGAGCAGTTCGTCCACCACCCACTCCTTCTATCGTTTATCGCCGATCGGCGATGAAAGTCTAGCGGATGTCGTCGCGGCGAGGCGGTCGGTGGCAGAGCTGGCCGAGCAAATCTGCCGGCATGGCAGAGGTCATCGGCAGCACTTCCGTCCCGCGTTGATGGCCTCGGCCTTGGCCTCTGCGTCGCAGCAGGAGTCGGCGGCCCGAGCGGCCTCCGTCGTGCCGCAGCAGGGGCCGGCGGTCGCCGTCTCAACGACGGGCGGGAGGGCCGACTCGACCGCTCGGGTGGAGCTTGCGCAGCAGGAGCCGGATCCGGTGGCCGCGAGGGCGGCGGCCGAGTCGCCGGTGGTCTGGGTGTTTTCGCTCATCGGGGATGTCCCTCCCGGTTATCGCAGGCTGATCAGGGCGTAGATGGTGGTGCGGGCGCGTTCGTAGCGGCGCTGCGCGCGCTGGGCGGCGGTGGACACCTCGGCGCAGGAGTCGCAGAACAGAACTCCCGCCGGGGCTGCCGATGACCGCCGAGCCTTGCCGAACATGGCGACTCCTTCCCGAAGACGCCTGTCTTGACGTCCGTCTAAGCAGAGACTTGCACGCTGATTAGATAAATGTCAACCTAGAGGCATGTCGAAGCAAGTCGCGCCACTCACCGTGATCGACCTGAACGCCGATGCACCCTGCTGCCCGCCGCTGGCGCAGCGCCGGGTGCCGGCGGAGACGGCCGCGGTCCTCGCGCCGGCGTTCAAGGCCCTCGGAGATCCGGTGCGGCTGCAGCTGATGTCGATGATCGCTTCCGCCGAGGGCGGGGAGGCGTGCGTGTGTGACCTGACGCCGGCGTTCGACCTGACCGGGCCGACGATCTCGCACCACCTGAAGACGCTGCGCGAGGCGGGTCTGGTGGACGCCGAGCGGCGGGGGACGTGGGTCTACTACCGGGCGCGTCCGGGGATCCTGCGCCAGTTGGCGGCCCTGCTCACCGTCGAGCCAGCCGAGTCGTAACACCACCCGACGCCGTGCGCCACGTGCGCCGTGCAGTGGTCAGCGTGGTGCGCCAGCCGTGCCACTGCGCGCGGACGTCGGGACCATCGCCGAGCGTGGCAGCCTGCGCCGCCCGGACAGGTGCGCGGCGAGAGCACGGATCACGTGGGTGGCGTCGCGGCTGACGCCGCGCAGCGTGTTCGAGGCGAAGGATCGCTGGAACTCCAGCCCCACGTAGGCCAGCCCCCGATGGGTGGTGGAGAGTCCGCCCACCTGTCGGGGCGTGCCTTGCGCGACGGTGCCGAGGGGTTCCAGGTAGCCCAGGTCCGGGCGGTAGCCGGTGGCGAAGATGACCGCGTCCACCGCATCTGTCGTGCCGTCGCTCCAGACGACGCCGTCGGGGGTGAAGGTAGTGAACATGTCCCGGCGGGCGAGTTGCCTGGAGGTGATGGCCTTGCGGTAGACGCCGGTGTCGAGCACGGCGGCGTGCCGGATCAGGCGGGTGAGGATTCGCCGGGGGAGGCGGTCCGCGCCGGTGACGCGCAGCCAGTGGTGCAGGTCCCGCCCGCCGATGCGCTGCGGCAGGAACCGGACGGGTTCGCGGGTGGCGAGGGTGACGTGCGCGTGCGCCGCGAGTTCGTAGGCGACCTGTACCGCGGAGTTGCCGGCCCCGACGACGATGACCCGCTTGCCCTCGTATGGCTCCGGCCGGCGGTAGTCGGCGACATGCAGCAGGCCTCCGGTGAAGTCGCTGCGGCCGGGCAGGTCGGGCAGGTACGGGTTGCCGAAGGACCCGCTGGCGGCGACGACACCGGCTGCGGCTATCTCGTCACCAGCATCGGTGCGGATGAGATACCCGCCGCCAGCGTGCGGGTGTACCTCGGTGACGCGCACGCCGGTGCGGATCTCGGCGTCCAGAGTTGCCGCGTAGCGGCGCAGGTAGGCGAGGACCTCGTCGCGGTGGGGGTAGTGGTCGGGGTCCCCGTCGAAGGCCAGTCCGGGCAGGGCGCTGTAGCGGGCGGGTGAGAACAGGGTCAGGCTGTCGTAGTAGCCCGGCCAGGAACCGACCGGCTCGGTGTCCGCGTGCAGGACAACCGGACGCAGGCCGGCGGCGAGGGTGGCACGGGCGGCGGCGAGGCCGGCCTGTCCGCCGCCGATGATGATCACCGGATCAACTTGAGCAGTCACGTCACGATCATAACGTCATTTCGTTGAATGACAATATGATGCTGGAGGGGGAAGGTGTGCCCATGAACCAGACCGCCGACGACCAGCCGACCGGGCTGCAGGACGCCGTCCCGGGCCTTACGCCGCAGACGCAGGAGTTTCTCAAGGCTCTCGGCAGCCCCACCCGGCAGCGGATCATGATGCTGTTCGCCCGCGGCGCCGAGATGTCCGTGGGCGAGGTGGCCGAGCGGGTCGGCATCAGCCAGGCCACCGCGTCGCAGCAGTTGACCCTGCTGCGACGTGGCGGAGTGGTCACCTCGCGACGCGACGGCAAGACGGTGTACTACCGGGCCGACCGCGACGGCGCCCTCGCCGCGTTGGCGGACCTGCAGTCGTACCTGGCCACCTGCTGCTGACGCCCCACGAAAGCTTCCCCGGCTTCCCCGACGGCATCACCGGTCCCGACCTGATGGACAACCTCCGCAAGCAGGCCGACAGCTTCGGCGCCCAGTTCCTCACCGGCGACGTCACCCGAGCCGACCTCACCACCCCCACCAAGACCGACTGGGTCGGCGAGAAGGCTCACCAGGCGCGGGCGGTCATGCTCGCCACCGGACACGACCCGCGCAGCGAACTGTTCCGCGACCAGGTCACCCTCGACGACGACGGCTACGTCACCGTCGAGGCCCCCCGGCACCCGCACCAACCTTCCCGGAGTGTTCGCCGCCGGCGACCTCGTCGACCACGCCTACCGCCAAGCCATCACCGCCGCCGGCACCGGCTGCGCCGCCGCCCTCGACGCCGAGCGGTACCTCGCCGTCCTCCCCTGACCGGCACCGTCCGCGGTCGGGTCAACCCGCCCCGGGTATCGGGCCTACGGCTGCCCGTCCAGCCGGGAGGCGATGTCAGCGACCGTCGCTTTCGCTGTCCGGCCGGCACCCACCAGCGTGGCTGACGCCGGCCCCGTCCAATCGCCGTAGCCGAGCAGGTAGAGGCGAGGCTCGTCGACCGACCGGGTGCCCTCGGTGGCCACCTCCCCCTGACAGCAGCCAGGCAGCAGAGGCGAGAGGTGGGCGAGACTGGCCCTGAAACCCGTACACCAGATCACAGCGTCGCAGCCCTGCTCGGTGCCGTCGGCCCACCGCACGCCGCGTTCGGTCAGCCGCACGAACATCGCACGACGGTCCAGAACTCCACGATCCCGCGCGTCGCGGACGCTGGGCACCATCACGATGTCGCCAAGGTCGCTCACACCACCGCCGGCACCACCGGCGGCCTTTCGGGTCGCCACCCCGAACAACACCCGACCATCGACGTCGTCCGGCATGAACCGCGCCGGGCGCGCCGTGACCCAGGTGGTCTCGGCGGCCCGGGACACCTCCGCCAGGATCTGCGCCGCCGAGTTGCCCCCACCGACGACCACGACCCGCTGCCCCCGGAACTCCTCCGGCGACGTGTAGTGCACCGTGTGCAGCTGTCGGCCGGCGAACTCTTCACGGCCCGGGAGATCGGGCACGTACGGGCACTCCCACGTACCGGTGGCGGAGATGACGTACCGGGCCAGCCATGCCCCGGCGTCGGTCTCCACCAAGAGGTGCTCCCCGGCTCGCCGCACGTCCCGGATCCGGACCGGCCGACGGACCCGCAGCTCGTAGCGCTGCTCGTAGGCCCGCAGGTAATCCACGACGTGCCCGGCGGTCGGGAACTCCTCACCGGCCTGTCGCGGCATCCCCCACCCCGGCAGCGGGCTGTACTCCGCTGGAGAGAACAACCGCAACGACTCCCAACCGTGCCGCCACGCGCCACCCGGCTGTGACTGGGCGTCGAGGATGACGTAATCCAGACCCGTGCGGCGCAGGTAGTAGCCCGCCGCCAGTCCCGCCTGCCCACCCCCGACGACCACCACGTCACACGATCCGGGCACGCTCGGCACCTCCCTCGATCCGCAGATCATCATGCCGATACGGCAGAGACGGTGGACTCCCACATGAACTCACGGTGATCCTGTCCTCCCTCGCCGGCGAGCCGATCAACCGTGTCGATGCCGAACGGCTCGCGGGAGTGCTCAAGGCGTTCGCCGACCCGACCCGGCTGCGGCTGCGGCTGCTCAGCCTGATCCAGTCGGCACCGCGAATCCCCTGGTAGGCGGGCTGGCTCAGATCAGCGCAGGGAGGGCGGGTCAATGGGTGTCTGCCGTCGCGGGCGGCGCTTTCTCGGCCAACTGAGCGTGGCAGACGGACAGCAGTTGCCGCAGCCGGGTCAGCCGTGTGATGTGCTCATCGATGACCTCCAACCGGCGGCGGAACATCTCACTCGCCTCTGGCAGCCTGATGCGGTCGGGCACGGTGTGTTCGGGCAGAGTGTCGCCGTCGAGCAGATGAAGGTGGGCGCTGAGCGTGGCGATGTCGTCAACGGTCAGGCCGAGCGACAGCAACTCACGGATGATCTTCACTCGGGCCACGTCGGCATTGCTGTAGGTCCGTTGCCCGGTGCGGGTGCGTATCGGTGGCGGCAGCAGTCCTCGCTGTTCGTAGAAGCGAAGCGCCCGCGGTGTGGTTCCCGCTGCCGCTGCGGCATCACCGATACGCATCGTGCCTCCCGACTGTCAGAGCTCTACGAGGACGGCGCCGACATGCCGTCCCTCGACGACCTCCTGGAACGCTCGGGCGGCCCGGTCGATTCCATGGATGCGGGAATGCGGAAACCGGATGCCGCCGGTGTGTAGCCAGGCGCCGAACCGCTGCGTCCATTCGGCGAGCGCGTCGGGGTGGTCGGCGGCGTTGAACCCGCGCAAGCTGATTCGCTTGAGCACGATGGGCACGAGGTCCAGTTCCAGCATCGCGGTCGTGCCGGCGCCCTTGGCGGCGAGTTGCGCCGACAGCGCGCCGATCAGAACGATGCGGGCGTGGGGCCGGGCGGCTTGCACCGCCGCCTGAAGTTGTTCGCCGCCGACGGTGTCGAGCGCCACGTCGATGCCCCCCGGAGCGGCGTTGCCGAGCTGCGTGGCGATCGGTTCCGCTCCGCGTACGATGACCGCGTCGTAGCCGAGTTCGGTGGTCAGGACGCGGGCCTTTGCCGGTGAGCCGGTGGTACCGATGACTCTGGCCGCGCCGAGACGACGGGCGATCTGGCCGGCGAGGGAACCGACGGCGCCGGCGGCGCCGGTGATGAGCACCGTGTCGCCGGTACGAACGGCGGCGGTGCGGGTCAGCGCCGCGTACGCGGTCCAGCCCTGCGACAGGTGGGCCAGCGGATCCGGTAGCGAGTCGCCGAGCCGACGGCACCGGTCGACCGAGACGACCGCGTACTCGCGCCAGCCAAGGTCGTGCCCGACCAACTCGCCCGGACGCAGGCCGCTGGAGTGGGGGGCGGCGATGACCTCGCCGATCGCGGCGCCGGGCAACGGATCGCCGGGTCGCGGACCGGGCAGTCCCGCCGCGGCCGCGCCGATGAGGGTCCGGAGCAGGGCCGCGGAGACCAGGAAGGCACGATTGCGGACCAGGACTTCGTCGGGCGCGCGGGGTGGCACCGGGACCTCAACGATGCTGAAGTCTTCCGGGCGCGGCAGGCCGTCCGGAGTCGTGAGCAACTGAACCTGACGATGGACGGAAGGCAGTGGAGGCACGTAACGCTCCTTGCTCGGTCGGTGGAGCGCGACCGTAAACCCTGACCCATGCGTCAGCTGCAACACTCAAGGTGGATGTTGGGCATTCCTAGGGCGCGGGCCTCTGGCTGGGTTCGTGCCGTTCGACGAGTTTGCCGGACGAGATTTCCGGCACCCACAGGACTGGTACAGCAGGCTGTACTTTCTGGGCCGTGGCACGTCGGAGCCGACCTTGCGTCGCTATCGTCTCTGCCGGGAGGTACGGGATGCCGCGCAGGGACGTCGCTGGCGTATCGGCCGCTGCGGGACAACTGGGCCCGCAGCTTTGGCGGGCGGCGCGGCGATACCTGCGACGCCGACTACGAATGTCTGTCGACGCCATCGAACACCTCGTCGGCGGCCTCGGCACGTCGATCCTGGCGCTGGCGGCCGTACTGCTCCTGGTCCTGGTGGCGCTCGCCAGCGTGGTCGGCATCGGCCTGGCGATGGTCCCGTCGGCGGCGAAGGCGGTCCGGCTCGCCGCCAACCGGGAGCGGGCCCGACTGTCGCGATGGGACCGCGACCTGCCCCTGCCGCCGGCGGTCCCCACCAGCCTGCGCGACGTCCTGCGCGACCCATGGTTTCGGCGCGAGTGCGTGTTTGTGGGCATCCACGGCACCGTCGGGTTCGGGCTGGGTGTGCTCGGGCTGTCCCTGCCCATCTCCGCCGTGCAGAGCCTGTTGTTCCCGCTCTACTACTGGATGCTGCCGCCGGAGGCGGGCGGCCCGGGGATCGTCGTGTGGCGGATCGATGGACTGCCCGACGCGCTGGTGGTGGGGCTGATCGGGGTCGGCTGGCTCGCCGCGACCGTGGCGCTCAACCCGCCGATGGCCGGGCTGCAGGCGCTGCCGGGGCGGCGGTTGCTGGCCCCACCGCGCGACGTCGACATGTCGCTGCGGATCGCCGAGCTGACCGCGACCCGGGCGGCCGCGCTGGACGCGCACGCCGTCGAGCTGCGGCGCATCGAGCGGTCCCTGCACGACGGAGCGCAGAACCGGCTGGTCGCGGTCACCGTACTGCTGGGTGCGGCGCGGCGGGCGATGCTCCGGGATCCGGCGCGGGCGGTGGAGATTCTGGACCGCGCGCACGACTCGGCCGAACTGGCGCTGGCGGAGCTTCGCAGCGTCGTACGCGGGATTCTGCCCCCGGTGCTCGACGACCGTGGGCTCGCCGCCGCGCTCGACGGTCTGGCCGCCGGCTGCGGGTTGCCGTGCACGGTGCGGGTCGACGTCCCCGGCCGATGCGCCGCGTCGGTCGAGGCGACGGCGTACTTCGTGGTCGCGGAGGCGCTGACCAACGTCGCCCGGCACAGCGGTGCCGCCTCGGCGTCGGTCACGGTGCGACGCCACGCCGACCGGCTGCACGTGTCGGTCGTCGACGACGGCCGGGGCGGTGCCGACGAGGGCCGCGGCTCGGGCATCGGCGGCATCCGGCGGCGGGTGGAAGCCCACGACGGCCGCTTCACTCTGACCAGCCCACCTGGTGGGCCGACGACACTACTCGTGGAGCTGCCGTGCGGATCGTGATCGCCGAGGACGACGCTCTGCTGCGGGAGGGTCTGTCGCTGCTGCTGCGGGCCGAGGGGCTCGACGTGGTCGCCACCACCGACTCACCGACGACCTTCCTGGCCGCCGTGGACGAGTTCCGGCCGGACGTCGCGATCGTCGACGTCCGGATGCCGCCCACCCACACCGACGAGGGCATCGTGGCCGCCGTCGAGGCCCGGCGTCGTCGACCCGACCTCGCGGTGCTGGTCCTGTCGGCGTACGTCGAGCAGGCGTTCGCCACCGACCTGCTCGCCGGCGGCGCGGTCCGGCTCGGCTACCTGCTCAAGGAGCGGGTCGGCCGGGTCGAGGAGTTCCTCGCCGCGCTGCACCGGGTCGCCGACGGCGGTACGGCGATCGACCCGGAGGTGGTCGGGCAGCTGTTCGCCCGCAGCCGTCCCGACAGCACCCTGAGTCGGCTCAGCGCCCGGGAACGTGACGTGCTCGCCCTGATGGCCGAGGGGCTTGGCAACGGGGCGATCGCGCAGCGGCTGTTCGTCACCGACGGCGCCGTGCACAAGCACATCCGCAGCATCTTCGCCAAGCTCGGTCTCGCCCCGGACGACCGCGCCGACCGGCGGGTGACGGCGGTGCTGCGCTACCTCGAGGACGCCCAGCGCCGCAGTCGGTGAGGCCAGCCCCGCGCGATTGGTACAGCCTGCTGTACCCCGGTTGGCCAGTACGCTAGATCGTCCGACAACCCGTCTGACCATAGCGTTCTCCATGTCATCGTCCACTGACGACATGGAGAGGTTGGTCCAGATGTCCGTCCGCGTTGGACCCCCCGCCGACCCGGCGGTCCGCGTGATACAGCTCGCCCGTACCTATGGTTCCGGACCGCAGGCGGTCACCGCGCTCGCCGGCGTCGACGCGGAGTTCCACCGGGGCACGTTCACTGCGGTGATGGGGCCGTCCGGTTCCGGCAAGAGCACCCTGTTGCAGACCGCGGCCGGCCTGGACCGGCCCTCCTCCGGGCAGGTGTGGATCGGTGACCAGGAGCTGTCGCGGCTGTCGGAGACGAAGCTGACCAAGCTGCGGCGCAGCCGGATCGGCTTCGTCTTCCAGGCGTTCAACCTGATCGGCGCGCTGAACGTCGAGGAGAACATCCATCTGCCGCTGCGGCTGTCCGGGGCACGCCCCGACGCGACCTGGCTGCGCCAGGTGGTGGACCGGGTCGGGCTCGGCGACCGGCTGCACCATCGCCCGGCCGAGTTGTCCGGCGGGCAGCAGCAGCGGGTGGCGATCGCCCGGGCACTGGCGATGCGCCCCGAGGTGATCTTCTGTGACGAGCCGACCGGCGCGCTGGACACGCAGACCGCCGCTGACGTGCTGGCCCTGCTGCGGTCGGTGGTGGACGAGTCGCAGCAGACGGTGATCATGGTGACCCACGATCCGGTGGCGGCCTCGTACGCCGACCGGGTGATGGTCCTGGCCGACGGCCGGATCGTGCGGGACATGCCCCAGCCGGGTGCGGAGCAGATCGCCGAGCAGTTGGCGTGGCTCGGCCGCCGCCAGCTCGTCACCCAGGAGAGCTGAGCCATGCTGATGCTCGCCCTCCGGATGCTGCGCCACCGCATCGGCAGCGCGGTCGCCACCCTCGTCGCGCTCACCTGCGGCGTCATGATCCTCATGTCGATGGGCGTGCTTGTCGAGTCCGGGATGCGGTTCACACCCGCACCGCAGCGGTACGCCGCCGCCGACATCCTGGTCGCGGATCGCGACATGACCATCGAGACCACCGAGTTCGGTGAGACGGCCACGGTCACCGTGGACCTGCCCACCGGTGGAAGCGTGCCGGTCGACCTGGCCGACCGCATCGGGCAACTGCCCGGCGTGGCGGTCGCCGCCGCCGACCGCTCGATTCAGGCGGTCGTACCGATCCAGGACACGGCACAGGAAGCGGTCGCGCACGGTTGGAGCAGCGCCGCGCTCACCCCGTACCGGATCGTCGACGGCAACCGGCCGGCCACCACCGACGAGGTCGCCATCGACACCCGGCTCGCCACGGCGGCCGGTGCCCAGCTGCGGCCCGGCGACCAGATCCCGGTCCTCGCCGCCGGATCGGAGCGCCAGTACCGGGTCAGCGGCATCGTGGACCGTACCGCCGCCGGTGACACCCCGGCCGCGATGTTCTTCACCGACGACCACGCCGCAGCGCTCAGTGGCAGCCCGGACCGGGCCGGACTGATCGGGATCGTCCTGGCCCCGGGCGCGGACTCCGCCGCCGTGACGGACGAGGTCGGCCGGCTGGCCGCCGAATCCGGCGTGACCGTCCACACCGGCGACGAACGCGGAAAGCTCGAGCAGTCCGAGGCACTCGCGGCGGCCACCATGCTGATCCAGCTCGGTGCCGTCTTCGGCGGCTACGTCGCCGGGCTCGTGATGTTCGTCGTCGCCGGAACGATCGGCCTGGCGGTCCGCCACCGCCGCCGCGACCTGGCCCTGTTGCGTGCCGTCGCGGCGACCCCGGGACAGGTACGGCTGATGATCGTCGCCGAGGTCGCGCAGTTGAGCATCGTCTCGGCCGTGCTCGGCGTCCCTGCCGGGCTGTGGGTGACCGACTGGGTGCACGGACAGCTCATGACCAGAGGCTTCATCCCCGACGGCTTCCCGCTCGCCGGCGGGGTGCTCTCCGCAGTGGCGGTCAGCGCGGCGACGGTGCTGGTGGCGGTGACGGCGGGGCTGATCGCGGCCCGCCGTACGGTGAAGATCCGCCCGACCGAGGCGCTCGGCGAGGTCGCCGTGGAGCCGGCCCGCAGCAGCCGCGTCCGGCTCGTCGCCGGTCTGATCGCGCTCGGCGGCGGGGTCACGCTGACCATGTTCGGTACGGCACTCCGTGGCGAAGCGGCCCTCGGCGCGGCGCTGGGCATGCTGTTCGTCTTCGTGCTCTCCGCCGCGCTGCTCGCGCCGTGGATCAACCGGTACGCCGCGCAGGCACTCGGCCCGGTGCTGCGTGCCGTGTGGGGCGACAGTGGATACCTGGCGGCGGCCAACCTGCGGGCGAACGCTCGGGGCATGGCGACCGTACTGACCGCGCTGGTGCTGTCGGTCGGCTTCGGTGGTTCGATCTGGTTCCTGCAGGACAACCTGGAGCGGGAAAGCATCGCCCAGACCCGCGACGGAATGCTGGCCCAGCACGCGCTGGTGTCGGCGGTCGGGCTGCCGGCTACCGCCGTGGCGGACGCCCGCCAGGTGCCCGGCGTCGTCGCCGCCACCGGAATCCGGCGTACCTCGGTGATCGTCCCGGTGATGGGGGGCGTCGAACCCGTCGCCGCTCAGGTGATCGACCCCGACGGGGCCGACCGGGCCCTGGACCTGTCGGTCACCGAGGGCAGCCTCGCTGACCTGCGTGGCGACGCCGTGGCAATGTCGAGCCTGCAGGCGTCCACACAGGGGGCGGATCTCGGCGACCAGGTCGAGTTCTGGCTCGGTGACGGCACCCCGGTGTCGTTGCGGCTGGTCGCCGTCTACGAACGCGGGCTCGCCTTCGGGGACGTGACTCTCCACCGGGGGACGGCCGACGGCCACACCCCGACCAACCTCGACGACCAGGTCCTGATCAGCACCGAACCGGGCGACGCCGAGGCCGTCGCCGGGCTCGCCGGCCTGGTCGAGCGGTACCCGGGCAGCGGCCTGATCGACACCGGGATCATCGGCGCCCAGCTCGCCACCGACCTGGCGCTCAGCGCCTGGCTGAACAAGCTGCTCATCGGCGTCATGGTCGGCTACGCCGCCCTCGCCGCCGCCAACACCATGATCATGGCGGCGCTGGCCCGGGGCCGCGAGCTGGCCCTGCTGCGCCTGGTCGGCGTCACGACCCGTCAGGTCAAGCGGATGGTGCACGCCGAACAGGCCGGCCTGCTCGGCACGTCGCTGCTCATCGGTGGCGCCATCGCCGCCGTCACGTTGGTCTCGGTGGTCCGGACGATGACCGGGCATCTGATCCCGTACGTCCCGCCGCTCGGCTGGATCTCGATCATCGGCGGTACCACCCTGCTCGCGCTGGTCACCACCGTCGCCCCCATCAGCGCGCTCCTTCGTACGCCGCCGGTGCACAGCATCGGCGTCAAGGAGTGACCGCCAGGCAGTCCACCGCAGGCTCCGACGAATCGTCGTCGGCTCCGTGGACCGGCGCACAGGTTGCCCGGTCCGAACACTCACCAGGAGGTTCCGTGTCACCGCAACGCACCGACGAGTCCGGCTGGGGCGACAGCACCGCCACCGCTACTGGCAACGCCACCGTGACGCCGCGCAAGCGGTTCAGGGCCGGTCGCCGCAGTGCCGCCGCGCTGGCGCTCGTGGCGCTGGTCGGGTTCGCCGGCATCGGCATCCAGTACGCCGACGCCGCGCAGGCCCACCGCCCGAAGAAGGACACCATCCAGACCAGCCTGGACGCGCTGGTCAAGGCCGGGGTCGCCCCCGGGGCGCTGGTCTCGGTACGGGACAGCAAGGGCCGCGTCACCAACTACACCGCCGGCGTCAACGACCCGCGTACCAAGGCGAAGGTGCCCACCGACGGGTACGTGCGGATGGCGAGCAACACCAAGATGTACACCTCTGTCGCCGTCCTGCAGCTCGTCGAGGAGGGCAAGGTGCGGCTGGACGAGCCGATCGAGACGTACCTGCCGGGGCTGGTCCGTGGCAAGGGATTCGACGGACACACCATCACGGTCCGGCACCTGCTGAGCATGACCAGCGGCCTGCCCGAGTATGACCTGCCGGACGTCTCCGTGTGGGGCGAGAGGTACTACGAGCCGCGCGACATGCTCGACTCGGCGTTCGCCCACGAGGCGCACGCCCCGGCCCCCGGCGGGCAGGTGCAGTACCGCAACGCCAACTACATCGTGGCCGGTCTGCTGGTGCAGAAGGTCACCGGGCGGCCGATCAGCGAGGTGATAACCAACAAGATCCTGAAGCCGGCCGGGCTGCACGAGACGTACTGGCCGAGCGTCGGTGACAAGACCATCCGCCAGCCGTACGCGAAGGGCTACCTGCCGGACCCGGAGACGATGAAGTGGGTCGACACCACCCAGGTGGACCCCTCCATCGCCTGGGCGGCCGGACAGATGATCTCCACCCCGAGTGACCTCAACAAGTTCCTGGTGGCGCTGCAGAACGGGAAGCTGATCTCGCCGGCGACCCTGGCCGAGATGCGCGACAGCAAGGTCTTCCTACCCGGTGGCGAGGCCTTCCCGGACCTGGTGTGGCACTACGGTCTCGGCGTCACCGGGTACGACCTCTCCTGCGGCGGTCGCGCCTGGGGGCACGGCGGTGACATCGACGGATACTCCAGCCGTTCCGCCATCACCTCCGATGGACGCGCGGTGACCATCGTGGTGACCGCCGCGGTCAACGACGGCGTCTTCCAGGTCCTGGACGCGTTCGACGCCGCCCTGTGCGCCGGCAGGTAGCCGTCGCCGGTCAACGGACCCGATCCCTTCGCCCGAACCGCCACTGACGGGGCGACCCGCCGCCCGTGCCGGAACGCCTGGCGCCCCCGGCCCGGGCGGCGGCCCGGCCGCCATCCGTACCCAGTCAAGGAGCAGCCTGCCATGCCCACTCACCTCACTCGACACCGCCGGCCCACCCGGTCGCGTCGCCGGGTCGCCGCCATGGCGACGACCGCGGTGATCGCGGCGGGCGGTCTCACGGCCGCCGGCCCGGCCGGCACCGCCTGGGCCGAGACCCGTCCCGACGCCATCGGGCATCGCATCGAGAAGCTCGTCGGTACCGATCGGCACCCGGGGGCGCTGGCCGCCGTCCGGGACCGTCGCGGCCGGACCCAGCACTACACGGCTGGGGTAGGCGACCTGCGCACCGGCGCGAAGGTGCCGACGAACGGCCGGGTACGCATCGGCAGCGCCAGCAAGATGTTCGCCTCCGTCGTCGTGCTCCAGCTCGCCGGCGAAGGCACAGTGGATCTCGACGGGTCGGTCGAGACGTACCTGCCGGGTCTGGTGCGCAGCCCCGGTGTGGACGCGGATTCGATCACGGTCCGCCAACTGCTGCAGCACACCAGCGGCCTGCCCGACTACACCGAGGCGATGTTCCAGGGCGTGCGAGACATCCCGCCGTACCAGCACATCTACTTCGAGCCCCGGGACCTGCTCGACATGGCCAACGCCAGGGAAGGCAGGCCGGCCGGCGACTGGGCCTACAGCAACACCAACTACCTGCTGGCCGGTCTGATCGCCCAACGGGTCACCGGCCGGCCGTTCAACGAGCTGGTCACCACCCGGGTCATCGAGCGGATAGGTCTGCGCGACACCTACGCGCCCGGGGTCGGTGAGGAAGGTATCCGCGGCAGGCACCCCAAGGGTTACCAGCTCGATGAAGCCACCGGCGAACTGCTCGACTTCACCCGGATGGACCCGAGCTGGGGATGGGCTGCCGGCCAGCTGGTCTCCACTCCGGCCGATCTCAACACGTTCCTGCTGGCCCTTCTGGCCGGCAAACTGCTCAAACCTGCGCAGCTGGCCGAGATGCGGACCACCGTCGCGCTGCATCCGCGATCGGGCGTGGGGTACGGGCTCGGTCTCTTCCGCACCCCGTTGAGTTGCGGCGGGGTGGCGTGGGGCCACGGCGGTGACATCCCCGGTTACTCGACCGTCAACGGCGCCACCGACGACGGTCGCGCGGCGACCCTGGTGGTCACCTCGCTCAACGGGTCGGTCACGGACGGCTCTGTCGGCGCCGACCGGTCCGCCCTCGTCGACGCCGCGCTCTGCGCGAAGTGACCGGGATGGCAGAGGTACGGCTCTCAGCATCGCCCGCCTTCGGGGACACCGCGTAGTCAGACGCGCGGGCAATCACGGGACGTATGGGAATCAGGAGCAAGAGGTGTGCCGTGAGCGTCGGCGGCGCGCGGCAGGGGCGGCCATCGCTTGTTTGTGCCCGGTAGCCGGGGGTAGCCAGGCCTGTCCGGGACGGGAAGGGCGGGGGCATGGCTGAGCTGAAGTTCTTCGAGAAAGTAGCAGCACGGGCGGACGTTGCTCCGGACACGGCGCAATCCCTGACCGTGGCCACCCTGCGTACCCTCACGGAGCGGATCAGTGGCGGCGAGGCGGCGGACCTGGCCGACCGCGTGGCGTACGAGCTACGCCAGTTCATGGTCAAGGGTACGGATGAGCCGGAGGTTTTCGCTTACGACGAGTTCCTGCGACGGGTGTCGGAACGCGCGGGGGTTGAGCGCGGCGTCGCAGAGCGTGGCGTGCGGGCCGTTCTGCAGACCATGCACCGCGTGGTCGGGCACAACGAGTTTGAGGATGCGATGGCGCAGCTGCCGGAGGACATCCGAGCCCTTGCCCGGCCGGTTCCTCGCGGACCATAACCGGCGCCCGCCCCCGGTGGCGGCCGTCGCGCGAGACGATCCTCGTGTAAATGGTCCGCGAAGCCTCGCCGCATTATGGATTTCCTTTCCTCCCTCACGGGAGGGGATTCCCGCACGGGTGCCTGGGAAGGCAGAGTTGAGCACGACGCCGGTCGTGGACGTCGCGACACACCTCAACCGGTCGGGAAGGAGAAGCGGTGAACTACGCCGAGTTCCTCGAATCGGTGCGGGAGCAGGCGGGACTCCCACCGACGGAGGCGGCAAACGTCATCCGAGCCACGCTCACGACGCTGGCGGAACGGATCAGTGGCGGTGAGGCCCGCGACCTGGCCACGCAACTTCCCGAGGAGTATCGAGGGTATCTGCACAAGGAAGTGGACTTCGCCGAACGGCTCGATCTTGTGGAGTTCCTGAATGAGGTACGGACGCGGGCTGGATTGGATGACCAGCGGGCGGCTGAAGGTGCTCGCGCGGTATTGACGACCCTGCGCAAGACGATGAGCGCTGACGAATTCAAAGACCTGGAGTCCGAGCTGTCAAAGGACATTCGGCAGCTGTTTCATGCAACGGGCCGAGTCTGGGCGTGACGCGAGCCAAATCCCTGGCGTCCGCAGCTAGGCGAGGCCCGAGGAGCGCGGCATTGGCCGGCGCACCGTCCGTGTCCGTTTCGAGTAACTCGGCAAACTGAACGCTTCGGCATCCTTCGCCGGAGCCGTCCCGCCCGAAAGCATGGGCGCCCGGGTGCCGGGTACCCACCGGGCATGGGTAGCCACAAGCGCAACAAGCATGACAGCGGCGGCGAGTCGGCGCGGGGGCGCCGGCACCCGGGCAGCGGAGCGCGGGGCCGGCAGGGGGCCACCGTGGAGCACTCGCCGGACCAGCGGCACGAGCGCACGGCAACCGGATCGGCCGGAACCGAGCGCGACCATGGCCGGTCGAAGGCGGCCCACGAGGGGCGGGTCAACCGCCAGGGTACGGCGTGACCTGCGGTTCCCTGTTCCGCCCGATCGTCGGCCAGCTCCGCGCCTGCGCGGCTGCCGGGAGTAGATGCCGCACCGCCGGCAGACGCTCGCCCTGCTCCGGGCTCGAACCTTGGCCTTCCGATCGGCGCGGGTGAGTCGGTCGCCGTGCTCGCGTAGGTGTTTGTCCCAGGACGGGACGAGGTAGACCTCGCCCTCTCGCGGAACAGCCCCAGCGCGCAGTCCCGGTGCGCCTCAGGCTGCACCCTGGACATTGCCCAGAGGGCCGCGTTCCGCCGGCCGCCGGGCGAGACGCGGGCTTTGCGGTTTGTGGGTTTGTGAGGGAGGCAGCGGTTTGTGCTCGCTGCGGGGTCGGGTGGACATGGTCGTCGTCGTGATGCGTACCAGGGCGTCTGTCGGTCGCTCGATCCTGGCAAATGTTCGTGCCATAGGTCCGGTTGCGAGAAGCCGGTTATCGGGGGCGTCGGTGGGTAGCCACCGACCGTGAGCAGGCCAACCGACGACCTCGGCACCCGGTCGGACACCAGCCGTGTCACAGCGTTCAGCGACGCCGTTTTGGCCATCATCATCACGCTGCTGGTGGTGGATCTTCGGGTGCCGGAGGTACCGCCCGGTCGCCTGCTGTTCGGGCTGCTGGAGCAGTGGCC